>NZ_MSJQ01000447.1 GCF_014596515.1 Streptomyces sp. CBMA156
GGCTCGGCTGCGCCGCCCGGTCGCCCTCGACGGGCACGGCGTACGCGGGGCCGGAGCGGCCGTCGTCCTTGCCCCACGGGTCGCTCTGCGCGCCGTCGGGACCGGCCAGGCCCTGGCGGCCGTACGCGGGGTCGTTGCCGGTGCCGTTCCACTGCTCGGGGACGGCCCGCTCGACCCGGGCGGGGGCGTTCGGCCACTGGTCGGCCGGAATGTCGGGGGTGCCGGGAGTCCCGGCGGTGCCAGGAGTGGCGGGAGTGCCGGGGCCACCGGGCGCCGGGGTCTCGCTGCTCGGCCGGCCGCGGCGGCCGCGCCGCTCGGCGGGGGGCTCCTCGGTGGGCGCCCGCTCCGCCTCGGCGCTCTCCGGTCCCGGCTGCTCGCCGGCCGCCTCTGGCTCGGCGGGCTCACCGCTGCTGGGCAGCTGCGGGATGCCGGGGAGCTCGGGCAGGACGGCGCTGTCGCTCTCCTTGGGGCGGTCGGAGCGGCCCTCGGCGGAGGCGCGTTCGGCGGCGGCCTTCGCGGCGACCGGGTCCAGCGGTAGCTCGACGACGTACGTGGTGCCGGCCTTGCCGGGCAGCTCGTGCGGCTGGAGCACGCCGCCGTGGCGCTCGACCACCGCGCTGGCTATCGGAAGGTGGACGGGGCTGCCGCCGACGCCGGGGCCGCGGATCTCGACCCGGGCGACCTCGCCGCGCTGGGCGGCGGCCAGCACGACGGTCGGCGGTTCGGGGGCGGGCGGCAGCGCGGGCGCGGCGGCGCCGTTCAGCCCGGGCACGGTCAGACCGGGGGAGGGGGGGACGGGGGCGTCCAGCGCCAGCCCGATGCCGCTGACGTCGGCGACCAGGTGGGCCAGCGCCTGGGCCAGCCGCCGCTCGTCGGCGATCACCTCGACCGCGGCGGCGTGCACCGAGAACCTGACCCGGCCGGGGCCGACCAGTTCGCCGGCCTCCTCGACGGCCCGGCGGACCACCTTGTCCAGGCCCACCGGTACCCGGGGCGCGGTCTTCCGCCCGGCCTTGCCGTCCTTGCCGGCCTTGGGCTCCTTGCCGTCCTTGGCGCTCTCCCCGACGCCGTCCCTGGCCTCGCCGCCGCCGCTCTCGCCGGCCTCGCAGCGCTGGTGGTCGAGGACTCCGTCGATCAGCTTCCCGAACCGGCGGCACTCGGCGGCCAGCCGGCGCAGCGTCCAGTTGGCCTCCGGCCAGAGCTGGCCGGCCGGGTCGGCGGCGAGCGCGTCGAGCCGCTGGTTCAGCGCGTTCAGCGCGCCGCCCAGCTCGCTCTCCAGGACGGCGGTGAGGTGCTCGTTGCGGGCGACCAGGGCGAGTTCGCGGCTGCGGTCGGTGAAGGTCATCACCGCGCCGACCAGCTGGTCGCCGTCCCGGACCGGGGCGGTGGTGAGGTCGACGGTCACCGGCCGGCCGTCCTTGCGCCACAGCACGGTGCCGCGCACCCGGTGCTTGCGCCCGGAGGTCAGGGTGTCCAGCAGCGCGGACTCCTCCAGCGCCAGCGGGGTGCCGTCGGCCCTGGAGTGCTGGATCAGCGGGTGCAGCTCGCGCCCGCCCAGCTCGCTCGCTCGGTACTCCAGGATGTGCGCCGCGGCCGGGTTTACCAGCACGCAGCGGCCTTCGAGGTCCACGCCGAGCACGCCCTCGGCGGCGGCGCGCAGGATCATCTCGGTCTGCTTGTGCTGGCGGCGCAGCTCGGCCTCGACGCCGAGCCGGCCGGAGAGGTCGCGGACCAGCAGCAGGAGCAGGTCGGAGGAGGAGGGCGAGTTCTCGCGGTACGAGTCGTACGGGGAGCGCGCGTAGCCGCGGCCGTCGCCGTCGTCGGCGAAGTCGTTGCCGGAGACCTCGACCGGGAAGGTGGTGCCGTCGGTGCGGTGGGCGGTCATCCGGACCGGACGGTCGGGGGCGTCGCCGTCGCGGGTGGCCGGGCGCATCGAGCCGGGGATGCGGCTGGGGTCGAACTCGGGCAGCAGGCCCAGCACGCCCATGCCGACCAGTGAGGTGCCCGGTGCCTGCAACGCCTGGACCGCCGCGCTGTTGGCGTCCACGACGGTGCCGTTGCTGTTCACCAGCAGCAACGCGTCGGGCAGGGCGTCGAGTATGGCGGCGAGGCGAGCAGCGCCTCGGATCGGCCTGCTGCTCACGTCGACAGGTCTCCTCGGCTCGGGGCAGCTCCTCCGGAGACGGCAGTATCTCATTCTTCTTTGCGGCGGGGACGACCCGCCTAGTAACGTTGGCAGCGGTTGGTGCCGAGCCCCAGGGTTATGGCATCATCACTGGCACACGGAACGAGTCCGCTCGCGCGGGTACGGTCCCTGTGGGGAGGCTTCGCCTAGTCCGGTCTATGGCGCCGCACTGCTAATGCGGTTTCGGGGTTATTCCTGATCGAGGGTTCAAATCCCTCAGCCTCCGCCAGTCGGGAGCCCCCGTCGACGATCTCGTCGGCGGGGGCTCTTCGCGTTCCCGGTGCGGGTTCGGGACGGGAACGGGGCAGGTCCGGGGCGGTGGCCGGGTCGTGGCGGCGCGGGGTCGAACGGGCTCCGGCGGGGCCGGCAGGGGCCCGGAACAACCGATTTCGCCCTGCGCCGCAGGTCATGTAATGTTGTCCCCGCAACGCCCCGGAGGCAACGTTCACCAGGGCGAGCGCTCATAGCTCAACGGATAGAGCACTTGACTACGGATCAAGAGGTTGCAGGTTCGAATCCTGCTGAGCGCACCAAACTCCGCAAGATCGGGTTCGCCCGTTCCTTGCGCTCATAGCTCAACGGATAGAGCACTTGACTACGGATCAAGAGGTTGCAGGTTCGAATCCTGCTGAGCGCACCAGCAAGAAGCCCCCGGCCATCGGCCGGGGGCTTCTTTCGTTCTCGCCGGGCCCCGCCGGAAGCGTCGCCGGAGGTGTCACCGGAGGCGTCACCGCGGAATCGAACACAGGGTTCCGGTGAATGGTCGGGTCCAGGATGCCGGGGTCTGCCGGATGGGTCCTGAAGTCCCGTTCCCGCGTCCGTTCGGGTGGTGTCGATTGCCGCCTAATGGATGAAATGCAGCCGTTTCGGGTACATCCCGTCCTGCCGCCCCAATGACCGCCGAACGGGTGGGACACGGCCAAAGGCGCAGGTGTCGCAGTATGACCGGCCCAGGATCGTGATTCCTTTTTGTCCGATCTTGTGCAGACTGCCCACCACCCCGGCAGCGATCGCGAAGGAGAGCCGGATGAGCCGACAGTTTCCCCGCACGGCCACGGCCCTGGCCGTCCTCGCGACCGGGCTGCTGACCGGTTGGAACGCCCCGCTCGCGGTGGCCCGGCAGTTCCCTGACACCTGGTCCGCGGAGCACCGGGCGGTGCTTCCCTCCGGGCTTTCGGTCCGGGTCGATTTCGACGCCGCTCCTGGATTCGGCGTCACCGCCGAGCCCGGCGAACTGGCGGACCGCTCCGGTGGGGGGAGTCCGGCCGCCCGTTACGCGGACGGAATGCGGCCGGGAGATCCCGCGCAGACCTTCGGCCTCGCCCCGGCCCGTCCGCAGGCGGACGGTTCCTGGCGCACCGCGGGCACGCTCCGGTTGGAATTCTCGCGGCCGGTCCGCAATCCCCGGCTGCACCTCAGCGGTCTGGCCGCACTCGCCACCGGGAGTTCCGGCAGCACCGGCACCGCGGCCCGGCTGACGCTCACCGGCGGCACGCCGGCCGCCCCCGTCCTGGTCGACCGCACCCCCTGGTCCGGCTGGACGGTCGACGGCCGGGTGCTGGCCCCCGCGAGCCGGGACGGAGCCTCCGACGGCGATCCCGGCTCGGCGGCCGAGGGCTCGTTGGAACTGGCCGGGACGGTGCGCACCGCGGTGTTCCGGGTCGAGCAGCGCTCGGTCGCCCGGGCCGGCAGCACCACGGCCCCGCCCGTCCTGCGCCAGGCCTACACCGTGACCGTCGACGAAGGCCTCGGCACCGCCCCGCAGGACTACGGCAACGCCTCGCACCTGCTCTCCGACCTCCTCCTGGGCGCCGACGCGAGCGCTCCGGCGGGCCCCGGCCGGAGCCGCTCCGCCGAGGCGCCGGACGGCGGGCCGCTGGTCCGGCTCGACCACGGGGCCGGTCCGCGCAGCCCCTTCGCGGACCCGCAGCCCGGGCTCCGTCCCGGCCGCGGCGAGTACCGGGGCGCCGACCCGGCGATCGGCTTCCCCACCGAGGCCGCGATCGGCCGCTACTACCGGCTCACCGTCCCGGTCGCGGTCGGCGACCGGCCCGCCACCCTGGCGGGCTGGATCGACTTCGGCCACACCGGACGGTTCGATCCCGCCGAGCGGGTGCAGACCGAGATCCGGCCCGGCGCCGACACCGCCACCCTGGAGTGGACCGTTCCGCCCGGTGCGGTCTCGGGCGTGACCTGGGCCCGGCTGCGGATCGGCCGCGACGCCGGACAGCTCGTCACCTCCGGTGGTTTCGCCGACTCCGGGCAGGTCATCGACCAGCAGGTCGAGCTGACGGTCGGCGCCGCCCGGCCGGAGATCGCCGAGCCGCTCGACGGCGCCGTCCTCGCCGACGACAGGCCGCGGATCAGTGGCGGCGGCGCCCTGCCCGGCGCCGGCGTGGAGGTCAGGGAGGGCGACACCGCGCTCTGCACGGCCGAGGTCGAGCGCGGCGGCGGCTGGTCCTGCCGCCCCGGCACGGCGCTGGCCGCCGGCCCGCACGGCCTCACCCCGGTGGAGACCACCCGCGGTGGCGTGGTGCTGCGCGGTGAGCCGGTCAGTGTCACCGTGAGGACCGCGCCGCCCGTCGCCCCCACGCTCTCCATCGCCGGGTACACCAACGACCCGGGGCTCCGGCTCACCGGCACCGGCGAGGCGGGCAGCACCGTCTCGGTCGTCGACCAGGGCTCGGCGGACGAGCTGTGCATCACGGGGGTGCCGGCGGACGGTCACTGGTCCTGCCTGCCCGTCGAGAACCTGACGGACGGGAAGCACCTGCTCACCCCGGTCGCGGTCGACCCGGCGGGGAACCGGACGGCCGGGCAGCCGGTCGCGCTGGTCGTCGACACCGCCCTGCCGGACCGGCCGGTGCTCACCTCGCCGGCCTCGGGGGAGACGGTGCGGGTCAGCCGCCCCAGGCTCGCCGGACGGGCGGCGCCGGGCTCGGACGTGCTGGTCACGGTGCGGGCCGGTGCGGGCATGGAGCCGGAGCGGCGGACGGTGCTGTGCGGGGCGACGGCGGCGCTCGACGGGAGCTGGACCTGCACGGCCAACCGGGATCTGGTGGACGGGGAGCAGTGGCTGATCGTCACGGCGACCGACCGGGCGGGGAACGGGACTTCGGCGGATCCGGTGCCGGTGCGGGTCGCCGGGGTGGCGGCGGTGCCCACGGCGGTGGCGCCCACGGCTGCGGTGCCTACGGCGGTGGCGCCCACGGCTGCGGTGCCTACGACGGCGGTGCCGAGCCGGGGGGCGGTGCCGAGCCGGGGGGCGGTGCCGAGTCCGGTGACGGCGAGCCCGGCAGGGCCGGCTTCGGCCAGGCCCGGTGCTCCGGTGGCATCCGGTCCGTCCTCGTCGGTGGTTCCGTCGAACCAGGCCCGGCCGAGCCCCACCGAGCCGAGCCCCGCCAGGCCCAGCCCGAGTGCGCCGGTTCCGGCGGCTGCGGCCTCGCCGAGCCCCTCCTTCGCGGTGGCGCCGATCGCCGTTCCGCCGCTGGGTGCCCGGCCGGTGACGGTGAGTCCGACGCAGTCGAGCCCGGCGTCCTCCGGTGCGTCGGCGAAGCCGCCGGGTCCCGCGAAGGCGAACCCGAGCGCGGCGGCTTCGGTGACCTCGTCGGCCTCGGCGGCGGTTGCCGGGCTCCCCGCTTCCGCCAGGCCCGTCGTCCCGACTCCTTCGACCGCCGCCTCCGCCTCCCCGCTCAGGGCCCCCGGCCTCGCCGCCTCGCCGGCGGCCGTCGCCGCGGTGAAGTCCGCGCCCTCGGCGGCCGGATCCGCCGATCCGGCCGGACCCGCCGACCCGACCGGGTCCGACGAGCCGTCCGGGGGCGCGATCCGGCCGCTGGCCGCGCCGCCGGCCGCGCCGTCGACGGAGCCCGGGCAGGGCGCGTCCGGCCGGCCCGCCCAGTCGGGCTGGCGCGGTGGACTCGCCGGAGTCCTGCTGGTGCTCACCGGTCTCGGCCTGATCACCCGTCGGGTGTTCTCCCACAGGACCGGTGCTTCTCGGCGCTGACCCGCGCCGAACCGTCCCGACCATCCGTTCATGTGCCTGCGCGTCAGGTCGGCTTTGGATGATTCGTCAGTAAATGTCGACACACCTCTACTCAAATGTCGCATTTGATGACGTATGAACTTAGCCTGACCCTGGCACTGCCCGTCAGATCCGGGCCGCCCGTTGCGCGACACACCGACCCAGAGGACCCGTGCATGGACGTCACCCGCGATTCTTCGCAGCGACCCGACAATCTGCCCAAGGCGCTCCCCCCGGCACTGCCGGAACGTTCCGCCTCCGGAGCCAGCCCGCTGGCCAGGACCACGGCCGTCAAGACCGTCAAGGCGGGCGGCCCTGCCGACGGCGGCCCGGCGACCACCCCGCTGGCCGTCGTCCCGAGTCCCTCGCCGGCCGGTTCCGCGGACCTGCGCGACCCGCTGGAGACGGCCGCCCCGGAGACCGTCGAACTCCTGGAGACCGCTGCCGGGGTGCCGACCGCCACCACCTCCCGGCGCCCGCCGCGCGCCGACCAGGCGGTGCGCGAGCACCGCGCCACCTCGCTGCCCGGCTGGATCGCCCTGCTCGCGGTGCTGATCGGCGTGGCCGGGGTGCTGTTCGTGCTGCTGCGCACCGGCGTCATCCCGTACTGGGACGTGCTGCCCGACCTGCGCGGCAGCGCCGTGAAGGAGAGCGGCCGGGTGGAGGTGGACGCCCGGTCCATCGCCGCGGCGGCCACGGCCGGCCTGCTGGTGGTGTTCACGCTCGCCGGGCTGCTGGCCAACGCGGGCGGCGAGACCCGGGTGCTGACCCGCTGGGGCCGCTACCGGGGCACCGTCCGCCGGACCGGCCTGGTCTGGGTCAACCCGCTGCTGCGCCGCCGTCGGGTGGACGTCCGGCTGCGGCACTGGCGCAGCGAGCCGGTCAAGGTGGTGGACCGCACCGGCACGCCGATCGTGGTCCGGCTGCTGATCGTCTGGCGGGTCAAGGACACCGCCCGGGCGCTGCTGGCGATCGAGGACCACGAGAGCTACCTGCGCGAGCAGGTCCAGGCGGTGGTCACCCGCACCGCGTCCATCCTGCCCTGCGACAGCAACGCGGCGCCCGGCCCCGCGCTGCGCGACGGCCAGTGGTTCGCCGACGAGATGACCAGGGCGCTGGCGGCCGAGGCCGCCCCGGCCGGGCTGGAGGTCTACTCGGTGCAGCCGCTGGCCCTGGACTACGCGCCCGAGGTGGCCGAGTCGATGCGCCGGCGCCGGCTGGCCGACCTGGACGCGGGCCTGCGGACGGTGCTGGTGGACGACGCGGTGGAGGCGGCGGCGCTCGCCGTCCGCCGGCTGGAGCGGGCGACCGCGCACGAACTGGACGAGGCCGCCCGCAGCGCGCTGATGGAACAGCTGCTGGTCGCCTTCGTCGCCCCGGCCGGAGTGGCCGCCTCGGTACCGCCCCCGGCCAGCCGTGCCGGACGGAAGGAAGGACGACCCGCATGAGGATAGCCACCGGCGCGTACGCCGGAGCCGGTACCGGCTCCGACGGTGATCCCGGTCTGATCGGCTTCGAGGAGCGCCTCGGCAGCATCCCCGCGGTCGCGGGCTGCGGCTGCCCGAACTGCGCCGCCAGGCCACGCACCGCCCGCTCCGCGACGGCGGCCGGCGGCAGCCGAATACACCGGGCCGTGCGGAGCACCTGCCTGGCCACCACCGTGCTGGCGGGTGCCGGCGTCGTCGGCCTGACGGCCGGTGCCGGATCCGCCCAGGCCGCGGCCGGGAAGCAGGGGTGGGACGGCTCCAAGTACTGGTTCAAGAACGGCTCCGGCGAGTGGCGGTGGACCAGCCACCAGGACGTCTACGCGAGCCGCACCGGGCAGTCCGGCGGCTCGGCCGGCTCCGGCGCCCAGCCCGTCTCCAACGGCTCGGCCTCCTCCTCCGGGATGCGCCAGGGGTGGGACGGCTCCAAGTACTGGTTCAAGAACGGCTCCGGCGAGTGGCGGTGGACCAGCCACTACGACGTCTACGCGAGCCGCACCGGGCAGTCCGGCGGCGGTTCGGCTCCGGCTCCCGCGCAGCCCGCGAACCGTCCCGCCACGAATCCGGCGCCGGCCTCCGGGAGCATGGAGTCGGCCATCGACTACGCGCTCGCCCAGCTGGGCAAGCCGTACGTCTGGGGAGGCAACGGCCCGTCCGGCTACGACTGCTCGGGGCTGGTCCAGCAGGCCTACCGGCGTGCGGGGATCAGCCTGCCGCGGGTGGCCGACGACCAGTACGCGGCGACCACGCCGATCAGCTCCGGGCAGCTGCGCCGCGGCGACCTGGTGTTCTGGTCCGACAGCGGCCGGGCCTCGGGGATCCACCACGTGGGGATCTACCTGGGCGGCGGCAAGTTCGTGGAGGCGCCGCGGCCGGGCACGACCGTCCGGGTCTCGACCCTCAGCCAGGGCTACTACCCGACCCACTTCGGGCGGCCGTAGTCCGGCAGCCGTGACGGGCCCCCGACAGCGCCGCGCTGCCGGGGGCCCGGACCGCGTTCAGGGCAGCTGCGGGGCTGAGCAGCCGTGGCGCTGGGCGGAGCGGGTGGCGAAGCCGCGCAGGGCGTCCTTCTCCAGGGCCGGGTCGGGCGCGCCGGTCCGGTCCCCGTCGAACACGGTGTCCACCGTGAAGAGGGCGGTGGTGCCACCGGGGCAGGCGGCGGCGGCCCAGGCCAGGCCGCCCTTGTCGCCGGCCGGGCCGTCCTCGTCGGCGATCTTCTTCAGCCGGGTCTGGGCGGCGGCGAACTGCTGGGCGGCGTCGGCGAGCAGTCCGCTGATGTCGGCGGATTCCTTGCCGGCGGCGTCGATCTGCTCGGCGGCCTTCTGGATCTGCGCGCGGGCCTGGGTGGCGGCCTCGCCCTCCCATCCGGCGGCCAGCTTGTCGGCGACGTCGTCGGTCAGCCGGTCCTTCAGGCCGGTGTAGCGGGACTGGAGGGTCTTCCACTCCTCGGCTGCCGCGTGCAGCGGCTCGGTCCTGGCGTTGCGGACGATCTCGTAGCTCAGAACGGTGGTGGCCCCCTCAGTTCCCGCCGGACAGGCTCTGCTTGTTGGTGTTCTCGGCGGCCGTGTACCGGTCTGCGGTCTTCCGCAGGCGCTGGGCGAGGTCGTAGAGGAGGTTGCCGAGGGTGGCCACCTGGTTGTCCCAGCGGATGGAGCGGTTGCGCAGCTCGGGGCGTCTTGATGCGTTCACGGTAATTCGTGAATATGACTTTCCATCGGGTCTGATGGTTCCCAGGCACGTTGCCGCCGACGGAAGCGCGACAGGCCGCGAACAGCGCCCCGGGTGGGGCGCTGTTCGCGGCCTGCGAGGGCCCGGGATGGAGCCGGGCGGGCTCAGGCGGAGGCGGCGTCCAGCAGGGCGGTCTGCTCCGGGGTGAGCTCCAGGGCGGCGCCGGCCAGCAGCGGCGGGAGCTGCTCGACGGTGCGGGCGCTGGCGATCGGGGCGGCGACCGTCGGACGGGCGGTGAGCCAGGCCAGGGCGACGGCGGCGAGCTCCACCTCATGCTCGGCGGCCACGGCGTCCAGGGCCTCCAGCACCCTGGGGCCGCGCGGCTCGGCCAGGTAGCGGGCGGCGCCCTCGGCGCGGGCGCTGTCCACGCCCGCGCCGCCCGGACGGTACTTGCCGGTCAGGAAGCCGGAGGCCAGCGCGTAGTACGGGACGGTGGCCAGGCCGTGCTCGGCGACCACGTCGGCCAGCGGGCCCTCGAAGGTGTCGCGGGAGACCAGGTTGTAGTGCGGCTGGACGGCGACGTACTTCGCCAGGCCCTCGCGCTCGGCGAAGGCCAGCGACTCGGCGAGCCGCTCGGCGGAGATGTTGGAGGCGGCGACCGCCCGGACCTTGCCCGCGCGGACCAGCTCGTCCAGCGCGGTGACGAACTCCTCGACCGGGGTGTCGTCGTCCCGGTGGGTGTAGTAGAGGTCGATCCGCTCGACGCCCAGGCGGCGCAGCGAGTCCTCGGCCGCGGCCTTGATGGTGGCCGCGCCCAGACCGCTCCGGTCGGCGTGCATGCCGACCTTGGTGGCGATCACGACGTCCTCGCGGTTGCCGCGGCTGCGCAGCCAGTTGCCGAGGACGGTCTCGGACTCGCCGCCGGTGTTGCCCGGGGCCCAGGAGGAGTAGACGTCGGCGGTGTCGACGAAGTTGCCGCCGGCCGCCGCGTAGGCGTCCAGGACGGCGAAGGACTGCTGTTCGTCCGCTGTCCAGCCGAAGACGTTGCCGCCGAGGGAGAGCGGGAAGACGGACAGGTCGGAGGTGCCGAGGCTCACCCGGCTGTGGTTTCCGGTCATGATCGCAGTCAACCGCATTGTGCGGCCCGGCATTCCGGGAACGGCGCGGTCTTGACGATGCTGTCATACCGCTGTCGCACGTGGGAGTGGTGTGGCCCGCATGACGGGGGTCCGGGGTGTGCCTGAGGTGGGCCGATTCGTTAGAGTCCGTGCCATGGCTGACAACGACTACGACCCCGCCGGCAGCACCCAGATGTTCCGGGCGTTCGTCGACGAGACTCCGGCCCCGCAGGCGCCGGGCAACGTTTCCACCTACGGCAGCAGCAAGAGCGGCAGTCGCACCGGCGTGATCGCGCTGGTCGCCGTCGTCGTGCTGGTGGTGCTCGGCACCGTCATCTGGCTGGCGGTCAAGTGACCCTCGCGCGGGTGACCCTGGTCCGGGTCACCCGCGCGACGGGAGTGGGAGGCCTCAGCAGGGCTTGCGCCAGGCGTTCAGTTCGAGCTTCTTCTGCATCGAACTGAAGCCCAGCGACTTGGCCTTGGTGCAGAACTGGTCCGTGCCGAGCTTGTACTCGACGTGGAAGACCGCCTTGCCCGCCTTGACGAAGGGTGCGACCCGGTCGCACTCGTCGAACTGCGCGCACTCCTCGTTGACCGCGAAGTCGAAGTCCGCGAGCAGTGCCGGGATCTGGTCGAGGTCGTTCTTCAGACCGATGGCCAGGCCGCGTTCGTGGGCGAGCTGTGCCAGCATCCGGTTGTACCTGAGCTGGTCATCGGGCGTCAGTGGGAAGCCGCTGTTCTGGTTGTAGGCCTCGATGGTGTCGGGCTCGACGGCGTCGAAGCCCTTGCTCCTGCACATGTCGAAGCGGGCTGCCATCAGCGGCTTCAGCTGGTCGAGCTTGCGGATGTCGAACCACTTCTCGCCCTTCCAGCCGGTGTCCGAGCCCTGGAGGGACTTGGCGAAGGCGGCGGAGTCGGGGCGGAAGTCCTCCCAGGAGCCGGCGTTGATGTAGCAGATCACCTTGCGGCCCTTGGCGTGCAGCGCGGCCACCACCGAGGCGTCGTTCTCGAAGCCGTCGATGTCGTAGACCGGGACGTCCACCGACTGGTCCACCGAACCGCCGAGCTGCCACTGCCAGGCCAGGCCGGGAGCGGGCTGCCAGCGGGTGCCGGCCGGCGGCGGTGCGGGGTTGCCGGGCGGGGTGCCG
The DNA here is from genome assembly GCF_014596515.1 of Streptomyces sp. CBMA156. Lineage (GTDB taxonomy): Bacteria > Actinomycetota > Actinomycetes > Streptomycetales > Streptomycetaceae > Kitasatospora. The sequence goes on from NZ_MSJQ01000447.1 coordinate 11,625, forward strand.
GTTCCCGGCGGCGTGGTGTGACCGGGGGTGCCGGGGGTGCCGGGGGCGGGTCCCGAGGTGCCGGGGGCGCTGGGTGTGCCCGGGGTGGTGGGCGGCGCGGGGGGCGGGGTCTCCGGGGCGGTGCTCGGGTCGGGCGTGCCGGGGGTACCGGTGCTGCCCGGGGTGGTCGGTGCGGTGGCCACCGGGGTGTTGCTCGGGGTGCCGTCGGCCGAGTCCTGGTCGTCCTCCGATCCCGAGCTGCTGCACGAACTGACCAGCAGGGCGGTGGCGGTGGCGAGCGACAGGGCGGCCGGAAGTAGCCGGTTGCGACGGTTCACGGTAGTCGGACTCCGGGATCGGGTCAGGTCAGTTCGGCGGCGTTCAGGCCGTACGGCAGGGTGCGCCAGGGGTTGTCCCCGGCTCCCGGTACGGCGCAGCCGACGCCGGCTCGCCGGGCGGCGATCAGGGCGGCGGCGTCCTGGGCGTGCTCGGTGGGGACGTCGTAGATCAGGTGACAGAAGCGGGAGGCCGCGTGTCTGGCGGTCCACAGCGGCATCGTCATGGTGCGGTAGGCCTCCCAGTCGCCCTCGAAGGTGACCAGCAGGTCGGCCAGGCCGACCTCGGCGTAGCCCGGGTCCGGGTGCTCGCCGTGGCCGAACACCACGGTGCCGCAGCCGGCCGCGCGGGCGGCCGTGGCCAGCCGCCGGTAGTGCGCCAGCGCGCCCGGGTGGGTCGTCACCTGGTCGAGGTAGACGCCGGTGATGCCGTGTCGCTGACGATACGTCAGGATGTCGCCCACCACGGCCGCGTGCGGCCTTCGGCCGTAGTCGGTGTCGGTGTAGCCGACCAACGGCAGTCCCGCGGCGCGGAGTTCGTCGGCCGCCTCGGTGAAGACGTGGTCCGGGACGTCGCCGGGGCCGTCGGCGAGGTTGAGCACGACGGCGGCGATCCGGGCGGGGTCGGCGGCGGCGACCGCCTGCCAGGCCGCCGGGTCCACCGCGGGGTGGACGTACAGCGGCACCAGCAGGCGGGCGTCGGGGGTGGTCCCGGCGATCATGCGACCACCGGGTCGGACGTGGTCCCCGCGGTGTCGAGCCACAGGTCGCGCAGGGTGTCGGCGAGGTCCGTCTCCGGCTGCCAGCCGAGTTCCCGGGCGGCGGCCGACACGTCGGCCTGCTGCCAGGAGACCGCGGCCGAGCGTTCGGAGCCCGCCCCGCTCTCGTCGATCCGGCCGGTGAAGCCGGCCGCGGCGACCAGCCCGTCGGCGATCGCGCGGACCTGCCGGGCGTGCCCGGAGGCCAGGTTGAGCACCCGGGGGAGCGGACGGTCGGCGGTGACGGCGAGACCGACCGCCTTCGCCACGTCCCGGGCGTCGACGAAGTCGCGGTAGGCGGAGAGGTCGCCGACCGTGATCACGCCGTCGGCGCCCTCGGGCGCCACCCGGCGCAGCTCGGCGGTGAGCCGGCCGGGCAGCGAGCCCGCCGGGGCGCCGGGGCCGACCGGGTTGAACACCCGCAGCACCACGGCGTCCAGCGGCGAGCCGGCCACCGCGAGGGAGCCGGCCAGCTTGGTCGCGCCGTACACGCCGACCGGGCGGGCGTCGGCGTCCTCGGACAGCGACTCGTCCGGCGCGCAGACGCCGTACTCGCCGGCCGAACCGATGTGCACCAGACGGGTCTTCGGGGCGCCGAGGGAGAGCGCCTCGCAGAGCACCGCGGGGCCGCGGGCGTTCACCTCGGCGAGGGTGACCGCGCTGCCGGCCACCGCGCCGGCGAAGTTGACCACCACGTCGGGGGCCAGCGCGGACAGTTCCTCGCCGAGCGGGCCGGCCTGGGCGGTGGCCAGGTCCAGCCGGAGGTCGTGGGCGGGCCGTCGCCCCGCGGTCAGCACGGTGGCACCGGGCAGTGACCGCAGGACGGCGGTGGCGTGACGGCCGAGGAAGCCGTCGCCGCCGAGGAGCAGAATTCTCACGCGGCCCGTCCGTCGCTCTCGGCGCCCACGGCGGTGGGCTCGGCGACCACGTCGTCCGGAGCGGTGCGGGCGGCCGGGATCGGCAGCTCCGCGACGCCCGGCGTGACACCGGTGGACTCGAAGGGCATCAGGACCGGCCGGATGGTGGAGAACTCGGCGTTGGCCCGGTCGTAGTCGTCGGGGCGGCCGATGTCCAGCCAGTAGCCGCCGAACTCGTAGGCGGCGGGCGGGGTGCCGGCGGCCAGCAGGTCCAGCACCAGTTCGTCGAAGCCCAGTGGCAGGCCGGGGGTGTACCTGGCGAGCGCCGAGCGGGAGACGCCGTACACGCCCATCGAGACGCGGTAGTCGATGCTGGGCTTCTCCTGGAAGCCGGTGATGACGCCCTCGTCGGCGGTCAGCACACCGAAGTCGATCTTGACCTGGCGGGCGTAGGTGGCGATGGTCAGCGGGGCGCCGGAGGCCTCGTGGTGCTTGAGCACCCCGGCGAAGTCCAGGTCGGTCAGGATGTCTCCGTTCATCACCAGGAAGTGCTCGGGCAGGCGCTCCTGCATGGTGAGCAGCGGGCCCATGGTGCCGAGCGGGCTGTCCTCGACGGCGTAGCCGACCCGCAGGCCCCACTGGGAGCCGTTGCCGACGTAGGCGCGGATGATGTGGCCGAGGTGGCCGATGGCCAGAGTGACGCTCTGGAAGCCCGCGGCGGCGAGCTGGCGCATCACGATCTCCAGGATCGCGTGCTGGTCGCCGATCGGAACGAGCGGCTTGGGAAGCGCGGTGGTGTACGGGCGGAGTCGGACGCCCTTGCCGCCGGCCAGGATCACTGCGTGCATGGTGTTTCCCCCACGGAAAGGATGTGCAGGACACGAACCTTGGTTACCAGGACGAGCATGATCGTTTCGGGGCGGGTCAGACGTTGTAGATGTCGGTCTTGTAGCGGGCCAGGTTGGCCGGGTCGCGGAAGAACTCGATGGTCTGCTCCAGGCCCTGCTCCAGGCTGAAGCCCGGTGCCCAGCCGGTGGCCTCGCGCAGCCGGGTGGCGTCCGCGACCAGGCGCATGACCTCGGAGTTGGCCGGACGGATGCGCTGCTCGTCCTCCTTCACCACCAGGTCCACGCCCATCAGCTTGCCGATCAGCGTGACCAGGTCGCCGACCGAGATCTCGCCGCCGGTACCGGCGTTGAAGGTCCGGCCGACCACCGTCGCGGCCGCCGCGGTGCCCACGGTGCGGAAGGCGTTCGCGGTGTCCTTGACGAAGGTGAAGTCGCGGGTCGGGCGCAGGTCGCCGAGGGTGATCTCGGTCTGGCCGGCCGCGACCTGGGCGATCACGGTCGGGATGACGGCGCGCATCGACTGGCGCGGGCCGAAGGTGTTGAACGGGCGCAGGGTGACGACCGGGGTCTCGAAGCTGGCGTGGTAGCTGTCGGCCAGCCGGTCCCCGCCGGCCTTGGAGGCGGCGTACGGGGACTGGGTGTTGATCGGGTGGTCCTCGGTGATCGGCACGGTCTGCGCGGTGCCGTAGGTCTCGCTGGTGGAGGTGTGCACCATGCGAGGGATCTCCAGGTGGCGCACCGCCTCCAGCACGTTCAGGGTGCCGGTGACGTTGGTGTCCACGTACGAGTGGGGAGCGCGGTAGGAGTACGGGATCGCGATCAGGGCGGCCAGGTGGTAGACCGCCTCGGTGCCCTTGACCAGGCCGTTGACCGAGCCCGGGTCCCGGACGTCGCCGAGGACGATCTCGACGGACTCCAGCACCTCCTCGGAGAGGGTCTCCAGCCAGCCGAAGGACGAGAACGAGTTGTACTGGACCATCGCGCGGACGTGGTGCCCGTCGGCGACCAGGGTCTCGACGAGGTGGGAGCCGATGAAGCCCTCGGCTCCGGTAACCGCGACGCTGCTCATGCGGATTTTCGCTTTCTCGATCTGCCTGGGCGGACCGACGCTCTGTGGTGGCCGGCCGCCGTGGCCCGGTGGGTGTCTCGGGTGGAGCGGGTACGACGGTGCACGCGGATCGGGGCGTGCGGGATATTCGGTGTGTTCAGCGGTGCTGGGTGGTGCGGCCGAGCGCGGGCCCGGCGATTGAGGTGAGGACGAGGGCGGCCGCCCCGCAGCCGATCAGCTGCAGGGCGATCGGGTCCGCACCCGCCAGCAGCCCGGCGCTCTCGGCGACCGCGGCGGCCAGACAGATGAGGGCGGTGCTCCAGCTGAACCCGAAGGCGTTCAGCAGCAGCGCCAGCCAGAGCGAGCCGCCGAGGAGCAGCATCGCGGCGAGCTGCGGCACACCGAGCGCGGGGGCGCCGGGCCACAGCACGGTCGCGGCGGCGTCCAGCGCGGCCACGGTGGTGAGGTAGATGAACAGGCAGCCGAGCAGGATGCCGCCGGTGCGGCGGGTGAACTGGCCGCTGGTGTGACTGGTGCGCAGCGCGCCCACCGCCATCGCCCGGTAGCGGAAGAGCAGCCACTCGGCGAGGCCCAGGCTGAGCGTCAGCGCGATCATGGCCGGGCCGGTCGGGGTGGTCGAGGCCCCCTGTACGGCGTCGCCGCCGGTCCGCACGGCCTGGTGGAGGGTCTCGCCGAGGCCCGCGATCAGCGTGAGCGCGCCGCAGGCCAGGCCGAACAGCAGGTGCGGGACCTCCTGGCGGACCGGCAGCTTCAGGGAGACGGACTCGCGTTCGTTGCCGCGGATGCAGACCAGCAGCTCCCGGACGCAGAGCCCGACCGCCAGCAGCAGCGAGGCGAGCAGCACGACCGTACGGACCACCTGCGGGACGTCCACCGCCAGCACCACGCCCGCGCCGACCGAGGCCGGGGCGAGCGCCAGCAGCAGGAACTTCTCCCGTCCCAGCACCAGCAGCACGGTGGCCGCGGCCAGGTAGCAGGACTGTCCGGCGGCGAAGCACAGCGCGCCGAGCGGCCCGCCGACCAGGTACGCGGTGGCCGCCGCGACCAGGGCGCCGGCCGGGGCGCCGACGGCCAGGCAGATCGCGGCCTCGCGGCGGCGCAGCCGGCCCAGCCAGCGGTAGGAGCGGTGCGCCAGCGCCTGGTTGAAGCCCCAGCTGACCAGCGTGGCGACGGACAGCGCGAGCATGCCCGAGGGCAGGCCGAAGCGCATCCGGGTGGTCGCGAACAGGTTGGCGCCGAGCAGGTAGCCGAGCCCGGGCAGGGCGAACACCAGGCCGCGCACGACGCAGCGCCAGGGGTCGGCCCGCCAGGGGTTGGCGAACTCGGAGCTCGGGCCCGGGTAGCGGCGGGCGACCTTCTCGAACAGCTCCTCGGCGACGGTGAACGCGTCGGGGCGGCCGTACAGCAGGGCGGCCTGCTCGTCCGAGAGGCCGTCGGACTCCAGGAAGGCCGCGATCTCGTACGGGTGGACGGCGTCGGCGCAGACGTCGCGCAGGCGCTCGGCGAGTTCGTCCAGCGGGTCCGCGGAGAGGTAGAGCGACTCCTCCGCCTCCGCCTCCGGCTCGGGCTCCGGCGGGGCGGGCCGGCGGAGCTTGAGCGGCAGCGTGCGCAGCTGCACGGTGTGCTCGGGGCCGGCCTCGTCGGGCACCAGCCGCAGTGGGCCGCTCATGCGCCCACCTCGTTGCACTCGGCGGCCGCTTCGCGGGACGCGCACCTTTCGATGATTCGCTCGCTGCGCTCGCTCATGCCCCGACCTCGCTCGGCTCGGGGCGGGTGGCGGCCAGCTGCTGGTCCCAGTCGGGGCTGGGGACCTGGTCGGTGACGGCGACCATGCCGCCGGGCATCCAGCGGGCGGTGCCCAGGAGTTCGGTGTAGATGCCGCGGAAGCCGTCGATGTTCTGGCGGAGGGTGAACTGCTCGATCACCCGCAGCCGGGCGCCCTCGCCGAGCCGGGCGCGCCGTTCGGTGTCGCGCAGCAGCTCGATCGCGGCGGCCGCCATCGGCTCGGGCTCGCGCGGGGGGACGACCAGGCCGGTGTCGCCGACCGCCTCGCGCACGCCGCCGACGTCGGTGGAGACGGTCGCGCGGCCGCAGGACATGGCCTCGATCAGGGTGAACGGGAAGCCCTCGCTGATGCTGGAGAGCATGACCACGTTGCCCGCCGCGTAGGCGTCGGTGATGTCGGCGACGCGGCCCTCGAAGGCCACCGAGTCGGCTATGCCGAGCTCGGCGGCCAGGGCTATGCAGCGGTCCCGGTACGCCTCGCCGCCCTTGGGAGTGCCGCCGAAGAGCCGCAGCCGCGCCTCGGGGATCTCACGCTGGACGATGGCGAAGGCCTGGATCAGCGTCTCCAGGTCCTTGATCGGGTCGACCCGGCCGGCCCAGCTGAGGGTCGGCGTCTCGGGCTCGGGGCCGGCCGGCGGGAAGGCCGCCGGGTCCACCCCGTTGTAGACGGTGCGGATGTGCGAGGACGGCGTGCCGCCGCGCTCTTCCCAGCGCCGGTTGTACCGGTTGCCGGGGGTGACCAGCGCGGCCTGCCGGTAGCTCTCCTCGGCGAGCATCCGGTAGAAGCCGAGCAGCAGCGCCTTGACCGGCCAGCGGTACGGGCCGGTGCGGTAGCCGAGGTAGCGCTCGCGCAGGTAGATGCCGTGCTCGGTCAGCAGAAACGGTACGCCGTACTGCTGTGCGGCGATCAGCCCGGGCAGGGTGGCGAGCCCGCCGCTGGCCGCGTGCGCGACGCCGTCCTTGGGCGGCTCGACCGAGAGCGGCCGCAGGGCGTGCTCCAGCAGGTCGGTGGCGTTCAGGGCGTCGTGCAGGGTGGGCCTGGAGACGGCGGTCGGCAGGTAGTCACGGGTCCAGACGTGCTGGAGGGTGCGCAGCGCCCGCTCGCTGCGCAGCGCCGGGCTGAGCAGCCCGGCCCGGCCGAGGTCGGCGAAGTTGTACAGCTCGGTCCCGAAGTGGGTGGTGTAGACCGGGTCGAGGATGGAGTGCAGGAAGCGCTCGTACGCGTTGAGGAAGCGCCGCATCTCCTTGCCACGGGGCGGCCGGGCATCAGAGGCCGGCCCCCACAGCGGTGCGGTGGTGACCGACCGCACGTTGGCGGGCAGCTCCCAGGCCAGTGGTTCGTGCCCGGTTCCGGTGACGGCGATGACGTCGAAGTCGACGTCGGGCATGCCCTGAACGAGCTGGTCGCACCAGACGCTCACGCCGCCGTGCTGGTGCGGATACGTCCCCTCGGTGAGCAGGGTGACGCGCATTCCTGTCCCCCCTCCTGTTCTTGCGTCGGTTCCGGCCTGGATGACCGGAACGGGAGCCGTGGCGGGGCCGGGCCGGGCGACCGGCCCGGCCCCACCAGCGGGTGTTGCCGGTTACCGGTTGCCGGAGTGTCCGGTGGTGCTGCTCGGCGAGGCCGTCCCCCCAGAGGCCTTGCCGTGCTTCGCCGCGACCCCGTCGCGGTGGCTGTCCTGACCGATGGTGCCAGCGGTCACGTCCTTGCCGGGCACCGGGGTTCCGCTACCCGGGACCAGGGACGGCGCGGACCGGCGGGTGTTGTCGCTCGGGCCCACCGGGACCGGGGTGGCAACGCCCTGCGGCACGACCTTCTTGTCCGTCGGCACCGGGGCCGGGACGGAGCCGGCCGCGACGTTCGGCGCGACGGGGGCCGGGGCGACCGGCGCGGACGGCAGCTGCAGGGTGACGCTGCTCTGCAGGGCGCCCGGGGACACCCAACCCGAGAGCGTACCGGCGTAGGCGGAACCGAACGCGGCCGTTCCGATGGACAGCTTCTGAGCAGTTCCGGTCGGCACGGTGGCCTGGACCTGAACGCCGGCCGGCGCGTTCACCGTGACGGTGTCGCCGACCCGGTAGGCGGTGACCTGGCCGGAGGCGAGGGCCGTGTTCCAGGCTGCGCGGCGCTGGAACTCCAGGCCGACCTCGCGCTGGCTCAGGTTCACGATCGGGGTGTTGTCCGCGTGCAGCGAGCGGTAGGTGCCGAGGATCTTCTCCAGCACCGGGAAGAGGATGCGGTCCTCGGAGATGTTCGACTGGTGCACGAAGTGCGGCCGGGGGTCGTTGCTCAGCACGTGGCCGAGGTCGATCCGGGCCTCCAGCGGCACGATGTACGACTGGTAACCGGTGTTGACGTCCAGCGGCTGGGTCAGGCAGGTCGAGTTGGCGTTGTTCTCGCAGATGCCGCTGCCGCCGTTGGCCGCGCTGGTGTAGATCCAGTTGTACTCGTCGGCCTCTTCCTTCGCCGTGCCGGCGTTGTAGAAGATGTTCATCGGGTACCGCGGCACGGTCAGCACGTTCGAGCCGATGTTCCGCTGGCCGGTCTCGCGGGAGGCGTCGCTGGCCGTGAACTTGATGCCGTTGGCGGCCAGCACCGGCGCCAGGTTCGGGTTGTCGGTGGTCTCCTGCGGTGCGGTCATCAGGCCGGAGTGCTCACCGGTGACCAGGGTCTGCGGGTCGAAGCCGAGGCCGTGTGCGGCGGCCCAGGAGACGTTGTTCGTGATCTCGGTGGAGATCGTGCTCTGGTCGGTCCAGACCGTGTTGCCCGCGCTGTTCTTGGTGCAGCGCCACGGCACCACCGTGACGTCCTGCACGCAGCCCAGGTACGGGTGGGTGTAGGTGTGGTTGACCCACCGGTAGCTGTTCTGGTCGGCGATCAGGCGGTCCGCCGTGGGGTCCACGGTGGTCGAGTGGTCGGACTTCCAGTCCTCGCTGCCGGCACCGTTGAACACCATGTCCAGCGTGAAGTTGTTGGCGGTCTGCCACTGCTTCAGGTGGTTGGCGTCGTCGACGGTCATCCGGATCGGGTTGGCCGTCTCCGGGGTGCCGGGCGGGCAGGTGACGTCGCCGGGGGTGCACTTCAGCACGGTGTCCCAGCGGTCGTCGGCCAGGAAGACGTCGTCCACGTGGGTGGCGAAGTAGTTCCGGTCGTAGCCGAGGTGGACGCCCTGGGTGAGCCATTCGACCATGCCGCGGGCCAGCAGGCGGTACTGCTGCTGGTACTGGTTGTAGACGAACGTGACGACAAGTTCCTTGCGGCCGCCGTGGGTGTACTCGCCGACCAGCGAACCGCGGGAGGTCGTGTTGGGTATCGCCGCGTCGACCAGCGGGACGAAGGAGCTGCCGGACGGAAGGCCGGCGTACGGGGTGGCCAGGTAGCCGTAGCTCTCGCTGACGTCGGGAGCGTTGTCCTCGAACGGGACGCTGCCCTTGAGGTACCCGAACGGTCCCGAAGTTCCGGATGCCGTGGTCGCGCCCTGGAATCCGTCGAGGCTGCCGACGAATCCGGGATTCTGGGCGTAGTTCAGACCCACCGCCGGACTGGCCCAGGTGTACGCGTCGATCTGGCGGACGTTGAATGCGGCTTCGTAGCTCGCGATCGCCGTCATCTCGGCGGCACTGCTGGGGAAGGGGTTTTCGTTGGGCAGCACGATGCCCTGGAACTTCCCCCGGGGCTGGCCGTTCACCGTGTCACTCAGGAAAGCCGAGTTGATGACGGGACGGTTGGGGTCATTGAGACTGACGACCTTGTAGGGCGTGCCCTGGCTCTTCAGCTCGGCCGCGATGGCGGCGACGGACGGACCACCGTCGTCGACGACCAGGACGGTGAGGTCGATCCTGGGCGGCGTGTCGCCGTGGGCCAGGGTGATCTGCAGGCCGCTGGCCAGCAGGACTGCCGCGGCGCACGCGGCGACTCTTCGGGTCGCTCGACCCATGGTGATCCTCCCCTTGGGGCCGGCGCGCCGCTGCTCGGCGCTCGCCTGCCCGTGTCTCTGTTCGCGGGCAGCCGGGCTGCCCGGGCCCATCCTGGTCGAGTGAAGGCGGTGTGAGGGACCAATTGGGCGAGAGTGCAGCGAACCTGTTACCAACGTTCATGGTGAGGCCATGAAGGCGCTGATTGTGACCGGAACCGTACCGGCGGCGCAAATAATGAATTGGAAATGAAAAACCGGAAGCCGAGTGCTACGCGCGGTTACTGACGGTGTGGGTCCGTGGGGCGGGCGGGACACCTACACTGTCGTCGTTGCGCATGACACTCTTGCACATCTCGCCGCCCCGTTGGGCAGGTTCATGCAATATCGGGCACGGCTGTGCCATGTGACAGTCCGAATATGCAATGGAGGTGCTCGCGTGGTCGATCAGCATACCGAGTCGGGGGGATTCCGGAACGTACGGAATGCGTCACCGGAGAGCCGCGGAACGTCGCTGGTCGGACGCAGTCTCGGTTTGCGCGGCGCGATCAACGCGCGGGATCTGGGCGGGTACCGGGCGGCTGACGACCGGATTCTCCGGCGCGGGGTGGCACTGCGCAGCGATGGCCTGAACCATGTCACCGCCGAGGACCTCGCCCCGCTCGGTGCGCTCGGCCTGCGCAGCGTGGTGGACCTGCGGAGCATGGGAGAAGTCCGCCAGGCCGGTCTCGACCGGCTGCCCGGCGGTGTGACACTTCATCATCTTCCGCTGCTGGCAGCGGACTTCGACATCTTCCTGCTGATCCGCGACGCGCTGGCCGACCACAGTCCGCAGCGCCAGCAGGCCCTGCTCGGCGACGGCAGGGCGGCCGCGCTGATGACCGGCCTCTACCGGTGGTTCGTCACGGATCCGGTGGCGCGCGAGCGCTTCGCCGCCCTGCTGCGCCTGCTGGCCGCCCCGGACGGGCCGCCGTTGCTGTTCCACTGTTCGGCTGGCAAGGACCGCACCGGCTGGGCAGCCGCACTGCTGCTGACCGCCCTCGGGGTGGACCGCGGGACCGTCCTGGCCGACTACCTGCTCACCAACGAGCGCTCAGCCCCGGTCGTGCGCCGGGCGCTGGACGACTTCGGCGCCCGGGGCCTGATGAGCGAGCCCGAGCTGCTCCTGCCGGTCTTCCGGGCCGACCACGGCTACCTGGACGCGGCGTTCGCGGAGGTCGAGACGGGCTGGGGCGGCTTCGAGGCGTTCTGGCGGGAGGGGCTGGGGCTGGACGACGAGGTGCTGGCCGGGCTGCGCGCCAACCTGCTGGACGAGCCCGGGGCCGGGGCCGGGGTCGAGCAGGTGGCCGAGCACGTGGCCGGCCCGGCCCGGGCCGACGGGCTCAGCCCGCGCTGATCAGCCCTCGTTGATCAGCCCTTCGCGCAGCTGGGTCAGCGTCCGGGTGAGCAGCCGGGAGACGTGCATCTGGGAGATCCCGATCTCCTCGCCGATCTGCGACTGGGTGAGGTTGCCGAAGAACCGCAGCATGATGATCCGGCGCTCCCGCGGCGGCAGCTTGGCCAGCAGCGGCTTGAGCGACTCCCGGTACTCGACGCCCTCCAGCGCGAGGTCCTCGTAGCCGAGCCGGTCGGCCAGCGGCCCGTCGCTGTCCTCCTCGCCGGTGCCGGAGTCGAGCGAGCTGGCGGTGTACGCGTTGCCGACCGCGAGACCCTCGACCACGTCCTCCTCGCTGACCCCCAGGCAGACCGCCAGCTCGGCGACGGTGGGGGAGCGGTCCAGCCGCTGGGAGAGCTCGTCGCCGGCCTTGGTGAGCGCCAGCCGCAGCTCCTGGAGCCGGCGGGGCACCCGGACCGACCAGCTGGTGTCCCGGAAGAAGCGCTTGATCTCGCCGACCACGGTGGGCATCGCGAAGGTGGGGAACTCGACCCCGCGCTCCGGGTCGAACCGGTCGATCGCCTTGATCAGGCCGATCGTGCCGACCTGGACGATGTCCTCCATCGGCTCGTTGCGGCTGCGGAAGCGCGCCGAGGCGTACCGGACCAGCGGCAGGTTGAGCTCGATCAGGGTGTCGCGGACGTAGGTGTGCTCCGTGCTGCCGGGGTCCAGCGCGGCCAGCCGCAGGAACAGCGAGCGGGAGAGCGTCCGGGTGTCGATCCCGGCGCCGGGCGGCGTCTCGGATCCCGCGACGGGGCCGGGCGGCGCGACCGGTTCGGCCCGCTGCCGCGGGACGAGGTCCTCGGCGACGGCCGTGCCGTTGGCCTGACCAGCGTGGATCTCCGCAGTGCCCAGCTCTCCGGACATGCACCCACCCCCTCGTGACTGACAGTTGAACGGGGGCCTTCGCGCGGAGGTTCCCGGCGAGGGCCTTCCCCCTGCATACCGGAACACGGTCCACGGCAAACCCGAACGTCGCAAGATGTCACGCACGGGTAACTCGCTGCAATCTCACTCTTCCCAGGAGTTGCCGGTCCGAAGCCTGGTCAGGATCCGCGAGAGCAGCCGGGAGACGTGCATCTGGGACATCCCCAGTTCGGTGCTGATCTGGGACTGGGTCAGGTTGGCGAAGAACCGCAGCATCACGATCCGGCGCTCCCGCTCGGGGAGTTGGACCAGCAGGTGGCGGACCATGTCGCGGTGTTCGACCTCGGCCAGCGCCGAGTCCTCGTAGCCGAGCCGGTCGAGCAGGGCGAGCCCGCCCTCGTGCTCCTGCGCGGCCTCCAGGGACGCCGCGTTGTAGGCCCGTCCGGCGTCCAGGCAGGCCCGCACGTCCTCCTCGGGGATCCGCAGGCTGGCGGCGATCTCGGGCACCTTGGGAGCCCTCCCGTGCAGCACCGTCAGCTCCTCCATCGCGCCGCTGACCTGGACCCACAGCTCCTGGAGCCGGCGCGGGACGTGCATGGTGCGGACGTTGTCCCGGAAGTAGCGCTTGATCTCGCCCAGGATGGTCGGCAGCGCGTAGGTGGGGAACTGGACGCCGCGGTCGGGGTCGAACCGGTCGATCGCGTTGATCAGGCCGATCGTGCCGACCTGGACGACGTCCTCCATGGGCTCGCTGCGGCTGCGGAAGCGGGTGGCCGCGTAGCGGACCAGCGGGATGTTCACCTCGATCAGGGCGGCCCGGACCCGCTCCCGCTCGGGGGCGTCAGGGGGCAGCTCGGCGAGCCGTTCGAACAGCACCCGGGTCAGCGTCCGGACGTCCACGGCCGGCCGGCCGCCGGGGCCGCGCAGCCGGTCCGGGCGGAGCTCGCCGGCCGGGCTGGTGATCGCAGCCAGCACTTCGTCCACGGACACCTCACCCCTCCCAAAGTCGTCAAACGGCGGGCCCTGCGGATCGGGTGTCGGGGCTGGCGCACTACCTCGCCATGTCCGGCAAAACCGGTCATAGCATCACAAGGTGGGCACAGGTCGGGCAAGCACCCGACGGAGGTGTGTTGGTGGGGCGTTCAACCTTTCCCCGGCCGGCCGGCGGGGTGGGGCCCGGATCGTTCCCGGACGGAGCAGAACGCCCCGCCCGGATACCGGGCGGGGCGCAGCGGTCCGTCCGGGGTACGGCCCGGGTACGGGCTCCGGACGGAAAGGGGTCGGACCGGGTCGGAAAGGGGCCGGACGGGGTGGGGCGGGTGGGCCGGACGGGTGCTCAGACCTCGATGTCGGCGATCACCCAGGTGGCGAACTCGCGCCAGAGGCCGGCCGCGGCCTGGTGGTCCGGGTGGGTCAGGTAGGCCTGGAGGGCCTCGCCGTCCTCGACCAGGCTGTTGATCGCGTAGTCGTACGCGATGTCCCGCTCGGTGGTGTTCCAGCCGCACTCCCACTGGCGCAGCTCGGGGATCACCGCGCCGAGCGCGCCGAAGGCCTTGGCGCCGGCGAGCACGCGCTCTTCGTCCTTGCTGACGCCTTCGTTGAGCTTGAACAGGACCAGGTGCCGGATCACGATTGCCGCTCCTCGCGGACGGGGACTGAGGGTCCCGCTCACCGTAGCCGGTGGCCCGGGACCGGTCGCCGGCCGACCGCTACTTGATCAGCCCGGTCATGAAGGTGCCGACCGCCTTGGCCGCGTTGGAGATGCCCTCGAACCCGAGCTGGACCAGCTCGGCGGAGCGGGAGGGCGAGCTGATGATCGAGTAGAGCACGAAGACGAGCAGGAGGGCGATGCCGATCTTCTTCGCCTGCGCCATCAGGTGACCTTCCTCGAAGCCGTCGGCCGCCGTCATCCGGTCCCCGAACGGCCTGCAAGGCAGCTTATCCACCCGGACGGGCTATCAAGTGTGCGACGCGTTCGGCCGCCGGGACGAAGGTCCCCGCGAGTGGGGCCTTTCTCCGGGTGCCCGGTCGCGGTCCGGGCGGCAGGATGGATGACGTACCGAGGATCTGGCAGGAATCTCCGGTACATGGATCCGGAGCTCCCCGCTGTGGGACCGGTCGCCGCGACTTCCCCCCGACGCGGCTCCGGTTGTGGGACTCCGCCGGGGGAGCGGTCAGTCCCCCCGAGCCGCTCCCCCCTCCAGGCTCCGTACGGACCGGGCACCGGTGGTCATCGGCCCGGGGTACGGAGCCGTTTTTCGTGCCCGCGCCCGTGCTGTGCCGTCGGCGCGGCGGAGGGGACAAACGCCGAGGGCCCGTCCGGATCGGACGGGCCCTCGGGCTTTCGAGCGGTAGCGGTGGGATTCGAACCCACGGTGGAGTTGCCCCCACACACGCTTTCGAGGCGTGCTCCTTTGGCCGCTCGGACACGCTACCGAGAGGAACTCTACCGGAGGGTCGGCGCAGTCACGAAATCCGTATCGGTACGGCGGCCGGCGGGCCCTCAGCGGTGGGTGTCGAAGAAGGCGCGCAGCTGCTCGCCGCACTCGTCGGCGAGGACGCCCCAGACCACCTCGGGGCGGTGGTTGAGCCGGCGGTCGCGCATCACGTCGAAGAGCGAACCGGCCGCGCCGGCCTTCTCGTCGAGGGCGCCGTAGACCACCCGGTCGATCCTGGACAGCACGATGGCGCCGGCGCACATCGTGCACGGCTCCAGCGTGACGACCAGCGTGCAGCCGCTCAGCCGCCACTCTCCGACCTTCGCCGCCGCCTGCCGGATCGCGACCACCTCGGCGTGCCCGGTCGGGTCGCCGACGGCCTCGCGCTCGTTGTGGCCGCGTCCGATCACCTCGCCGTCCGGGCCCAGGACGAGCGCCCCGACCGGTACGTCCCCGGTGGCCGGCGCCAGCGCGGCCTCGGCCATGGCGAGGCGCATCGGCGCCGCCCAGCGGTCACGGACCGGGTCGGGGCGGACGGGTGCGGGCAGCGGAGGGACGTGCGGGACGGTCAACGGGGCGGATGCGGGCTGCATGGCATCCAGTGTCGGGCATCCGGTGGCGGACACCGGCCTGACCGGCCCCGCTACCGGACGGCCTCCAGGACCTCGCCACAGCCCAGGGCCTCGGCGATCTCCTCCAGGGCGTCGCCCGGGACCGCGCCCTCGCCGCTGAGGGCGAGCAGTTCGTCGGAGGCCAGGCCGAACTCGGTGAGCAGGTGGGCGTCGCCCAGCGGGCCGACCGGGACGCCGCCGCGGGCGTCGGCGTCCTCCTCGTCCTGCTCCTCGGCCTCCTCGGCCTCGTCCAGCAGGTGCTCCAGGTCGCCGAACTCGCTCTCGCCGGCCTGGTCGACCAGTTCGTCGGTGAGGACGGAGCCGTAGGAGCTGCGGGCGGCCGCGGCGCCGTCCGACACGAAGATCCGAGGGTCCTCCTCGCCGTCCACGCGGACGATGGCGAACCAGGCGTCCTCCTGTTCGATGAAGATCAGGACGCTGTCGTCGTCCTGGGCCGAGTCGCGGGCCAGGTCGGTCAGATCGGCCAGGGTCTCGACGTCGTCGAGCTCCGTCTCGCTCACATCCCACCCGTCCTCGGAGCGAGCAAGCACTGCAGCGAAGTACGCCACCAGGGACACTCCCAAGATCATCGGTATCGGCTGTCGGCACGCCCGGGCGACGCGAAAATCCGGCCGCCCCCGCGCCGGAGACGGTCCGCTTGTTCGGACCGTCCCCTCGGAATCGTGACAGAAAGCCCGCCCTCGCGGGGGGTGTTCGGCAGCGCGTCTTTGCAGGTCGTGTCGGAAGGACCGGGTGGCGGACGGCGAAGTCGGGCCGGGACGGTGGGAGGCCGGTCGAAATTTGCTCCGAACGCCCGCAGGGCCGCCGCGGGTCGCTTTTCGGTGCGTCCGCCGGGTGCGCACGGTTCGTGCCGGGAGCGTGTCAGGGCGGTGCGGGGCCGGGCCGGGTCGGGTCGGGTCCGGGTCAGGTCCGGAAGGTTCGCATCCGCATCGCCTCGCGCATCCGCCGCTCCTTGGTCCGCCGGGGCTGGACCCGCTCCCGCAGCTCGCGGGCCTCGGTGAGCTCGCGCAGGAAGACGGCCCGCCGTTTGCGGCGCTCCGCCTCGGTCTCCGGGAGGTCGTGCGGCGGGCCCGGGCTCCGGCCCTCCCCGCCGACGGGCTCGTCCACCGAGCCGTCCCCGGCCTTCGGGTTGCTCGTCATAAGACGTGACATTCCCAGAACGGCCCGGTTGATACCACAGGAGGTGCTTCCGTCCGGACAGGCGCGGTGGGTCACGGCGTGTCACGAACGCGTCACCCGGTCCGGCACCCGGGTGGGGCACGGCGGGTCGTACACCCGTCCAGGAGCGGGCTAACCTCGATACATGCGTCTCCACGTCGTCGACCACCCCCTGGTCGCCCACAAGCTCTCCACCCTGCGCGACGAGCGCACCGACTCGCCGACCTTCCGTCGCCTGACCGACGAGCTGGTGACCCTCCTCGCCTACGAGGCCACCCGGGACGTCCGCACCGACGAGGTGGAGATCACCACCCCGGTGGCGGTCACGCTGGGTACCCGGCTCAGCTACCCGCGTCCGCTGGTCGTGCCGATCCTGCGGGCCGGTCTCGGCATGCTGGACGGGATGACCCGCCTGCTGCCGACCGCCGAGGTGGGCTTCCTCGGCATGGTCCGCAACGAGGAGACCCTGGAGGCCTCCACCTACGCCACCCGGATGCCGGATGACCTCTCCGGCCGCCAGGTCTACGTGCTCGACCCGATGCTGGCCACCGGCGGCACCCTGGTCGCCGCGATCAGGACGCTGATCGAGCGCGGTGCCACCGACGTCACCGCCGTCGTGCTGCTGGCCGCCCCCGAGGGCGTCGAGGTGGTGCAGCGGGAGCTGGCGGACCTGCCGGTCACCGTGGTCACCGCCGCCCTGGACGAGCGGCTCAACGAGAACGGCTACATCGTTCCCGGCCTCGGCGACGCGGGCGACCGGCTCTACGGCACGGCCGGCTGAGCCTCCCCCGGACTGGACCACCGGACCACCGAAGCAGTACCGGAGCAGCACCGGGCCACCGGAGCGGCACCGGACCACCGAACACCGAGAGCCCCCCGGCACTGCGTCTGCCGGGGGGCTCTTCGCGGTCCTTGACGCCTCAGCAGCTGCCGGTGGCGGTCGGGGTGGGGGAGGGCTTGGTGGCCAGCGCGAGGGCGGCGGCCGCCTGGGTCTCGTCCAGCAGCGTGTTGTAGCTGTCGCCGATCACGAAGTCCACGCTGCCGTCGGTGCGGGCGTCGGCGGTGACGGCGGCCCCGGCGATCTGCGAGCCGACCAGGGTGCCGGCGCCGGCACCGGCCGGGCCGGCGATCACCTGGGCGGTGCCGGGCACCTTCTTGTCCAGCTCGGCCGGGGCGTTGCCGACCTTGCCGATGACGAAGCCGCGCTTCTTGAACTCCTCGGCCGTCCGGCCGGCCAGGCCGCCCTTGGTGGTGGCGTTGTAGACGTTGACGGTGACCGCGGAGGGCTGCGGGACCGCGTGCGGGTCGCCCTGCGCGGCGGCGGGCGCGCCGGCGGCGTCGGTGGCGCCCGGCGTCGGGGCGGCCAGCGGCTTGCCGGACGGGGTCGCGCAGGCCTGGGCCGAGGCGTTCTTGCCCTTGCCGGTGAAGATGTCGTACAGCTGGAGGCCGCCGAGCGAGATCAGGGCCAGGACGAGCAGGCCGACGAGCGCGGCGATCACCTTGCGGCTCTTCTTGGGGGGCCGGCCCAGCCGCGGGTAGGTGTTGCCGGTGACGCGGTACTGCTTCCCCTTGAGCCCTTGGGGAGTCAACATGCTCACGGTCTGTCTCCCCCTCGTGCCGGGGCGGGGTCGGGATGACGGATCGGCCGGGTGGGTGCTTCCCCCGGTGCGGGCGGAATCCCCTGGTCGCGGCCGTAGTCAGCAGCGTAGTGCCGTACGGCCTCGAAGGTACTAAACGATCATCATCTGGCGTACCCCGGTACCCGAAAGGGGGTACCCGGGTACGCGCGGACCGCCCTCCGCCGGGTGGCGAGGGGGCGGTCCTGAGAGCCTGTGGCGGGTCCGAAGGTCCCGGCGGCCGGGGCCGTCATTCCATTTCGAGGACGCGGGCGTGCAGCACCTGGCGCTGCTGCAGCGCGGCCCGGACGGCCCGGTGCAGGCCGTCCTCCAGGTAGAGGTCGCCGTGCCACTTCACCACGTGGGCGAAGAGGTCCCCGTAGAAGGTCGAGTCCTCGGCCAGGAGGGTTTCGAGGTCGAGTTGACCCTTGGTGGTCACCAGCTGGTCGAGCCGCACCGGGCGCGGGGCGACGTCAGCCCACTGGCGGGTGCTCGTCCGGCCGTGATCCGGGTACGGCCGCCCATTGCCGATGCGCTTGAAGATCACACGGAAAGCCTACCGTTTGGGCGGCGGATGGCGCAGCAGCCGCGGCGCCGCCACGCGTGCCGGTGTGAACTGCGCGTGGACGAATGCGGCTGTTTGATGGGAAATGTCGCGAACATCGCCCCGGGGCCGACGGGTTCCGGTGCCGATGCCGAAGCGTTCCGAAGCGTTCCGATCCGCTCAGGAGTGTGCACCGATGTCCTCCGACCTCACCCCGCCGGCCGTCCGGGAGATCGCCGACGGGTACGCCTTCACCGGTCCCGCCCTCGACCTCGGAGCGGTGCTGCTGGACGGAACCGCGTACCCGGACGCCCAGGTGCGCATCCCGCTGGGCGTGCTCAACCGGCACGGGCTGGTCGCCGGGGCCACCGGCACCGGCAAGACCAAGACCCTCCAGCTGATCGCCGAACAGCTCTCCGGAGAGGGCGTGCCGGTGTTCCTGGCCGACGTCAAGGGGGACGTCTCCGGCGTCGCCGCGCCGGGGACGCCGAGCGAGCGGACCGGCGCCCGGGCCGCCGAGGTGGGGCAGCAGTGGGCGCCGCGGGCCTGCCCGGCCGAGTTCTACTCGCTCGGCGGGCAGGGTGAGGGCATCCCGGTCAGGGCCACCGTCACCAGCTTCGGGCCGCTGCTGCTGTCCAAGGTGCTCGACCTGAACGAGACCCAGGAGTCCTCGCTCAGCCTGGTGTTCCACTACGCCGACGGCAAGGGCCTGGAGCTCTACGACCTCAAGGACCTCACCGCGGTGATCGCCTTCCTCGCCTCACCCGAGGGCAGGGAGGAACTGCGGACCATCGGCGGGCTCTCGGCGGCCACCGCAGGGGTGATCCTGCGGGCGCTCACCGTGCTGGAGAACGAGGGCGCCGGGGCGTTCTTCGGCGAGCCCGAGTTCGACACCGCCGAGCTGCTGCGGAGCACCCAGGACGGCAGGGGGGTGGTCTCGGTGCTGGAACTGCCCGCCGTGCAGGACCGGCCGCGGCTGTTCTCCACCTTCCTGATGTGGCTGCTCGCCGACCTCTACCAGGAGCTGCCCGAGGTGGGCGACCTCGACAAGCCCAAGCTGGTGTTCTTCTTCGACGAGGCGCACCTGCTGTTCAAGGGCGCCTCCAAGGCCTTCCTGGAGGCGATCACCCAGACCGTGCGGCTGATCCGGTCCAAGGGGGTCGGCATCTTCTTCGTGACCCAGACGCCGCGGGACGTCCCGTCCGACGTGCTGGCGCAGTTGGGCAACCGGGTGCAGCACGCGCTGCGCGCCTTCACCCCGGACGACGCCAAGGCGCTCAAGGCCACCGTCTCGACCTTCCCGCGCTCCTCGTACGACCTCGGTGCGGTGCTGACCTCGCTGGGCACCGGCGAGGCCGTGGTCACCGTCCTCTCCGAGAAGGGCGCGCCGACACCGGTCGCGGCGACCAGGCTGAGGGCGCCGCAGTCGCTGATGGGGCCGATCGAGGCGAACGCGCTGCGGGCGATGGTGGAGGCCTCACCGCTGACCGCGCGCTACCGGGACGCGATCGACCGGGAGTCGGCGTACGAGAAGCTGGCGGCGCGCGCGCCCAGGCCGGAGGCGGCGCCGGCCGGGGCCGAGCCGTCGAAGCCGTCGGAGTCGCCCGCGCCGCGGGAGCGGGCGAAGGAGCAGGCGAGGGAGCAGGCCGGCGCGGGTGGGCTGCTCGGGTCGCTGCTGAGCAACCCGACCGTGAAGTCCTTCGCGCGCTCGGCCGGGCGCCAGCTCGGGCAGGAGATCTCGCGCAGCCTGTTCGGGACGTCCAAGCGGCGGCGGTGACCGGTCAGCCGGAGAGCGCGGCGCCGATCCGGTCCAGGGAGGACAGCCGCATCAGGCCGTAGTGGTAGAACTCGACCTCGGGGACGCCGAGTTCGCGCAGGGTGGCGATCTTGGCGGTGAGGTTCTCCGGGCCGTCGCAGTCGGAGGACATCGGGCGCAGGATCACCGCCATGTCCTGCGGGCGGACGCCGTGCAGGGCGAAGGCGGCGATCTTCTCCCGGACCGCCTCCGGGGTCCTCGCGTAGCCGAGGGTCTCGATCCCGTCGACGGCCTTGGCGAGGGCCGGCAGGTCGATGCCGGAGAGCCAGCCCGTGCCGGGTCCGCCGCCGTCCATGAAGCTCAGCCGCATGCCGTGGCGGCGGGCCTGCTCGGAGAGATCGGCGGCCAGCGAGGTGACGGTGGCGGCGGAGGCGTCCACGTAGGCGGCGAAGGCGCCGTCGGCGAGGGCGCTCAGGTCGGCGGGCCCGGCGGCGGCGGACTCGTCGGCCAGCCGGCGGCGCAGTTCGGTCCGTACGGCTTCGGCGACCAGGTCGGCCGGGACGCCGGCCCCGGTGGCGGCGGCGCGGCAGTGCGGGCAGAAGCAGACGCCGAGCAGGGCCTCGGCGGTCGGGCCGAGTTCCTCGAAGTAGCGCTCGTGGTGGTAGCCGTGGCGCAGGCCGTGGAAGTGCAGGGACTCGGCGCGGATCGCGTCCACGCCGTACCTGGCCAGTTCGGCGACCAGGGTCAGCGCGTACTCCCTGACCTCCGGGTTCGCCGGGCAGAGTTCGGTGAGGTGGCGGTCGCCGAAGGCGTTGGCCGGGGCGCAGTCGGGGTGGGCGAAGCCGAGCCGGTCGTTGTGGCAGAAGACCGTCCAGGCGTGCAGCTTCAGCCCGCGGCGGCCGGCCTCCTCGGCGGCCTCGGCGAAGGGGTCGCGGTCACCGATCGCGGTGGACGGCACGGGGGCCAGCCGGCGGCCCTGCCAGGCGGCCGGATCGGGGCGGAAGTACGCGGCGCCGGGCTCCAGGTAGCGGATCACCCGGCGGGGGTTGTGCGGGAAGACGTCGCGGGCCTCGTGGTAGACCGAGGCGAGGGTGACGCCACCGACCCCGGCGCGGTCGGTGAGGTTGCCGAAGAAGGTGTCGGTGCCCTCGTCGAGCAGATCGGTGGCGAAGGCGAGGACGGACGACTCCACGGTGCGGCTCCGGAGCTGGGGGAGGGTGAGCCGTCCACGCTATCCGCAGGGGTTGGATTGGTCTATACCTGATGCTCCGGGCGGTCCTGCGGGCCCGTGACGCCGCCGGCCGGCACGTCTCACAGGCCGAGGTCGTCCAGCTGCTTGAGCAGGGCGGATCCGGGGCTGCTCGGGGCACCCGCGCCCTGGGGCGCGGGCTGCGGGGCCCGCGTCCCGGCCTGCTGATCGGCGGGCCGGTTGCGGAGCAGGACGGCGGCGGCCAGTCCGCCGATCAGCCCGCCGAGGTGGCCCAGCCAGCTGACGCCCTGGGCGAGCGGCAGCACCCCGACCAGGATGGTCGAGTAGACCGCCGCGATGACGATGCCGACCACCGCGTCCAGCACGTTGCGGTCCAGCACCCCGCGCAGCACCACGTAGCCGAGGTAGCCGTAGACCATGCCGCTGGCGCCGGCCGTCACGGTGTTCGGGCCCTCCAGCAGCCAGACCGTCAGCCCGCCGGACACCACGATCACCAGGCTGGCCAGCAGGAACTTCCGCATGCCCCGGTAGGCCGACAGGAAGCCGAGTACGAACAGCGGCCAGGAGTTGGCCTCGATGTGGCTCCAACTGAAGTGCAGGAAGGGCATGGTGAACATCTCGGGCAGATCGCCGAGCTGCCCGGAGCGCAGCCCGAACTCCCGCGACAGCCCGTAGTCGCCCAGCCAGTTGACGACCTGGACCGACCAGATGACGGCCTGGACGCCGAGCATGGTGAACAGCGCGCGGCGGGAGTCGGCGAACAACTGGGCGAATTTGGCGGCCATGCCCCGACTGTAGGGCTTGTCGTCCGGCGGTGGGAGCGGATGCGCACCCGATTACAGTGACCCGTGTCATTCCGACCGTGAGAGGTGACCAGCCCATGAGCAAGCGCCCGCCGCTGCCGTACGAGTTCCTGCCGCAGGTGCCGTCCTTCGAGCTGAGCAGCCAGGACATCACCGAAGGCGGCACGCTGGGAGAGGAGTTCGTCCACGCCGGCGGCAACCTCTCGCCGCAGCTGGCCTGGTCCGGCCTGCCCGAGGGCACCCGGAGCATCGCGGTCACCTGCTACGACCCGGACGCGCCGACCGGCTCCGGCTGGTGGCACTGGCTCGCGCTCGACCTGCCCGCCGACACCACCGGGCTGCCGCGCGGCGCCGGCTCCTCGGACGGGAGCCTGCCGGGCGGGGCCTCCTTCCACGGCCGCAACGACTTCCCCGGCAACCGGTACGACGGCGCCGCCCCGCCGCCCGGCGCCCCGCACCGCTACGTCTTCGCGGTGCACGCGCTGGACGTGGAGAAGCTCGGCATCGCCGCCGACATCCCGCCGGCCCAGGTGGGCTTCAACCTGACCTTCCACACCCTGGGCCGGGCGCTGCTGACCGCCGAGTACGGGGTCTGAGCGGGCCGTGCCGACGACCGATCGTCCGGCCGGGGCCTGACCTGCGGTCTAATCCTCCGGGCCCGCCGCGTGGCGGGCCCGGGCGGCGAGTCCGCGCAGGTGCTCGCGCAGCGCCGGCGGCTCGTGCACCTCGAAGGCGCAGTCCAGCGACAGCAGCCGCATCGCCGTCCACTCCAGGGAGTCGGAGCGGGAGCGGAGCCGGCAGCTGTGCCCGTCGATCGGCTCGACCTCGCAGTCGCCGTGCCTGAGGCCGTGGCGGACCCGCTCGGCCGGGGCGTGCACGGTGGCGACCACGGTGCCGCTCGGTGACGGGCGGCGCAGCTTGCCCGCCACGTACGCGGCGGCGTCCTCGGCGGGGAGCTGGCGCGGGGTGAAGCGGACACCCGTGGTGGCCGGGGCGATCAGCCGGTCGACCCGGAAGAGCCGCCAGTCCGCGCGGTCCAGGTCGTAGCCGACCAGGTACCAGCGGCGGCCGACCGAGACCAGCCGTTCGGGCTCGACCTGCCGCCTGGTCTCGGCGCCGTCGTACGCCCGGTAGCCGAAGCGCAGCCGTTCCCTGGCGGTGACGGCGCTGGCGAGCACCGTGAGGTCCTCCGGGTCGACGGTCGGGCCGTCCCCGGTGAGCAGGGGCACGGTCGCGGAGTTGAGCGTCCCGACCCGCTGCCGCAGCCGGCCAGGCAGCACCTGGAGAAGCTTGCCGAGCGCCCGTACCGAGGCCTCCTCGATGCCGACCACGGCGTGCCCGGCCGCCGCGCGCAGCCCGACCGCGATGGCCACCGCCTCCTCGTCGTCCAGCAGCAGCGGGGGCATCGCGGTGCCCGCGACCAGCCGGTAGCCGCCGACCGCGCCCATGCTGGCCCGCACCGGGTAGCCGAGCTCGCGCAGCCGGTCGATGTCGCGCCGGATGGTGCGGGGGCTGACGCCGAGCCGCTCGGCGAGCTCGCTGCCGGGCCACTCGCGCGGGGTCTGGAGCAGGGAGAGGAGGCTCAGCAGCCGGGCCGGGGTGTCGGTCATACCACCCAGCATGCCGGAACGACTGGGACAGGTTCTGACCTACATGCCCCGTACTGTCCCGGACGTGGAGAAGAGCGTCGTGGACGTGGAGAAGGAAGAGGAGAACGCAATGGGCACCGCGCAAGCGGACCGGCGGAGGTGGATCGCGCTGACGATCGTGATGGTCGCCTCCTTCATGGACTTGGTGGACGTCACCATCGTCAACATCGCCATCCCGAGCATCCGGGAGGACACCGGCGCCTCCTTCAGCGCCGTCCAGTGGGTCACCGGCGGCTACGCGCTGGCCTTCGCGATCGGCCTGATCACCGGCGGCCGGCTGGGCGACATCCACGGCCGCAAGCGGCTGTTCCTGATCGGGATAGGCGGCTTCACGGTGGCCTCGGCGCTGTGCGGGCTGGCCACCGGCCCGGAGATGCTGATCGCGACCCGGCTGCTCCAGGGCGGGACGGCGGCGCTGATGGTGCCGCAGGTGCTGTCGATCATCCACGCGACCTTCCCGGCGGAGGAGCGCGGCAAGGTGTTCGGCCTGTTCGGCGCGGTGGTCGGGCTCGGCGCCGTCTCCGGTCCGCTGATCGGCGCGCTGCTCACCGAGTGGGACCTGTTCGGCCTGGCCTGGCGGCCGATCTTCCTGATCAACCTGCCGGTCGGCATCGCCGGTCTGCTGCTGGGCCGCCGCTTCATCGACGAGTCGAAGGCAGACCAGGCGCTGAAGCTGGACCTGGTGGGCGTGGCGCTGGCCAGCCTCGGCCTGCTGATGCTGATCTACCCGCTGACGCACGGCCGGGAGGCCGGCTGGCCGCTGTGGGGCCACCTGTCGATGGCCGGGAGCCTGCCGGTGTTCGCGCTGTTCGTGGCGTACGAGAAGGTCAAGACGCGGCGGGACGGCTCGCCGCTGGTGGAGCTGGCGCTGTTCCGGGTGAAGTCCTTCGCGGCCGGGATCTGCGTGCAGCTGGCCTTCGGCGTGGCGATCGGCATCTACTTCCTGGTCTGGACCCTTTACCTGCAGATGGGCCTGGGCTGGAGCGCGCTCAAGGCCGGTGCGACCGGCATCCCGTTCTCGATCGCGGTCTCCGTGGCGGCCGGGCTCTCGGTGCAGAAGCTGGTGCCGCGCTTCGGGCGGAAGGTGCTCCAGACCGGTGCGCTGGTGATGGCGGTGGGCGTGCTCGTCTACCTCTGGGAGGCGGACCGGTACGGGACGGCCATCACGGCCTGGCAGATGGTGCTGCCGCTGGTGGTGATGGGCCTCGGGATGGGCCTGATCGTCGCGCCGATCACCGACGCGGTGCTGGCGGAGGTGCCGCGCGAGCACGCCGGTTCGGCGTCCGGGCTGATCAACACCGTGCAGCAGGTGGGCAACGCGCTCGGGCTCGGCCTGGTGTCGGTCGCCTTCTTCGGGGCGATGGACGACGTGGTCGCGCCGGAGGCGGCCGGGGCGGCGTTCAGCGGGGCCTTCGTGCACGCCATGTGGTGGGTCGCCGGGGTGCTGTTCGCCGTCTTCCTGCTGATGTTCGCGCTGCCGAAGCGGCGCAAGGCGGTCGGGCCGGTCGCCGGCTCCACCGCGGAGGAGCGGGAGCCCGTCCTGGCCTGACGGAACGCTCCCGTTCGCGGGCCCCGGTCGCGCGGTGCGGCCGGGGCCCGCTTCGCGTGCCGGGACGGTGGACCGTACGGCGGTGGACTTCTCCGGCGGGACCGGCGGGGGCGACCGGTCTCAGCGCGCACCGGTCGGGGCGTGGGCGTGGGCGGGGGTGTGGGCGGGAGAGTGTGCGGGGGCCTGGGCAGTGGTCGTACGGGTGGTGGTGCGCGGCTTGGCCGCGGCCTTGGCCTCCTTCGCGGCGCGCTTCACCTCCTGCTTGAACTCCCGTACCAGGGTGAGGGATTCGGGACCGGTGATGTCGGCGACCGAGCGGTGCGCGCCCTCCTCGCCGTACACTCCGGCCGCCTCCTGCCAGCCCTCGGGCCGCACCCCGTACTGCTTGCCGAGCAGGGCCAGGAAGATCTGAGACTTCTGCTTGCCGAAGCCGGGCAGGGCGTTGAGCCGGCTGAGCAGCTCCTTGCCGGTGCGGACGTTCTTCCACAGCGCGGCGGCCTCGCCGTCGTACTGCGCGACGAGGAACTGGCAGAGCTGCTGCACCCGTTTGGCCATCGCGGCCGGATAGCGGTGCACCGCGGGTTTCGCTGAGAGGAGGGCGACGAACTCCTCCGGGTTGTAGGTGGCGATCTCGTGGGCGTCCAGGTCGTCGTGGCCGAGGCGCTGGGCGATGGTCAGCGGGCCGGTGAACGCCCACTCCATCGGGACCTGCTGGTCCAGCAGCATGCCGACGAGCGCGGCGAGCGCACTCCGTCCGAGCAGTTCGTCGGCCTCGGGCTGCTGTGCGAGCCGAACGGTGACGTTCATGGGCTTGCGCTCCTCGGAGTTGACGTCGGGTCGGCGCCCAGTCTGGTGGACGCGACGTTGGCGTAGGCGGTCAACACGCCCGTAGCCGGGGAAGTCTTGTCTGTTCAAGGCCTTGTCAGAGCTGCATTGTTCGTTGGCGGAGCGGTTGTCGGGGGTGGCGAACGGGGTAGCGCGGAATATTTTTTGCCCGAGCCCTTGCCCGCCCGTGCCCGCCCCCCTTCCTCCTCGTCCGCAGGACGCCCTCCGCCTCCTCCCCTGCCCTCGGGGCCCGGGCCGTCACCGCGGGATCGGTGTGCGGGGGCGGGCGTTGGGGGTGTGCAGGAGGAGGGAGGGCGCTCGGCCGGGCGGGCGGTTTTGAGTGGGGGCAATGGGTCATTTCATATGACTAATTCTGTTGTATCGGTGCGTCGAGCTGACGGCAGGTCATTCTTGGTCCACATCGACGCGTCCAGAAAGGCCAGACCGCCGTGACCCAGCCGTTCGAACTGCCGTCCTTCTACGTGCCGCACCCGGCACGCCTCAACCCCCATCTGGACGAGGCACGGTCCCATTCCACCGGCTGGGCCCGGGAGATGGGGATGCTGGAGGGCTCTGGAATCTGGGATCAGGCCGACCTGGAGGCCCACGACTACGGGCTGCTCTGCGCGTACACCCACCCCGACGCCTCCGCCGAGGCGCTGTCGCTGGTCACCGACTGGTACGTGTGGGTCTTCTTCTTCGACGACCACTTCCTCGACATGTACAAGCGCACCAACGACCGCGGGGCGGGCAAGGCCCACCTCGACCGGCTGCCGCTGTTCATGCCGGCCGACCCGGCCGCCGAGCTGCCCGAGCCGGAGAACCCGGTCGAGGCCGGGCTGGCCGACCTGTGGCGGCGCACCGTGCCGGTGATGGGCGAGGACTGGCGGATCCGGTTCGCCGAGAGCACCAGGAACCTGCTCAACGAGTCGCTGTGGGAGCTCGCGAACATCAACGAGGGCCGGGTGGCCAACCCGGTCGAGTACATCGAGATGCGCCGCAAGGTCGGTGGCGCGCCCTGGTCCGCGCAACTGGTCGAGTACGCGGCCGAGGCCGAGGTGCCGAAGGAGGTGTCGGGTTCGCGGGCGCTGCGGGTGCTGATGGACGCCTTCTCCGACGGGGTGCACCTGCGCAACGACATCTTCTCGTACCAGCGGGAGGTGGAGGACGAGGGCGAGCTGAGCAACGGCATCCTGGTGCTGGAACGATTCCTCGAATGCTCCACCCAGGAAGCCGCCGAGGCGGTCAACGACCTGCTCACCTCACGGCTCCAGCAGTTCGAGAACACCGTGTTCACCGAACTGCCGGTGCTGTTCGCGGAGACCGGGCTCGACCCGGCGGGCCGCGCCCGGGTGACGGCGTACGTCAAGGGCCTCCAGGACTGGCAGTCCGGCGGGCACGAGTGGCACCTGCGCTCCAGCCGGTACATGAACGGCGGTGGGGCGGCGGCGGGTTCGGGCAGGCCGGGCGGGCGGGGCAAGCAGGGCGGCTCGGGTGGCGAGGTGGTGCCCGGCTCGGGCGGTGCGCCGGCGGGACTGCCGGGACTGCCGGGACTGTCGGGGCTTCCGGGCGGGTCCGGGGGCGGCAACTGGTGGGACCAGTACGCGATCGGCGGCATCGGCACCTCGGCGCTGGACATCCTGCGCAAGGGGGCCATCGGCACGGAGCCGCCCGCGCCACCGGCGGTCGAGAGCGCGGCTGGCCCGGCCGGGCGGCGGGCACGCTCGTTCGGGTACGTGCCGTACCAGGCCGTCGGCCCGTCCCGGCTGCCCGGGTTCGAGCTGCCGTACGACCTCAGGCTGAGCCCGCACCTGGACGGCGCCAGGGAGCGGGTGATCGAGTGGGCCGGGCGGATGGGACTGCTGGCGGCCGAGCCCGGCGTCCCCGCATCCGGTGTCTGGGACGCCGGGTCGATGCGCGACTACGACCTCCCGCTCTGCGCGGCCGGCATCCATCCGGACGCCACGGCGGACCAACTCGACATCGCCTCGGCCTGGTTGGCCTGGGGCACCTGGGCCGACGACTACTACCCCCGGGCCTTCGGGCGCACCCGTGACCTGGGCGGCGCCAAGGCCTCCAACGCGCGGCTGTCGCTGTTCATGCCGGTGGACGGCAGCCCCGCGCCGGAGCCCGTCAACGCGCTGGAGCGCAGCCTCGCCGACCTCTGGGAGCGGACGGCCGGTCCGATGACCGTCGAGGCCAGGGGCCGGTTCCGGGTGGCGGTCGAGGCGATGCTGGACAGCTGGATCTGGGAGCTGGGCAACCAGATCCAGAACCGGATCCCGGACCCGGTGGACTACCTGGAGATGCGCCGCTCCACCTTCGGCTCCGAGCTCACCACGAGCCTCTCCCGCCTCGGCCACGGGAAGACCGTGCCGCAGGAGGTGTACGACCACGGCTCGATGCGCGCGCTGGAGAACTCCGCGATGGACTACGCGTGCATGATGAACGACCTCTTCTCGTACCAGAAGGAGGTCGAGTACGAGGGCGAGCTGCACAACGCCGTCCTGGTGGTGCAGAACTTCTTCAACTGCGACTACGAGTCGGGGGTCCGGATCGTCGACGACCTGATGCGCTCGCGGCTGGACCAGTTCCAGCACGTCGCGCGGAAGGAACTCCCGGTCATGTACGAGGACTTCGGGCTGGAGCCGGCGGCCCGGGAGCTGCTCGACGGGTACGTGGTGGAGTTGGAGAACTGGCTCGCGGGAATACTGGGTTGGCACGAAGGGTGTCTGCGGTACGGCACGGCCGACCTGGAGCGGCACTTCGGCGCCGAGCGGGACCTGGCGGAGGCCTCGCAGGCCCGCCGGGCGGCCACGGCGGCGGCCCCGATCGCTCCCACGGCCGCCGTCCCGACCGGTGGAGTGCCGCTCGGCCCGACCGGGCTGGGCACGGCCTCGCTGCGGCTGCCGCCGGGCGGGGCGGTGCCGGAGCA
Organism: Streptomyces sp. CBMA156; assembly: GCF_014596515.1. Classification (GTDB taxonomy): domain Bacteria; phylum Actinomycetota; class Actinomycetes; order Streptomycetales; family Streptomycetaceae; genus Kitasatospora. Next base: position 40,587 of record NZ_MSJQ01000447.1, read on the forward strand.
CTGAGCGGCTGAGGCCGGGGAACCGGGAAAACAGGAGGGCGCGCCCGCGCGGGTCATCCCGCGCGGGCGCGTCGCGTCGTGGCTAGGCTGGCGAACCGGGGGCCGGCGTGCGCCCTCCCGGCGCGCGCACTTCGCCACACACGAAGGCAGAGAGATGGCTGCGCTACCTGAGGGCACACCCTGTTGGGCCGACGCGATGTTCACCGACCTGGAGGGCGCGAAGGCCTTCTACGGCGACGTGCTGGGCTGGACCTTCGGCGAGAGCTCGTCGGAGTACGGCAACTACACCCAGGCGTACTCGGACGGCAAGGCGGTCGCCGCGATCGTGCCGCCGATGCCCGGGGCCGAGGCCAAGTCCGCCTGGTGCCTGTACCTGGCCTCGCCGGACGCCGGCGCCACCGCGGCCCGGATCCGGGCCAACGGCGGCGAGGTGGTCATGGGGCCGATGCAGATCGGCGACTTCGGTACGTCGGTGATCGCCAGGGACCCGGCCGGCGTGGCGTTCGGCGTCTGGCAGGCCGGGCGGCACGAGGGCTTCGAGAAGCAGGGCGAGCCCGGCGCCTACAGCTGGGCCGAGGTGGTGACCCGCGAGCCGGCCCAGGCCGACGCCTTCTTCCCCGCGGTCTTCCCGTACGGCGTGAAGACGATGGCGGGCGGGGAGTTCGACTACCGGATGTTCCAGGTCGGCGAGCGGGTCGTGCTGGGCCGGATGGCGGCGGAGGGCGACTTCCTGCCGCCCCAGGCGCCCTCGTACATCAGCGTCTACTTCGCGGTGGACGACACCGACGCCGCGATCGAACGTCTGACGGCGCGCGGCGGCAAGGTGTACTTCGGCCCGATGGACAGCCCGTTCGGCCGGTTCGCGGCGGTCGGCGACCAGCAGGGCGCGGCCTTCGGGCTTATCGACCTGGGGCGGACGGTCGGCGAGCAGCCGGAGACGGCGGACGTCTGATGGAACGGCGAGCGGCGGGGCGGCGCGCGACGGGGACGGCCGCCGGTGGGTGAGCGCGAGGAACTCGTCGAGACGTTGGACAAGCACCGCGGACTGCTGCGGCGCACCACCCGGGACCTCACCGACGCCCAGGCGGCCGAGCGCACCACGGTCAGCGAGCTGACCCTCGGCGGCCTGGTCAAGCACGTGGCGGCGGCCGAGGCGCGCTGGGCGCGGTTCATGACCGGCGGTGCGGAGGCGATACGGGGCCGGGACGGGGAGCACGGGCCCGACGACCAGGAGGCCTGGGCGGCCCAGTTCCGGATGGTGGAGGGCGACACACTGGCCGGGCTGCTCGCCGAGTACGAACGGGTGGCGCGCGGGACGGACGAACTGGTCGGGAGTCTGCCCGACCTCGACCTCGCCCACGAACTGCCGCGTGCGCCCTGGTTCCCGCCGGGCACGGCCTGGTCGGCCCGGCGGGTGCTGCTGCACCTGATCGCCGAGACCGCGCAGCACGCCGGACACGCGGACATCATCCGTGAGTCGCTGGACGGGGCGAAGTCGATGGGCTGAGCGGTGCCGGAGGGCTGCGGGGCGGCGGCCGGCTGCGGGGTGTCGGCGGGCTGAGCGGTGCCGGAGGGCTCAGCGGCGTCGATGGTGCGGGACCGCCGTCAGGGCAGTTCCACGCCGAGGAGTCCGCGCAGCGCCCGGTCGCCGTCCGGGGTGACCCGCAGGGCCCGGCCGGAGCCGATCCGCTCCACCCAGGCGCGGTCCAGGGCGGCCCGGCAGAGCGCCGCGCCCAGCGCCCCGCCCAGGTGGTTGCGGCGCTCCGTCCAGTCCAGGCAGCTGCGCACCACCGGCCGCCCGCCCCGCTGGCCCGCGCGCGGCGGCAGCTCGATCCCCTGCGCGGCCAGCCAGTCCCGGCCGAGCCCGGTGACGGCGATCCCGTCCTCCTCGGTGACCAGGCCACGGGCGAGCAGCGCGTCCGAGACGGCCACGCCGAGGCGCCCGGCCAGGTGGTCGTAGCAGGTGCGGGCGCGGGCCTCGGCGCTCAGCCGGGTGGCCTCGCCCAGGTTGCGGGGTGCGGTCGCGGGGCCGGGCCGGGACTCGGCGAAGACGGTGAGGTCCTCGATCAGGGTGGCCACCGCGGGGGTGGCCAGCCGGACGTACCGGTGCCGGCCCTGCCGCTCCTCGGCCAGCAGCCCGCCCGCGATCAGCCGGGACAGGTGCTCGCTGGCCGTGGACGGTGCGACGCGTGCGTGCCGGGCCAGTTCGCCGGCGGTCCAGGCGCGGCCGTCGAGCAGCGCGGTGCAGATGGCGGCGCGGGTGGGGTCGGCGAGCAGGGCGGCGAAGGCGGCGAGCGTCATGCCTCCATGGTCGGGGCACGGGGGCTCGGACGGAGGCGGGGGCCTGTGCGGAGGCTGGAGCGTGTGCGAAGGCGGGCCCGCCGACGGAGTCGTGGGCGGTCGCAGCGTCGGGGCCGCGGGGGGAGGCGGAGCCGGGGACATGCCTCCAGGGTCGCCCCGGCACGGTTCGGCCGGGGCCGAAACGACCCGGGACCACGATGACGGCATGAGCGAAACCACGGTGGTCCCCGGCCCGGCGACCCTGACCTTCTCCCGCTACGACGACGTGACGGCGGCCCTGGCCGACCCGGCGCTGGTCCCGCTGCCCGCCGCCCCCGGCGCCGCCCCGGGCACGGTGGCCTGGCTGCGGTCTGCCGTCGCCCGGTTCAGTTCGGGCGAGCCGCACGCCCGGCGCCGGGCGCTGGTGCTGGCCGACCTGGAACGGCTGGACCCGGCCCGGCTGCGGGTGGCCGCGGCCGGTGGCTTCGAGCCCGACGTACGGCTGCGGGTCGTCCGGGTGCTCGCGGCGGAGTTCGGCCTGGCCGACCCGGAGGCGGTGGCGCGGGCCGAGCAGCTGATCGAGACGCTCGGCATGGGCGCGATGGCCGGGGCCGCGTGGACCACCCTGTCCCAGGGCGAGCGCGGCCG
>NZ_MSJQ01000448.1 GCF_014596515.1 Streptomyces sp. CBMA156
CGCCCCCGGGCTGCTGCACCGGATCGGCCGGGCGCTGGACGGGGCGGGCGTCCGGGTGCGCACCGCGCACGTCTCCACGCTGGGCGCGGAGGCCGTCGACTCGTTCTACCTGACCGACCCGCTGGGCCGTCCGCTGACCGCCCGCCGGGCGGGGGAGGTGGCGGCGGCGGTCCGGGCCGCGCTGGGCTGAGCGGCCGGTCCCGGCCGGGTCGAGCCCGGGTCGCGTGCGGCCCGCGTGCGGTCCGTGTCGGGCCCGCGTCCGGTTCCGGGGAGGAGTTCCGACCGGGGGTGGAGACCGTACCCGGGGCGGCCGGATACCCTGGGGGACGACGACCGTACCGATACCGATGCCGTAGAGGACCCGCGACGACGTGTTCGACACCCTTTCCGATCGCCTCGCAGCGACGTTCAAGAACCTCCGGGGCAAGGGCCGCCTGAGCGAGGCGGACATCGACGCCACCGCCCGCGAGATCCGCATCGCGCTGCTGGAGGCGGACGTCGCGCTGCCGGTCGTCCGGGCCTTCATCAAGCAGGTCAAGGAGCGGGCGCTCGGTGTCGAGGTCTCCGGTGCGCTGAACCCGGCGCAGCAGATCATCAAGATCGTCAACGAGGAGCTCATCGCGATCCTCGGTGGCGAGACCCGCCGGGTGCGGTTCGCCAAGAGCGGCCCGACGGTGATCATGCTGGCCGGCCTCCAGGGCGCCGGCAAGACCACCCTCGCGGGCAAGCTCGGCCACTGGCTGAAGAGCCAGAAGCACACCCCGCTGCTGGTCGCCTGCGACCTCCAGCGCCCCAACGCGGTCAACCAGCTCCAGGTGGTCGCCGAGCGCGCCGGCGTGGCCTTCTACGGCCCGCAGCCGGGCAACGGCGTCGGCGACCCGGTGCAGGTGGCCAAGGACTCGATCGAGTACGCCAAGCAGAAGCAGTACGACGTCGTCGTCGTCGACACCGCCGGCCGCCTGGGCATCGACGCCGAGCTGATGCAGCAGGCCGCCGACATCCGCGCCGCGGTGAACCCGGACGAGGTCCTGTTCGTCGTCGACGCGATGATCGGCCAGGACGCGGTCACCACCGCCCAGGCCTTCCTCGACGGCGTCGACTTCACCGGTGTCGTGCTCTCCAAGCTCGACGGCGACGCCCGTGGTGGTGCCGCCCTGTCGGTCGCGCACGTCACCGGCCGCCAGATCATGTTCGCCTCCAACGGCGAGAAGGTCGACGACTTCGACGCCTTCCACCCGGACCGGATGGCCTCGCGCATCCTCGGCATGGGTGACGTCCTCTCGCTGATCGAGAAGGCCGAGCAGACCTTCTCGCAGGAAGAGGCGGAGAAGATCGCCGCCAAGCTGCGCGGCGGCCCGAAGCAGTTCACCCTGGACGACTTCCTGTCCCAGCTGGAGCAGGTCCAGAAGATGGGCTCGATCTCCAAGCTGCTCGGCATGCTGCCGGGCATGGGCCAGATCCGGGACCAGATCAACAACATCGACGACAAGGACGTCAACCGGGTCGGCGCGATCATCAAGTCGATGACCCCGGTCGAGCGTGCCGAGCCGGAGCTGATCAACGGCTCCCGCCGGGCCCGCATCGCCAAGGGCTCCGGCGTCCAGGTCGGCGAGGTGAAGAACCTGGTCGAGCGGTTCTTCGAGGCCCGCAAGATGATGTCCGCGATGGCCTCCGGCAAGGGCGTGCCCGGCATGCCGGGGATCCCCGGCATGGGCGGCGGCGCGAAGAAGTCCGGCAAGAAGGCCCCGCAGGCCAAGGGCAAGCGCAAGAGCGGCAACCCGCTGAAGCGCGCGCAGGAGGAGGCCGCGGCCGCCGAGCGCCGTGCGCTCGGCCCGGGCGCCGGCCAGTCCCCGGCGGACGGCGGCGCGTTCGGCCTCGGCGCGGGCAAGGGCCCCGCCGACTTCGAGCTGCCCAAGGAGTTCAAGGACCTGCTGTAGTCCTTGAGCGGCCCTGATCGCTCCCCGGTCGTTCCACGACCGACCGGGGCCGGTCCTGATCGGCTCCGATCGGCCCGTCGTCCGGTATTTCCGGGCGACGGGCCGATCGCGTGTCCGATGATGGGGGCATGCGAGTGATGATCAGGGCCCCGAGGGCCGAGGACGCGGTTGCGTACGCCGAAGCGGTCCGGCGGTCCGCCGAGCAGATCGGGAAGTGGAACCCGGTGGAGCCGGACGGGCTGCCCGACCTGCTGGAGCGCCAGGGGCCCGGGCTGCGCACCTTCCTGATCCTCGACCGGGAGACCGGTGGGCTGGTCGGCAAGGTGAACGTCGCCAACATCGTGATGAGCCGGTTCTGCAACGCCTCGCTGGGCTACGACTCGTACGTCCCGTTCAGCGGCACCGGGCGGATGACCGAGGGCATGCGACTGGTCCTGGACCGCTGCTTCGCGTCGCAGTCGGCCGACGGGCTGGGCCTGCACCGGCTGGAGATCAACGTGCAGCCGGAGAACGACCGCTCGATCGCGATGGCCAAGCGGCTGGGCTTCCGGCACGAGGGTTTCACCCCGCGGATGCTGTTCCTCCAGGGGGACTGGCGCGACCACGAGCGGTTCGCGCTGACCGCCGAGGAGTGGCCGGGCGCGGCGGCATAGCCGCTGGTGGGAGGGGTCGGGGCGGCCGTACGGCGGTCCGGGCACGGCGTTGCGATTGGCTCGCCCGAGCACCTGTCCGTATTGTCCGATGGGTGACCGAACCCGTGCCGCCGCGTCAGACCCCCGACCAGCCCTGGCGCTCGGAGGGCGCCCCGCCCCCGCCCCCGCCCAAGCGCCGGATGCCCGGCGGCTGGGTGGGCCTCGCCCTCACCGCCCTCGTGGTGTTCCTGATCTCGGACCTGCTGCTGTCCCTCTTCGGCCCCGCCGGGGCCACCACGATCTCGTACACCGAGTTCAACAACCAGCTGAACAAGGGCAACATCACCAAGATCTACGCCAAGGGCGACTCGATCGAGGGCAAGCTCAAGACCGCCCAGCCCAAACCGGACGGCGGCAAGGGCGACTACACCGAGTTCGACACCCAGCGGCCCTCCTTCGCGGGCGACAACCTCTGGAGCACCCTGCAACAGCAGGGCGTGGAGGTCACCGCCACCTCACCGGTCCAGCAGCGCAGTTTCCTCACCAACCTGCTGCTCTCGCTCGCCCCGATGCTGCTGCTGGTCTTCATCTGGGTGCTGCTCGCCCGCCGGATGGCCGGCGGGCTCGGCGGCGGGCCGCTCGGCCGCAAGGCCCCGCCCAAGCCGGTGACCGCCGAGGAGGGCAAGCGCACCACCTTCGCCGACGTGGCCGGCATCGACGAGGTCGAGGCCGAACTCACCGAGGTGGTCGACTACTTGAAGAACCCAGATCGGTACCGCAAGCTCGGCGCCAAGCTGCCGCGCGGCGTGCTGCTGAGCGGTCCGCCCGGAACCGGCAAGACCCTGCTGGCCCGGGCCGTCGCCGGCGAGGCGGACGTGCCGTTCTTCTCCGCCTCCGCCTCCGAGTTCATCGAGATGATCGTCGGCGTCGGTGCCAGCCGGGTCCGCGAGCTGTTCGCCGAGGCCCGCAAGGTCGCCCCGGCGATCATCTTCATCGACGAGATCGACACCATCGGACGCCAGCGCGGCGCGGGCGGCGGCATGGGCGGGCACGACGAGCGCGAGCAGACCCTCAACCAGATCCTCACCGAGATGGACGGCTTCAGCGGCTCCGAGGGCGTCATCGTGATCGCCGCGACCAACCGGGCGGACGTGCTCGACCCGGCGCTGCTGCGCCCCGGCCGCTTCGACCGCAGGATCACCGTCAGCCCGCCCGACCGGGAGGGCCGCGCGGCGATCCTGCGCATCCACAGCCGCAGCGTTCCGCTGGCCGGCGACGCCGACCTCACCCAGCTGGCCAAGGTCACGCCGGGGATGACCGGCGCCGAACTCGCCAACCTGGTCAACGAGGCGGCACTGCTGGCGGTCAAGCGCCGGCAGGACGCGGTCAACGAGCGGGACCTCTCGGACGCCCTGGAGAAGGTCCAACTCGGTGCGGTCCGGCCGCTGGTGATGCCGCAGGAGGAGCGCGAGCGGACGGCGTACCACGAGAGCGGGCACGCCCTGCTGGGCATGCTCCAGCCCGGCGCGGACCCGGTCCGCAAGATCACCATCGTGCCGCGCGGCCGGGCGCTCGGCGTCACCCTCTCCACCCCGGAGAACGACCGCTACTCGTACACCGAGCCCTACCTGCGCGGGCGGATCATCGGTGCGCTCGGCGGCATGGCGGCCGAGCAGGTGGTCTACGGGGTGATCACCACCGGCGCGGAGAGCGACCTGGAGCAGGTCACCAACATCGCCCGCGGGATGGCGGGGCGCTGGGGGATGAGCGAGCGGGTCGGCCGGCTCACCGCGGTGCCCTCCGACCCGCAGGGCGCGTACGGGCTCTCCGCCGCCCCGACCACCCTGGACGCGGTGGACGAGGAGGCCCGGCGGATCGTCTCCGAGTGCTACGACGACGCGGTGCGGATCCTGACCGAGCAGCGGCACCGGCTGGACGCGCTGTCGGCGGCGCTGCTGGAGGCGGAGACGCTGGACGAGGCGGCGGCGTACCGGGCGGCGGGGGTGCCGCGGGAGGCATCCTCCGAGGACTCCGCGGGGTCTGCGGATTCTGAGGGGTCTACGGGGGCTGCGGGTTCTGCTGGTTCGGAGGAGTCCGGTGCGGCCGGGGAGCCCGGCGGGGCCGGCGGGAAGTCGATCGACCAGGCGTGAAGCCGGAAGCCGGGGGCGCTCGCCATGGTGGCGGGCGCCCCCGGTTTCGTGCTTCCTAGCGCGGCCGCTCGGCGACCAGGTAGCGGAACAGGTTCTCCATCCGGACCGAGCCGTCCGCCCGCAGGTACGGCTGGAGCGTCTCCTCCAGCTCCTTGGCCACCAGCGAGGCGCCGGAGAACTCCTCGGCCGGCTCGAACAGCCCGGTGGAGAGCAGACCGCGCACCGCGCTGTCGAGATCGGCGTAGGCGAACGGGCAGCTCACCCGGCCGCTGCCGGCCGGACGCAGGCCGGCCGGGGCGAGCAGGTCCTCCAGCGCGCCGGGCGCGCTCAGCTCGAACGGGTCGCGCGCGGTGGTCCGGCCCGCCATCCGCCGGGCCACGTCCAGCACCGGGGCGCTCTCGCAGCGCTCCGGCGGACCCCAGACGGCCAGCACCACGTGCCCGCCCGGGAGGACGAGCCGGGCGGCCTCGGCGACCACCGGGCCGGCCTCGGCGGCGCCGGGCGGCTGCTCGAAAACCGTCACCAGCGAATGGGCCGGGCGGCGGACGGCCGCGGCCGTCCTGGCCCCGGCGCACACCCGCAGCCGACGGCCGTGGGCCAGCTCGCGCAGCTCCTCCCGCGGTTCCTGCCCGGCGACCTGGGCACCCCGGCCGGCCGCGAGCAGCAGGGCCAGTCCGGACCGGCAGCCCAGGCCCAGCACGCTGCTCGCCGGGCCGACCTCCATCCGGTCGTGGACCGCCTCGTAGAGCGGTACCAGCATGCGTTCCTGGATCTCCGCCCAGTCGCGCGCCCGCGCGGGCCGGGCGGCCCCGGGCTGCGGGTGGTGCGGGCGTGCGCCCGTCGGTCGTGCGGTGGTGCCGGTCGTCCGAGCTGAAGCCATCGCGGCCTCCCATCCGGTCCTTCGGTGTGCTGCTACGGCTCCCCCAAAGTCCCGCCCCACACCAGCGAACAGCGGGTCGGGCCCGGCGTCCAGAGGGGTGCAGGGTGGTGCGCGCGTGTCGCGGTGGTGCGCCCCCTGCGGACGCCGCCCTGGGTGCGGCCGGGGCGTCGGCGGCGGGCCCCGGCCGTGATACCGATTCGAAGTCGGGGGGTCGCTCCCCGTACCATTCGCCCCATGGCTAAGGCACCCGTTCTCACCCCTCAAGCGGAAGACTTCCCGCGCTGGTACCAGGACCTCATCAACAAGGCCGAGCTGGCCGACAACGGTCCGGTGCGCGGCACCATGGTCATCCGACCGTACGGCTACGGCCTGTGGGAGCGGATGCAGCAGGAGATGGACGCGCGGATCAAGAAGGCCGGCGCGCAGAACGCCTACTTCCCGATGTTCATCCCGCAGTCCTACCTGACCAAGGAGGCCGAGCACGTCGAGGGCTTCGCCCCCGAGCTCGCGGTGGTCACCCACGGCGGCGGCAAGCAGCTGGACGAGCCGATCGTCGTCCGGCCGACCTCCGAGACGATCATCAACGAGTACTTCTCGAAGTGGGTGCAGAGCCACCGCGACCTGCCCCTGCTGATCAACCAGTGGGCCAACGTGGTCCGTTGGGAGCTGCGCCCGCGCGTCTTCCTGCGCACCACCGAGTTCCTCTGGCAGGAGGGCCACACCGCCCACGCCACCTACGAGGACGCCCGCGACTACGCGTCGATGATCCACACCCAGGTCTACGGCGACTTCATGACCAACGTGCTCGGCATCGACGTCGTGCTCGGCCGCAAGACCGCCAAGGAGCGCTTCGCCGGCGCCATCAACACCCTCACCCTCGAGGGCATGATGTGCGACGGCAAGGCGCTCCAGATGGGCACCAGCCACGAGCTGGGCCAGAACTTCGCCAAGGCGTTCAACACCACCTACCAGCTCCAGGGGGCCGAGCGCGAGTACGTCTGGCAGACCTCCTGGGGCGTCTCGACCCGCATGGTCGGCGGCCTGATCATGTCCCACGGCGACGACAGCGGCCTGCGGGTGCCCCCGCGCCTGGCCGCCGTCCAGGCCGTCGTGCTCGCGATCAAGGGTGACGACGCGGTCATCGCCAAGGTCCGCGAGATCGGCGCCCAGCTGGAGGCCGCCGGCATCCGGGTCGTGGTCGACGACCGCACCGACACCCCGTTCGGCCGCCGCGCCGTCGACTGGGAGCTCAAGGGCGTCCCGCTGCGGATCGAGGTCGGCCCGCGCGACCTCGAGAACGGCACCGCGATGCTGGCCCGCCGCATTCCGGGCGGCAAGGAGCCGGTCTCCATCGACGCCCTGGCCGCGCTGCTCCCGGGTGTCCTGGAGGAGGACCAGGCGTTGCTGCTGCGCCAGTCCCGCGAGCGCCGCGAGTCCCGCACGGTCGACGTAAAGACCATCGACGAGGCCGTCGAGGCCGCCGCGACCGGCTGGGGCCGGATCTCCTGGGCCGACCTCGGCGCGGAGGGCGAGGCCAAGCTGGCCGAGCAGGGCGTCTCGGTGCGCTGCATCGTCGCGGCGGACGGTTCGGTGCCGCAGACGGACGACCAGGAAGGCAATGTCGCGCTCGTCGCCCGGGCGTACTGACATCCGTCCGGTGTTCGGTGGATGTCCCGCGGATGTCCATCGGACGTCGGTCATCCGCGGGTAAATGACCGTCGGCGGCGACATTTGCCCGGAATGCGGATGAGTAGGAATCCGGTAACGGTTCCGGCGGGGCCCTGGCGGCAACATCCCTACTGGCCGGTCAACTCCCGGTATTAACGGAATAGCGGTACGGTGTACGGCCCGTGGCCCTGTCAATCCGGCAGGCTCACGGGCCGTACGTCCTGGGTGGCGACAGCCCGCCCCCCGGACGGAATTCATCAGGCCCGCGGCGTCGCTACGGGCCGAAACCGGCAGGGGGTTGGTCTTGCGTCAGATCCGGAACGCGCAATTCGCGCGCGGCCTTGCATTCCTGGGAGTTCCCTGTGAATTCCCCGGGAACGAGAACATGCGGAACATCGGCTCGCACTCCATCGTTGGTCTAGCGTGAGCACGACACAGCCCCTCGTTCTCGCGGCCGAACTGGCCGCCGCCTGGAGCGACATCCAGGCCTTCCATCAGGACCTTCCCGACCTCGCCTCGCCCGAGGCGCTGATCGGTGAGTCCTCCTCAGCCTGCGGGACCCGCCTCGGTTTCGAGCGGCTCCTCCACGAGGCTGCCCACGGTCTGGCCGCGGCCCGGGACATCCGGGACACCTCGCGGGCGGGCCGCTACCACAACCGGCGCTTCCTGATGCTCGCTTCCGAGCTCGGCCTGGCGCACCCGGTCGAGCCGCACGCGAGTAGCGGCTTCTCCCAGGTGACCATGCTCAAGGAGACGCAGGAGCGGTACACCGAGACCATCGAACGCCTGGACCGTGCCCTCGGGGCGCACCAGGAGGCGGTGGCCGGCGACGGCGCGACGCGCGCCTTCCGCGGCCCGGCCGCCCGGCACGGCTCCTCCGGGGGCGGTGTGCGGGTCAAGGCGGTCTGCGGGTGCGGACGCAACGTCCGGGTCGTTCCTTCGGTGCTCGCGCAGGCGTCCATCGTCTGCGGCGCGTGCCAGCAGCCGTTCAAGATCGCTTAGTCGGTCGACGTCCAGGCGGGGCTGCTGTGCGGGCAGTGGTCCGGTCGGAGTGAGCGGGAGTGAGCCGGGGCGGGCCGGAGTGAAGCGGCCCGGCCGGACCACGAGGTACGGCAGGTGCACGAGGCAGGTACGCAGGTACACGAGCGGTGTGCGCCGCGCGGCGGGACGGCCGTGCGGCAGGACGCGCACCGCGGAACGGCGGTGAGTCTTTGGGTCGGACCGGGAGCGGGGGCTCCCGGTCGGCCCTCGACGGAACCGCCCGCGTCCACGGGGTTCGGCTTCCGGGGCCAGGGAAGCCGCGTGACCGCGTGGTCAGCCGGCTGGCCGGTCGCGCGGCCGGCCACCCGGTCGGTCGCTTGGCAGGCCGCCTGGTCAAGGGCTCGCGTGCAGGCGGTTCCCGGCCATGTGGCAGAATGGACAGCTGAGTACTCGGCAGCCGAGCAGGACCCCTCTCTCCTACGGCTGGCGTGTCCCTTGAGTGGTCAGCCCCGCAACCCCACGCGGTGGCCAGCCCGCTCACCCACGTCAACACCAGGAGAATCCACTCCCGTGGCAGTCAAGATCAAGCTCAAGCGTCTCGGCAAGATTCGCGCCCCGCACTACCGCATCGTCGTCGCCGACGCCCGCACCAAGCGTGACGGTCGCGCGATCGAGGAGATCGGCATCTACCAGCCGACCTACAACCCCTCGAAGATCGAGGTCGACGGCGACCGCGCCCAGTACTGGCTGTCCGTCGGCGCCCAGCCGACCGAGCCGGTGCTCGCCATCCTCAAGCTGACCGGCGACTGGCAGAAGTTCAAGGGCCTGCCGGCCCCGGAGCCGCTGAAGGTCGCGGAGCCCAAGGTCGAGGACTTCTCGCACCTGTTCGCGAAGGCCGTCGCCGGCTTCGAGGACGCCACCACCGGCGTCGCCATCACCCCGAAGGCCAAGAAGTCGGACAAGGCCGAGGCTGAGGCCGACGCCGCCGCCGAGGCCTGATCGTGATCGAGGACGCCCTCGACCACCTGGTGAAGGGCATCGTCGAGCACCCCGACGACGTGCAGGTGCGCTCGCGCAACCTGCGTCGGGGTAACACCATCGAGGTGCGAGTGCACCCCGATGACCTCGGCAAGGTGATCGGCCGGGGTGGCCGTACGGCGCGCGCGCTGCGCACCGTGGTCGGCGCCCTCGGCGGTCGCAACGTCCGGGTCGACCTGGTCGACGTGGACAACATTCGCTGACACTGCTGCTCGTTCAGCCGTCAGGGCTTGTGAGGCCGACCGGGACGCATGTCGTCCCGGTCGGCCTTTTCGCATTTCCATCCGTATTTCCGTCGCATCATCGCTTCGCAGCCCGTCGCTTTTCGTTTCGGCTCAGGAACTCCAGGAGAACGATCACCGTGCAGCTCGTCGTCGGCAGGATCGGCCGTGCCCACGGCATCAGGGGGGACGTCAGTGTCGAGGTCCGCACCGACGAGCCGGAACTCCGGCTCGGCCCGGGTGCCGTCGTGCTCACCGACCCCGCGTCGGCCGGGCCGTTGACCGTCGAGTCCGGCCGGGTGCACAGCGGCCGGCTGCTGCTGCGCTTCGCCGGCGTCAAGGACCGCAACGCGGCCGAGGCCCTCCGGGGCACCGTGCTCATCTCCGAGGTCGACCCGGAGGAGAGCCCCGAGGACCCGGAGGAGTACTACGACCACCAGCTGATCGGCCTGGACGTGGTGCTGCTCGACGGCACCCCGGTCGGCGAGCTGACCGAGGTCGTCCACCTGCCCTACCAGGACCTGCTCACGGTCAGGACGGCCGACGGGACGGACGTGCTGGTGCCCTTCGTCACCCAGATCGTGCCGACCATCGACCTGGAGAACCAGCGCGCCGTGATCACCCCGCCGCCCGGGCTGATCGACCTGGAGCAGGCCGAGGTCGCCGGGGCGTCCTCGGCCGAGGACACCGATGAGGGTGCCGATGGTGCGGAGGGGTCGAAGTGACCGCCGAGGTGGTCGGTGACGCTGTGCCGCGTGGCGTGCAGAGCGGCATGCGGATCGACGTCGTCACGATCTTCCCCGAGTACCTGGAGCCGCTGGACGTCTCGCTGGTCGGCAAGGCCCGCGCCCGCGGCCAGCTGGACGTGCACGTCCACGACCTGCGCGAGTGGACCCACGACGTGCACCGCACCGTGGACGACAGTCCGTACGGCGGCGGCCCCGGCATGGTGATGAAGCCCGAGCCGTGGGGCGAGGCGCTGGACGCGGTGGTCGCCGGCGGGCCCGAGGGCGAGGTGCCCACCCTGGTCGTGCCGACCCCGAGCGGGCGCCCGTTCACCCAGGAGCTCGCCCAGGAGCTGGCTGGACGCCCCTGGCTGGCCTTCACGCCCGCGCGGTACGAGGGCATCGACCGGCGGGTGATCGAGGAGGCGGCCACCCGGATGCCGGTGGTCGAGGTCTCGATCGGCGACTACGTGCTGGCCGGTGGTGAGGTCGCCGTGCTGGTGATGGTCGAGGCGATCGCCCGGCTGCTGCCTGGGGTGCTCGGTAACGCCGAGTCCCACCGCGACGACTCCTTCGCACCGGGAGCCATGGCCGACCTGCTGGAGGGCCCGGTCTACACCAAGCCCGCCGAGTGGCGCGGCCGGGCGGTGCCGGACGTGCTGCTCAGCGGCAACCACGGCAAGATCGCCCGCTGGCGGCGGGAGCAGGCCTTCGCTCGGACCCTGGCGAACCGGCCCGACCTGGTCGAACGCTGGCAGTACGGCGCCTTCGACAAGAAGGAGCGGGAGGCGCTGAGCATCCTCGGCCTGGCCTGGGACGAGCAGCTCGGCCGATTTCGGTCCGTGGCCGGTGGTGTGGAAGAATAGGCCGCTGTTGTCTGTCGCTGGTTCCCTTCCGTAGGGGGCACGTGGACCGGCGCCCTCGCCACGGGGGGATCGTCGTCAGCCGATGCGGCCCGCAACAGACCCCATCGTGACTATTTTCCGTGGGCGGCCCGTGGCGCCTGCGATGGAGAGCAACATGAGCAACAAGCTCGCTGCTGTCGACGCGGCCTCGCTGCGTAGCGACATTCCGGCCTTCCGCGCCGGTGACACCCTGAAGGTCCACGTCCGGGTCATCGAGGGCAACCGCTCCCGTGTCCAGGTCTTCCAGGGCGTCGTCATCCGCCGCCACGGCGCCGGCGTCGGTGAGACCTTCACCGTTCGCAAGGTCAGCTTCAACGTCGGCGTGGAGCGCACCTTCCCGGTGCACACCCCGGTCGTCGAGAAGATCGAGGTCGTGACCCGCGGTGCGGTTCGCCGCGCCAAGCTGTACTACCTGCGTGACCTCCGCGGCAAGGCCGCGAAGATCAAGGAGAAGCGCGACCGCTGATCCACCGGCTCCCGGCCTCGCCGGGGGATCGGAACGCTCTGAGGGGGCCGAACGGCCGCAAGGTATGCTCACCCCCCGATGAGCACGCACGAACCACCCGCGGACCGCGACGGCAGTCCCGCACCCACCGGTGCGGACTCGCTGTCGCGGTCCGCGGTCGTTTCCGGGGGCGGGGCCGGTGTTGTCTCCCGGGCCGGTGCCGGTGAGGCTGTCGGAGGCACCGCGGCGGGGGCCGCCGGCTCGGACCGCGACGGCGGGGACCGTCGTGATGGCGGCGATGACGGTGACGATCGCGGCGATGGCGGTGACGACCGGGACGACCGGGACGGGGCCGAGGCCCAGCACGGGGATCAGGACGAGCGGGAGGCTCAGGAGGAGCAGGACGAGGAGCCCGGGCACTCGCGCTCTCGGGACCTGCTGCTGTTGGTCGGAATCTGCCTGACGGCCCTGCTGCTGGTGAACGCCTTCGTCGCGCGCCCGTTCGCGGTGCCCTCCGGGTCGATGGAGGAGACCCTGCGTCCGGGCGACCGGCTGATCGCGAACCAGCTCGCCTACGCCTTCGGCGGCCACCCCCAGCGGGGTGACGTCGTGGTCTTCGACGGGACGGGCTCCTTCCTCCCGGAGTCGGCGAAGCCGTCGGGCATCCGGGACGGTCTGCGCTCGTTCGCCCAGGACCTCGGACTGGCCCCGGCAGGGGACACCGTCTACGTCAAGCGGGTGATCGGCGTCGGCGGGGACCGGGTGACCAGCACCGGACCGGGCGCGCCGATCGCCGTCAACGGTGTCCCGATCGACGAGACCTCCTACCTGGCCCCGGGCGACGACCCGTCGAGCGTGGCCTTCGACGTGGTCGTGCCGACCGGCGAGCTCTGGGTGATGGGCGACCACCGCAGAGCTTCCCGGGACTCCCGCGACCACCTCGGTGAGCCCGGCGGCGGCTTCGTGCCGGAGAAGAAGGTGATCGGCCGGGCGGACTGGGTGGTCTACCCGTTCTCGCGCTGGACCGGCCTGGACCGGCCCACGGCCTTCGCCGGGACCGCGGGGACGGGTGGTCATGGGGACCAGGGGTAGGGGACGGCTCGCCGACCGGCCGAGCGCGGACCGGCCGACGCCGGACCGCCCGGATGCGGATCGGCCGGATGCGGGCCGGCCGGCCGCCGACGGACCTGTTGCCGGTGGACCGGCTGTCGACGGACCGGCCGGGGGCCCGCCGGTGCGCGGCCGGGCCGAGCGCCGGCGCAGCGCCCGCAGGGCGGCCCGTCGGCGCAAACGCTCGCTGGTGCGCGAGGTGCCGATGATCATCCTGGTGGCCCTGCTGGTGGCGCTGGTGATGAAGACCTTCCTGCTCCAGGTGTTCGTGATCCCCTCGGGCTCGATGGAGCAGACCATCCGGATCGGGGACCGGGTACTGGTGGACAAACTGACCCCCTGGTTCGGCAGTGAGCCGCAGCGCGGCGATGTCGTGGTGTTCAAGGACCCGGGCGGCTGGCTGGAGCACGATCGCAAGCCCTCCGACGACGGTCCGGTGCTGGGCGCGGCCAAGCAGGTGCTGACCTTCGTCGGGATGCTGCCCTCCGACGACGAACAGGACCTGATCAAGCGGGTGGTCGGCGTCGGTGGGGACACCGTCGAGTGCTGCGACGCGCAGGGGCGCCTCAGCGTCAACGGCCGTCCGGTGGACGAGTCCTACGTGGCGCCCGGCAACCCGCCGTCCCGGCAGACCTTCAAGGTGGAGGTACCACAGGGGCGGCTGTGGGTCATGGGGGACCACCGGGACGTCTCCGCCGACTCCCGTTTCCACATGGGCAACCCGGGACAGGGGACGATCCCGCTGAGCGGCGTGGTCGGTCGCGCGTTCGTGATCGTCTGGCCGCTGGACCGGTTCCATCAACTCGATGCGCCGAGTTCACTCTCCTCTCTCGCCCGGACGCCGCAGGCCGGCGGAACTGCCGCGGGATCGGTGGGCGTTGGGCCGGTTCCTGTGGAACCTCCGCTCGTTATGGGTGTGTTGGGCATCCTTCCGCTCGTCGTTCGCCGGTCGGGGCGGCCTCCGGAGTGAGCCTCGCAGGCCGCCGACCGGCTTGGCCTCGCGTGTGGGACCGCGAGCCGGATGTCTTGGAGTGATAGAGAAGTGCAGGTGCGGCCTGGAGCGGTTCCGGCCGCGGGCCGAGGCTGTGCTGGTGTCAGGAGCGTCCGCGATGGGCAGCCCTGAGGCGTTCATGGTCGTGGTGAGCGTGGTGCCCGCTGTGCGGCACTCTGAGCGCGGGCGCGCGGGCGTCCGCACAGCAGGGAGGAGACGTTGTGGGGGATTTGGTGATCGGCGCCCGTTCGGGCGCCGGGGAGCCCGAGGGCTCAGGCCATCGGGCGGACCGGTCCGCCGAGTCCGCATCGCCCTCGGCCTCGGCCGAGGAGACGGCGGCCCAGAGCACTGACGGGCAGGGCGGCACCGGACCGGAGGACTCCCCGGACTCCCCGCACGCGGAGGCCGAGCCCGCGGACGGGGCGGAATCGGAGGCCTCTCCCAAGCCGCGCAAGCAGCGCTCGTTCTGGAAGGAACTGCCGATCCTGGTCGGCATCGCGCTGATCCTCGCGCTGGTGATCAAGACCTTCTTCGTCCAGGCGTTCTCCATTCCGTCGGAGTCGATGCAGAACACGTTGCAGGTCGGCGACCGCGTCCTGGTGGACAAGCTGACCCCGTGGTTCGGGGCCGAGCCCGAGCGCGGCGAGGTCGTGGTGTTCCACGACCCGGGCGGCTGGCTGAACGACGAGCCGACCCAGCAGAGCAGCAACGCCTTCGTCCGCGGTGTGCAGGACGTGCTCAGCTTCGTCGGCCTGATGCCCTCCGCCAACGAGAAGGACCTGATCAAGCGGGTCATCGCGGTCGGTGGGGACACCGTCGAGTGCGAGGGCGACGGGCCGGTCAAGGTCAATGGCGTCGCGCTCAACGAGCCGTACGTCTACCAGGGCAACACCCCCTGCGGTGACCACCCCTTCGGACCCGTCAAGGTGCCCAAGGACCGGATCTGGGTGATGGGCGACCACCGAGCCAACTCGCTGGACTCCCGCTTCCACATGGACCAGCCCGGCGGTGGCACCGTCCCGGTGGACAATGTGATCGGGCGCGCCTTCGTGGTGGCCTGGCCGATCGGCAACTGGTCGACGCTGCCGGTGCCGGACACCTTCGACCAGAAGGGCCTGGCGGCGGCCGCGCCGATGGCGCCGCCCGTGGCCGGTGCGGTGGGGGCCGTCGCGCTGCTTCCCCTGGTGCGCCGGGTGCGGGTCCGGGTGGAGCGCCGGAAGGAGTCCTGAGTTCCACCGGACCGGGTTCCACCGGGTTGGCTCCGGCTCTTGCGCGGGCCGTGGTACCGACGAGTAATCTGCTCGGACGTGCCACGGCCCGCGGGCTTTTCCGCCCGTGCCTCCGGCGTGCCAGTGGTGTTCTCCGGTCGGCCAGAGGTGGACGGTGTCGATGAGCAGTGTCGTGGAACAGACGGCCGACCACCCGAGCGCGCCCGCCCCGGCGGGCCGCCGGCCCGCCGCGGTGGTGCAGGGCGTCGCGCTGGCGCTCGGGCTGGTGCTGATGATCGGCGGCTTCGCCCTCATCGCCATCGACTACCGGCCGTACAAGATCCCCACCGCCTCGATGCACCCGACGCTGCGCACCGGGGACACCGTGCTCGCCCGCAAGGCCGGCGGCGGCGACATCGGGCGGGGTGACGTGGTCGTCTTCCGGGACCAGGCCTGGGGCGGTGAGCTGATGGTCAAGCGGGTGGTCGCGGTCGGCGGGGACACCGTCGCCACCACCACGGGGAACGAGCACCGGCTGACGGTCAACGGGCAGCCGGTGGACGAGCCCTACCTCGCGACGCAGGGCCGCCAGGGCGAGTCGTTCAGCGTGACGGTGCCGCAGGGCCGGCTGTTCCTGCTGGGCGACAACCGGGTGGGCTCGCTCGACTCCCGCACCCACCTGGAGGTCGACGGCGGGACCGTCCCGGCCGATGCCGTCGAGGCCAGGGTCGAGGCCACCCTGCTGCCCCTCGGCCGGACGGGCCTGCTCGACCGGGTCACGGACTTCGACGGCTTCGCGGGCCCGAAGGCCTCGCGGCCCGGTCCGCTGGGGCCGGCCGCCTACGCCACCGTGGCGGGCGCGGCGTTGATCGTGGTGACCTCGGCGGCGGGCGGGGTGGCGGGCCTGGCCCGCCGGCTCCGGGGGCGCAGCTCCTGAGCGGGACCGCCGCCGGGAGGGCCGCTCTGCCGAACATCGCCCCGGGCGACCACGTCGGGTGGCAGGATCGGTAGCGCCACCGATGCGAACGGAAGGAGCGTGGAGCGCCGCCATGACAGCACGGCGTCGCAGGGCGGCGCGGATCCTGCTGCTGGACGGGCTGGACCGCATCCTCCTCTTCTTGGGGGCCGACCCGGCCACCCCGGGGGAGACGTGGTGGTTCACGCCGGGGGGCGGCTTGGAGGCGGGGGAGGGCGTGCGCGAGGCCGCGGAGCGGGAACTCGCCGAGGAGACCGGCTTGCGGGGAGTGGACCTGGGGCCCTTGGTGGCGTACGGCACGGTGTCGTTCTCCTTCCAGGGACAGCGCTACGAGCAGGAGCAGTGGTTCCACCTGGCCCGGACCACGGAGACGGGGCTGGACCACTGGGGAACGGGCGCGGACGAGCACGCCCAGCTGCTCGCGGCGCGCTGGTGGACGGTCGAGGAACTGAGGGGGACGGCCGAGACGGTCTACCCGGCCGGTTTGGCGGACTTCCTGGAACGGCTGCTGGTCGAGGGCCCGCCGGTGGATCCGGTACGGCTCTGACCGTGGGTGCGGTGGTCCACAATGGGTGGACTGACAAATTGAGGGGACGCCTGGATGAGTGCCGAAGATCTCGAGAAGTACGAGACCGAGATGGAGCTCAAGCTCTACCGGGAGTACCGGGACGTCGTCGGCCTGTTCAAGTACGTGATCGAGACCGAACGACGGTTCTACCTCACCAACGACTACGAGTTGCAGGTGCACTCGGTCCAGGGCGAGGTGTTCTTCGAGGTGTCGATGGCGGATGCGTGGGTCTGGGACATGTACCGGCCGGCCCGGTTCGTCCGCAAGGTCCGGGTGCTGACCTTCAAGGACGTGAACATCGAGGAACTCGCGAAGAGCGACCTGGAGCTGCCCTCGGACGAGTCCGGCTTCGGGAGCTGACGTTGGACGATGTTGTCCCGAGTTGTCCAGCCGAATTTCGCGGGACGGGGGCTTCTCACCCCTGCGGGTGACAAAAGTTATCCACAGGCCCGAGTTATCCACAGGGGATGAGAATTCCCGGGCCTCTTCATGGGTGTTGGTGCAGCCTCCTCGGCGGAGGTGGTCACCATGCAGCACACCATCGTGCAGGACCAGGCCGTACCGGACACGGCCGACGCAGGGAAGGCTCCGCGGGCGGTCGCGGAGCGCGGCACCAGGAACGGCCTCGGACGCTACGGGGAGCGGGTCGCCGCCCGCCGCCTCGCGGAGGCCGGGCTCCGCATCCTGGACCGCAACTGGCGCTGCGTCGAGGGCGAGCTGGACATCGTCGCCCTCGACGGCGACACCGTGGCGGTCTGCGAGGTGAAGACCCGCTCCGAGCGGGGGTTCCAGCAGCCCACCGAGGCCATCGACCGGGCCAAGGCCGCCAGGCTGCAACGCCTCGCCGAGCGCTGGATGGCCGAGCGCTGGCCCGGTCACTTCGCCGAGTTGGCCGGGCCGGACTACGACCCCGGGCCCACCGATCCGCACTGGCCTCCCGCCCCACCGGGCGGGGTCAGGATCGACCTGGTCGCGGTGGTCAACCGGGCGCGGGGTGCGGCCCTGGTCGACCACCTGCGGGGGGTGGTCTGAGATGGCCTTCGCCCGTACCTGTTCCGTCGCGCTGGTCGGCGTGGACGGAGTGATCGTCGAGGTTCAGGCCGATCTGGAGCCCGGGGTGGCCGCGTTCACCCTGGTCGGCCTGCCCGACAAGGCGCTCACCGAAGCCCGTGACCGGGTCCGTGCCGCGGTCGTCAACAGCGGCGAGGCCTGGCCGCAGCGCAAGCTGACGGTCGGCCTCAGCCCCGCCTCGGTGCCCAAGAGCGGCAGTGGCTTCGACCTCGCGGTGGCCTGCGCCGTGCTGGCCGCCGCCGAGCGGCTCGACCCCTCCGCCATCGCCGACCTGCTGATCATCGGCGAGCTGGGGCTGGACGGCCGGGTGCGGCCGGTCCGAGGGGTGCTGCCGTCGGTGCTGGCCGCCGCCGACGCCGGGTACGAGCGGGTCGTGGTCGCCGAGCAGACCGCGCCCGAGGCCTCGCTCGTTCCCGGGACGACGGTGATCGGCGTCCGCAGTCTGCGCCAACTCATCGCCATCCTGACCGGGGCGACGGCACCGGAGGAGCCGCCCGATCCGATCGCAGGCCGGCCCGATCCGCTGATCGCCGGGCTGATGCTGCCCAGCGCGAGCGTGCGGGGCCTGTCCGACGACAAGGCGGGTCGACTGGACATGGCCGACGTGGCCGGCCAGTACGAGGCCCGGCGAGCCCTGGAGATCGCCGCCGCCGGCGGACACCACCTCTATCTGAAGGGCCCGCCGGGCGCGGGCAAGACGATGCTGGCGGAGCGCCTGCCCTCGCTGCTCCCGCCGCTGACCCAGCAGGAGGCGCTGGAGGTCACCGCCGTCCACTCGGTGGCGGGCCTGCTCCCGGTCGGGCGTCCGCTGATCGACACCGCGCCCTACTGCGCCCCGCACCACTCCACGACGATGCCCGCGATCGTCGGCGGCGGCAGCGGTCTGCCGAGACCGGGGGCGGTCTCGCTGGCCCACCGGGGCGTGCTCTTCCTGGACGAGGCGCCCGAGTTCCCCGTCCGGGTGCTCGACGCACTGCGCCAGCCGTTGGAGTCGGGTGAGGTGGTGATCGCCCGCTCGGCCGGATCGATGCGACTCCCGGCCCGCTTCCTGCTCTGCCTGGCGGCCAACCCCTGTCCGTGCGGCCGGTACTCGCGGCGGGGCGAGGGCTGCGAGTGCACCCCGGCCATGGTCAGCCGCTACCAGGGGCGGCTGTCCGGACCGTTGCTGGACCGGGTCGACCTCCAGGTCCAGGTGGCTCCGGTGACCAGGGCCGAGCTCATGGAGCGGGACGCCTCGGCGGAGAGCACCGAGACCGTCGCGGCCCGGGTGCTGGCCGCACGGGAACGGGCGGCGGCCCGCCTGGCGAGCACTCCGTGGCGGACCAACGCGGAGGTGCCGGGCCACGAACTGCGCACCCGCTGGCACCTCGCGTCCGGCGCACTCAATGACGCCGCACGGCAGTTGGAGCGAGGGCTGCTGACCGCCCGGGGCCTGGACCGGGTGCTCCGGGTCGCCTGGACGGTCGCCGACCTCGCCGGACGCGACCGGCCGGACCAGCGGGACGTGCGCACCGCCCTGGTCCTGCGCACGGGTGTGGAGCACGGACTGCCGCTGGCCGAACGGGGCTTCGGCCGGCTCGGCGGAATCCCGGC
This sequence comes from Streptomyces sp. CBMA156, assembly GCF_014596515.1. GTDB lineage: Bacteria > Actinomycetota > Actinomycetes > Streptomycetales > Streptomycetaceae > Kitasatospora. The sequence goes on from NZ_MSJQ01000448.1 coordinate 19,100, forward strand.
GCAGCGCGGCAGCCCGGGCAGTGGTCGGTCCGGGAAGCGCGAGCCGCGTGAGGAGCATCCGGAGAACAAGGAGGGTGAGGCATGAACCAACTGCTGAGGCACGCTCGAATTTCCGGCCCGGCCGAGGCCGTCCCCGGTTCCGGAGCCGGTACCGGGCCCGATCCCGAGCGCCTCGCCCGGGTGCTGCTCGGCAGGCTCAGCGAACCGGGGGACGCGGTGGTCGGCCGGTGGCTCGGCCAACTCCCCGCCGTCGACGTGGTCCAGGCGATCCGGGACGGGACCGTGCCCGACCACCCCGGGCTGGACGCCACGCGACTGGCCGGATACCAGGCGCGGCTCCCGGGGCTGGACCCGCAGATGGACCTGAAACGGGTACAGGACGTCGGTGGACGGTTCATCATTCCGGGGGACACGGAGTGGCCCAGCCAACTCGACGACCTGGGCGACGGACGTCCGATCGGGCTCTGGGTGACGGGCACCGGATCGCTGCGGCTGCTCGCGCTCCGCTCGGTCGCGATGGTGGGCTCCCGTGCCTGCACTGCTTACGGCGCCCACGTCGCCGGTGAACTGGCGGCCCAGCTGGCCGAGCGCGGTTGGGTGGTGATCTCCGGTGCCGCCTACGGGATCGACGCGGCCGCGCACCGTGGAGCACTCGCCGTCGGCGGGATGACCGCGGCCGTGCTCGCCTGCGGGGTCGACGTGGCCTATCCCAAGGGCAACGCCGAACTGATCCGCCGGATCGGCGTCCAGGGCCTGCTGATCAGTGAACTCCCGCCGGGGGAGCACCCGAACCGCTTCCGCTTCGTGCTCCGCAACCGGGTCATCGCGGCGCTCACCCGGGGCACGGTGGTGGTCGAGGCGGCGGTGCGCAGCGGAGCCCTGAGCACGGCCAGACGAGCACGGGACCTCAATCGCCACACCATGGGAGTCGCGGGCCCGGTGACCTCGGCACTCTCCGCCGGAGTGCACGCCCTGATCCGCAGCGGCGGCGCCGTCCTGGTCACCGACGCGGCCGAGATCACCGAGCTGATCGGGGCCATCGGGGACGACCTGGCGCCGCAGCGCAGCGGTCCGGTACTCCCGCGCGACCTGCTGGAGCCGGCAGTGGCCCGGGTGCTGGAGGCCGTACCGGCGACGGCGGAGGGCGCCCCGGTCGAACGGTTGGCCCGCCAGTCCGGTCTCCCGCCGGACGAGGTCCTGCAACGGCTCTACGAGCTGGGTTCGCTCGGCTATGTGGAGCGGCACGGCGCGCACTGGCGCATGGTGCGGAGGAGGTGAGCGCCGGACCGGAGGACACCTTCGCGCCGAGGGAGCGTACGCCGGAGCCGCCCGGCCGGCCTGCCGGTCCGGCTCCCCTGTTCGCTCCTCGATCCGGTGTACGAACACCACCGGATCGAGGGACGACCGGGTGGCGGTAGCGCTTTGCAGTGAGTCGGTCACGCTACGCTCCACATGCCTTCCCTATCAGCACATGACTCGGCAGAACGGCGCAGACCAACGCATGCCCACACACATTCCCGGACACAGAGTGACCGGTGGCGCTCGGTCCTCGGGAGGGCCGAGGACCGAGCGGCGCTCCGCGCCCGACGTCCCGTCCAAGTCGGCGGGGACGATGGGAGGCCTGTCGCGCCAGGGCGGCCGGCCGGCGGTGGTACCAGGCCAGCCCGCGGACGCGGTCCGAGGCGGTGAGCCGGTTGGCGGTGCCGGCACGGCAGGTGCCGCCGGCCCGCCCGCCGGCGCATCCCCCGGCGCGGTGGCGTCCGGCGCGCTCCGGCAGCCAGGCAGCGCGCAGGCCCGGAGCGCCGCCTCCCCGCCTTTCGCCTCGCCGCTGTCCCCGCCCCGCCGGGAGGGGGTGGCGGGCGGCGATCGGCGACAGGACACCCGGGATGCCGCGACGCAGGGGCGAACGGCGCTCGAAGACCTCTGGCGCTCCTACAAGGAGAGCGGGGACCAGCGGCTGCGGGAGCAGCTGATCCTGCACTACTCACCGCTCGTTAAGTACGTGGCGGGGCGGGTCGGGGTCGGTCTGCCCTCCAACGTCGAACAGGCCGACTTCGTCTCCTCCGGGGTCTTCGGGCTGATCGACGCGATCGAGAAGTTCGACATCGACCGCGCCATCAAGTTCGAGACCTACGCGATCAGCCGCATCCGCGGCGCGATCATCGACGAGCTGCGCGCCCTGGACTGGATCCCGCGCTCGGTGCGGCAGAAGGCCAAGGCGGTCGAACGGACGTACGCGACGCTGGAGGCCCGGCTGCGCCGGACTCCGCACGAGCCCGAGGTCGCGGCCGAGATGGGCATCGCGATCGAGGACCTGCACGCCATCTTCAGCCAGTTGTCGCTCGCCAACGTGGTGGCCCTGGACGAGCTGCTCCACCCGGTGGGGGAGGGCGGCGACAGGCTGAGCCTGATGGACACCCTGGAGGACCACGGCGCGGACAACCCGGTCGAGGTGGCCGAGGACCGTGAGCTGCGCAGGCTGTTGGCCCAGGCGGTCAACACCCTCCCCGAGCGGGAGAAGACGGTGGTGACGCTCTACTACTACGAGGGGCTCACCCTCGCCGAGATCGGACAGGTGCTGGGGGTGACGGAGAGTCGGGTGAGCCAGATCCACACCAAGTCCGTCCTCCAGCTGCGCGCCAAGCTGTCGGACATCCGATAGGGCATCGGGAGGCGACGTCGGAAACCGGGCTGTCGGAAACCGGGCCGTCGGGCGTCGGCCGTGGGCCTGTGGCTCCTCCCGGTGCGCGGCGCCGTATCGGTCCAAGGTAGGGCTCCGTAGAGTGGGAGCGTGCCGAAGATCCGAGCGGCCACGGTGGCCGAGCATCGCCAGCTCCAGCGAGCAGCCCTCCTTGACGCTGCCCGCACCCTGCTCACCGAGGGCGGTATGGAGGCCCTGACCTTCCCCGCACTCGCGGCGCGCACCGGGCTGGCGCGCTCCTCGGTCTACGAGTACTTCCGCTCCCGCGCCGCCGTGGTCGAGGCGCTCTGCGAGGTGGACTTCCCGCTCTGGGCGGCTGAGATCGAGGCCGGGATGGCGAGCTGCGACACCGCCGTCGAGCGGGTCGAGGCCTATGTCCGGGGCCAGCTGGCGCTGGCCGCCGATCCCCGGCACCGCGCGGTCGTGGCGATCTCGGCGCTGGAACTCGACGAGGCCGCGCGCGAGCGGATCAGGGCGGCGCACGGCAGGCTGGCCGGCCTGGTCGGCCGGACGCTGGAGGATCTCGGCCACGAGCAGCCCCGGCTCGCCGCGACCCTGGTCCAGGGAATCGTGGAGGCGGCGACCCGCCGGGCCGAGCAGGCGCAGGCCGGCGGCCGCGGCGGTTGCGCGGCCGAGAGCCCCGAGGAGATCGCCGACGCCGCCGTCGCGCTGGTGTTGCACGGGCTCGTCCGTTCCTGATCGGCCTCCGTCGGGAGCCCGGAGGGTGAGCGAAGGCGCGCGGGTGCGTGGAGTGCGCGCACGCGCGCGCTACCCGCCCGTGCCGTCCAACGGCAGCAGTCGCGCGGTGCCCGCGCCGAACAGAGCCAGTGGGTCCAGGTAGCGGGCTCCGCGCAGCAAGCCCCAGTGCAGGCAGTCGCGTCCGGCGCAGTGCCGTCCGTCCGGGGCGAGCCGCCCGATCACCTGCCCGGCCGCCACCGAGGCGCCGACCGGGACGGTGCCGTTGACGGGCAGGTAGGTGGTCCGGAGCGGGGGAGAGCCCGAGCCCGGGTGGGAGACGGTCACCACCGGCCGTCCCGCCACCGGTCCGGAGAAGGTGACCACCCCGGGAGCGGCCGCCCGTACCTCCACTCCGGGCGCGGCGGCGAGGTCCACGCCCCGGTGCCCGGCGGCCCAGGCCTTCGCCGGAGGATCGAACCGCCCCAGCAGCCCGGCGGGCCCGCCCACCGGCCAGGCCCGTCCACCACCCTGCCCGGCCCCGCCGCCCGGGCCCGAGGCGTCAGCCGCGCCGTTACCTCCCGAAGCCCCCGAAACCTCCGAAGTACCCGAGGCACTCGAAGCCCCCGACAGCACGAGCGGCGCCGCCACCACCACGGCCAGTACCCCGCGCCTCCACCGACCGCCCCGAACCACCCCGACCGCCCCGACGGTCCTGACCACCACCCCGCCCGCCTCGCCCATCCCGCCCACTCCACCGAACCGTCCGCGACCAGCCATGCCCGCAGGCTGGCCGTCCCACCGCCCGCGCGCCACCCAGATCCGGATTCCTGTGGACAAACCGCCTCCACCCCCGAACGCCGTCCCCCCGACGGGTGTACGAGTGCCACCATCCGGTGTACGGGCGGCATGCCGGCCACCGGTCCCGGGCAGGCACCCGGCAGCCCGCGCCCGCCTCCTGCCCCTCCGCGCCTCCCAGCCCCGCGCCGCCCGTCCCAGCCCCGCGCCCCCGCCGCGCACCTCACCCCCGTCCGAGCCCCGCGCCGCGAGCCCCCCGACGCCGCCGCAGCCCCACCGGAACCCGCCGGTCCAGGCCGTTTCCCAGGCTCTTCCCAGTTCCCCGGCGGGGGCCTGGTCGCCCGTGGAGTCGCCCGCCCCTCGGCGCTTCCCGTACACTTCACACGCGACCCGGTCTGCCGGGTCGACTTCGCACGCCCCGCCACCGGCGGTCGGACGCGGTTCGTCCGCGGCCCCGCCAGGTGCGAGTGCCGCTCGGTCCGCCGAGCCCGACCGGCCCCAGGCCGGGCGGGCGCAAGCGGCTCGGCACGTTCGGGGCGTCAGGCGTGGCTGTCACCTGGCCGCCACGGACAAACCGAGCCTGACCCGGCTGTGGGCTATCGCTGCGACGCAGTGCCGCTGCCGGGCCGCAACACCAAGGAGTACGGCAATGGCCGTCGTCACGATGCGGGAGCTGCTGGAGAGCGGCGTCCACTTCGGTCACCAGACCCGCCGCTGGAACCCGAAGATGAAGCGCTTCATCATCACGGAGCGCAACGGCATCTACATCATTGACCTCCTGCAGTCGCTGAACTACATCGACCGCGCCTTCGAGTTCATCAAGGAGACCGTTGCCCACGGCGGCAGCGTCCTCTTCGTCGGCACGAAGAAGCAGGCCCAGGAGGCCATCGCCGAGCAGGCCACCCGCGTGGGCATGCCCTACGTGAACCAGCGCTGGCTCGGCGGCATGCTGACCAACTTCTCGACCGTCTACAAGCGCCTTCAGCGTCTGAAGGAGCTCGGCGAGCTGGACTTCTCGGACGTGGCCGGTTCCGGCCTCACCAAGAAGGAGCTCCTGGTCCTCCAGCGCGAGCACGACAAGCTGGAGAAGACCCTCGGCGGTATCCGTGACATGCAGCGCGTCCCCAGCGCCGTGTGGATCGTGGACACCAAGAAGGAGCACATCGCGGTCGGCGAGGCCCGGAAGCTCAACATCCCGGTCGTCGCCATCCTGGACACCAACTGTGACCCGGACGAGGTCGACTACAAGATCCCGGGCAACGACGACGCGATCCGCTCCGTCACCCTGCTGACCCGCGTGATCGCCGACGCCGTGGCCGAGGGCCTGAAGTCCCGCGCCGGTGTCGCCAAGGGCGACGTCAAGGCCGAGCCGGGTGCCGACCAGCCGCTGGCCGACTGGGAGAAGGACATCCTCGAGGGCGAGAAGAAGGCCGAGGAGGCCCCCGCCGCCGACGCCGCCGTTGAGGCCCCCGCCGCCGACGCTGCCATCGAGGCCCCCGCCGCCGACGCTGCCATCGAGGCCCCCGCCGTCGAGGCTGCCGCCACCGAGGCTCCGGCCGTCGAGGCCCCCGCCGCCGAGGCTCCGGCCGAGCAGGCCTGACGTACCAAGGGTGAGGGGCACTCGCCGGTACGAAACCGGCGGGTGCCCCTCTCTCCCGCGCCGGGACCGAACCACCGGTCCCGGCGCCACTCCACGCAGACACGCGAGACGCGAGAAGAGATTCACACCATGGCGAACTTCACCGCCGCGGACGTCAAGAAGCTCCGTGAGCTCACCGGCGCCGGCATGATGGACTGCAAGAAGGCCCTGGACGAGGCCGAGGGCAACGTCGAGAAGGCCGTCGAGCTCCTGCGCATCAAGGGCCAGAAGGGCGTTGCCAAGCGTGAGGGCCGCGACGCCTCCAACGGTGCCGTCGCCGCGCTGATCGCCGAGGACAAGAAGTCCGGTGTCCTGGTCGAGCTGAACTGTGAGACCGACTTCGTCGCCAAGGGCGAGAAGTTCGTCGAGGTCGCCGCCATGATCGCCGCCCACGTCGCCAAGTCGGCCCCGGCCGACCTGGACGCCGCCCTGGCTTCCGAGATCGAGGCCGGCAAGACCGTCCAGCAGTTCGTCGACGAGGCCAACGCTTCGCTGGGCGAGAAGATCGTCCTGCGTCGCTTCGCCCAGTTCGACGGTGACGGCTTCGTCGCGGTCTACCTGCACAAGACCAGCCCCGACCTGCCGCCGGCCGTCGGCGTCCTGGTCGAGCTGGACAAGGAGAACGCCGAGGTCGCCAAGGACGTCGCGCAGCACATCGCCGCCTTCGCGCCGAAGTACCTGTCCCGCGAGGAGATCCCGGCCGAGGAGCTCGAGAACGAGCGCCGCGTCGCCGAGGCCACCGCCCGCGAGGAGGGCAAGCCGGAGGCCGCCCTGCCGAAGATCGTCGAGGGTCGCGTCACGGGCTTCGTGAAGGAGAACTCCGTCCTGGAGCAGGCCTTCGCGAAGGACAACAAGAAGACCGTCGCCAAGGTCCTCGCGGAGAACGGCGTCGCCCTCAAGCGCTTCGCCCGCTTCCGCGTCGGCGCCTGAGCCACGTTCCACCTGGTCCCCGGCCCCCTTACGCTGGGAACCGCCCCCGCCCGCTGACCGGGGCGGGAGGAACGCCGAACGGGCTCACCCCACGCCTACCGCCGACGGGCGGGCTCGCGTCGGCACCATGAACGACGAGGAGGCCATTGCCGTGCAGGACACCGAACCGGTTCCCGCGGCAGTGGCCTCCTCGCGTGTACACGCAGGCGGGGCATCCGCACACCCGCGCCTGTGACCAGTAGGTGCAAAAAGGAGAAGTCCATGCAGGAGACGCAGGAGACCGCGCAGGACCCCAAGGCGGGCTCGCGCCGCCGGGTGCTGCTCAAGCTGTCCGGTGAAGCCTTCGCCGGTGGTGGCGGGCTCGGCGTCGACCCGGACGTCGTGCACGCGATCGCCCGGGAGATCGCCACCGTCGTCCGTGCCGGTACCGAGGTCGCGGTGGTCATCGGCGGCGGGAACTTCTTCCGGGGCGCCGAGCTCCAGGTCCGCGGCATGGACCGGGCCCGTTCCGACTACATGGGCATGCTCGGCACCGTCATGAACTGCCTGGCGCTGCAGGACTTCCTGGTCAAGGAAGGCATCGAGACCAGGGTCCAGACCGCCATCACCATGGGCCAGGTCGCCGAGCCGTACCTCCCGCTGCGGGCCGTCCGGCACCTGGAGAAGGGCCGCGTGGTGATCTTCGGCGCCGGGATGGGCATGCCGTACTTCTCCACCGACACCACGGCCGTCCAGCGCGCCCTGGAGATCCACGCGGACGTCCTGCTGATGGGCAAGAACGGCGTGGACGGCGTCTACGACTCCGACCCCCGGACCAACCCGGACGCGGTCAAGTTCGACGCGCTGGAGTACTCCGAGGTCATCGCGCGCGACCTCAAGGTCGCCGACCTCACCGCGATCACGCTGTGCAAGGACAACAACCTGCCGATGCTGGTCTTCGAGCTGCTGGCCGAGGGCAATATCGCGCGCGCGGTGAAGAGTGAGAAGATCGGCACACTCATCAGCCAGGATTCTGTCCGGGCCTGAGCAGCAACCAGCCGTACCGGGCGGCGCCGGCGCCGCTACCGGCCGCCGCGCCGACACCGGTCGGGACAACAGCAGATGAACCGGACAGGGAGACCACAGTGATCGAAGAGACCCTCCTCGAGGCCGAGGAGAAGATGGAGAAGGCCGTCCTCCACGCCAAGGACGACTTCGCGGCCATCCGCACCGGCCGCGCGCACCCGGCGATGTTCGCCAAGATCGTCGCCGAGTACTACGGCGCCAAGACCCCGATCAACCAGCTGGCCTCCTTCTCGGTGCCGGAGCCGCGGATGGCGGTCGTCTCGCCGTTCGACAAGACCGCGCTGAAGGCCATCGAGCAGGCGATCCGCGACTCCGACCTGGGCGTCAACCCGTCCAACGACGGCTCGATCATCCGCGTGGTGCTGCCGGAGCTGACCGAGGAGCGCCGCCGGGAGTTCATCAAGGTCGCCCGCACCAAGGGCGAGGACGCCAAGGTCTCGATCCGCGCCGTGCGCCGCAAGGCCAAGGACGCCATCGACAAGCTGGTGAAGGACGGCGAGATCGGCGAGGACGACGGCCGCCGTTCCGAGAAGGAGCTCGACGACACCACGGCCAAGTACGTGGCCCAGATCGACGAGCTGTTGAAGCACAAGGAAGCCGAGCTGCTCGAGGTCTGATGAACGACGCCCCTGACGCCCCCGGCTACTGGGGCACGTCCGACCAGCAGTTCCAGCCCTACCGTCCGGCGCCGCACCCGCAGGCGGTCCGTACCCCGGCCCACCAGGCGCCGGGGTACGGAGAGCAGCCGGCACCGGTCCAGGGACACCCCGGCCACCCGGGCGGCCACGCCGTGCCCCCGGGCGCGCCGGGCCCCGTTCCGGGGGCACCGGGCCTCCGTTCGGATCAGTCGCAGCAGCCTCCGGTGTACTGGGGCGGCGACGCGGAGGAGACTCAGGTCATGCCTCCCGTACCGGCTGACCCCGGCCCGCCGCCCGGCGCGCCCGCCCGGCCCGCCCCCCCCCGGCCCCCCACCCCCCCCGCCCCGCGCCCCACGGCGACGTGCACGGTCGAGCGTCTCCGGGGGTTGTGAGACACTTCCGTCCGTCTCAGCGCCGTGACCTGGGATTTGGGACGCCGGGCCGGTGAGGTTGGAGAAGCGGAAACGCCGAACGGCCCGG
>NZ_MSJQ01000449.1 GCF_014596515.1 Streptomyces sp. CBMA156
GCCGCCTCCTACGCCGACCGCGTCGTCTTCCTCGCCGACGGCCGCATCGTCGACGAACTCCACCACCCCACCGCCGACACCGTCCTGGACCGCATGCGCCGCTTCGACGCCAAGGGCCGCACCAGCTAGAGCCACCACCAGCCAGGGCCCGGCAGCCCGCTCTCCGACCCTTCCCAGGACACCCCATGTATCGCACCGCACTGCGCAACGTGCTGGCCCACAAGGGCCGACTCCTGATGACGGCACTGGCCGTCATGCTGGGCACCGCCTTCGTGGCGGGCACCATGGTCTTCTCCGACACCTTCGGCAAGGCCATGCGGGACAGCAACTCCAAGAGCTACTCGGACGTCTCGGTCCAGGTGGTGGACCGCGCGGCCGGCTCCGACGCCTCCGCCCGGGAGAAGAGCGAGAGCGGCTCGGCCGCCCTCACCGACGCCACCGTCCAGCAGCTGGCCGCCCTGCCGGGCACCGCCGGCGCCCGCGGCGTGGTCAGCGGCTTCACCGGCGTGGCCGACAAGAAGGGCAACCTGATCGGCCAGGTCTGGGCCGCCAAGGGCGCCAACTTCGCGCCGGGCCAGGACGGCAGGGACCCGCGCTACCCGATGGCCGAGGGCCAGGGCCCGAAGACCGCCAAGGAGGTCGCGCTCGACCGCAAGACCGCCGACAAGGCGGGCTACAAGGTCGGTGACACCGTCCGGGTCGCCGCCAACGGCCCGGTCGTCGAGGCGAAGCTCACCGGCGTCTTCACCACCGACGACCCGGTGGTGAACACCGGCGGCACGCTCACCCTGTTCGACCGGGCCACCGCCCAGCAGACCCTGCTGGAGCCCGGCCGCTACAGCAGCATCGTGCTCACCGCCAAGCCCGGCACCAGCCAGGACGCGCTGCTCGCCGAGGCCCGGCCCAAGGTGCCGTCCGGCCACCAGTTCGACGTCGAGACCGGCGCCAAGCTCAACGCCGACCAGCAGGAGATGATCTCCAAGGCCACCGGCAGCATGCGCACGATGCTCCTGGTCTTCGCCTTCATCTCGCTCTTCGTCGGCATCTTCATCATCGCCAACACCTTCACGATGCTGGTCGCCCAGCGCACCAAGGAACTGGCCCTGATGCGCGCCATCGGCGCCAGCCGCAAGCAGGTCACCCGGTCCGTGCTGATCGAGGCCCTGCTGATCGGCACCGTCTCCGCCGCGGCCGGCCTGCTCGCCGGCATCGGGATCGGCGCCGGGATGCAGTCGCTGATCGGCGCGATGGACGAGAACATGCCGAGCAGCTCGCTGGTGATCAAGCCGCTCACCGTCGCGGTGACGGTCCTGGTCGGTGTCGTGGTGACGGTCATGTCGGCCCTGCTGCCCGCCATGCGCGCCTCCCGGATCGCCCCGGTGGCCGCGATGAGCAGCGGCGACCAGCCGGTCTCCCAGAAGAGCCTGGTGGTCCGCAACACGATCGGCTCGGTGCTCGCCGGCGGCGGTCTCGCCCTGATCGGCTACGGCGCCTCCACCGGCGACGACAGCGGCCGGATGCCGGTCGGCGCCGGCGCCTTCCTGGCCCTGATCGGCGTGTTCGTCCTGCTGCCGCTGCTCTCCCGTCCGGTGGTCGCGCTGGCCGGTCCGCTGCTGCGCGGGCTCGGCGGGATGCCGGGCAAACTCGCCCAGCAGAACGCGGTGCGCAACCCGCGCCGCACCGCGGCCACCGCCGCCGCGCTGACCATCGGCCTGACCCTGGTCACCGGGCTCACCGTGATCGGCGCCTCGGTCAACGACACCGTCGACCGGGCCGTCACCAGCTCGATGAAGGCCGACTTCATCGTCGGGGCCGCCAACAGCATGAGCCTGTCCGAGCAGGTGCCCGCGCAGATCGCCAAGGCGCCCGGAGTGGCCGCCTCCTCGGCGATGACGACCTCCTACTGGGACCTCAACGGCACCACCACGGCGATCGACGGCGTGCACGCGGCCAGCCTCGACCAGCTCGCCGACGTCAAGCTGACCAGCGGCTCCACCGCCGGCCTCGCCAAGGGGCAGCTGCTGGTCAGCGAGGAGACGGCCAAGAAGCTGAACGCCACCACCGGCTCGGTCCTGAACGTGTCCTTCCCCGACCAGTCCACCGGGCAGCTCACCGTCGGCGGCGTGTACCAGAGCGCCGGCATGCTCGGCCGGGTGCTGCTGGCCGACAGCGAGGTGGCCAAGCACGAGGCGAAGCCGTACATCCGGGAGGTCATGGTCAAGGGCAAGGACGGCGCCACCGACAGCCTCAAGCAGGCCCTCAAGGACGCCACCGGTGCCAACCCGGTGATCGACGTGAAGTCCAAGCAGGACGTCAGGGACGAGTTCAGCCAGACCATCACCTTCGCGCTGAACCTGATGTACGGCCTGCTGGGGATGGCGGTCCTGATCGCGATCCTGGGCGTGGTCAACACGCTGGCGATGTCGGTCTTCGAGCGCAAGCGCGAGATCGGGATGCTGCGGGCGATCGGCCTGGACCGCGGGGGCATCAAGCGGATGGTCCGGCTGGAGTCCGTGGTGATCTCGCTGTTCGGCGCCGGCATCGGCCTGCTGCTCGGCTGCTTCATCGCCTGGGCGGTCAACGGCACCCTGAAGTCCACCCTCTCCGGCCTGACCACGGTCCTGCCGTTCGGCCAGCTGGCGCTCTTCCTGGCGCTGGCCGGGGTGGTCGGCCTGGTGGCCGCGATCTGGCCGGCCCGCCGGGCGTCCAGGCTGGACATCCTGGAGAGCATCAAGACCGACTGACCGACGTTCCCGGACCGGCCGACCGGTCCAGGAACGAGAGAGGTCCCCTGCCGGAGGGTTTCGGCAGGGGACCTTCTACTTCTGTACTCCGCCCGGTCGCACGGCCGGCTGAGCACCACGGAGGTCGTGGTCCGGCAACGCTGCCGGGCGGAGGGCCTCCGACTCATACCCCGGTGCTCCCACACCGGGGTCTCAGCCGCCTACTTGCTCGCGAGTTCCTTGTCGGCGGCCGGCTTGGCGGCCTCGACGGGCTTGGTGGGCGGAGTGACCTCCTGGATCGGCAGCTGCGGCTTCTCCATCTGGGCCAGGCCGACCATCTCGCGCTTGAGGAACATCGCGAGGGTCCAGTCGGTGAAGACCCGCACCTTGCGGTTGAAGGTCGGCACCATCGCACCGTGGTACAGGCGGTGGAACCACCAGGCCGGACGGCCCTTCAGCTTGTACTTGCCGAAGAGGATCGCCACGCCCTTGTGCAGGCCGAGACCGGCGACCGCACCGAGGTTCTTGTGCTTGTACTCCTTCTGCGGGAAGCCGCGCATGCCGGAGATCACGTTGTCGCCGAGGACGACGGCCTGGCGGCAGGCGTGCTGCGCGTTCGGCGGGCACCAGGCGCCCTCGCCGGCGGCGAGGTCCGGCACCTGGGCGTTGTCGCCGGCGGCCCAGACGTAGTCGAAGCCCTGGACCTGGAGGGTCGGCGCGGTGTCGACGTGGCCGCGCGGGCCCAGCGGCAGGCCGAACTCGGCCAGCACCGGGTTCGGCTTCACGCCGGCCGTCCACACGATGGTGGAGGCGTCCGCCTCCATGCCGTTCTTCAGCACGACGTGGCCGTCGACGCAGGAGTCCATGGAGGTCTCGATGTAGACCTCGATGTTCCGCTCCTCGAGCTTCTCCTTGGTCCACAGACCGAGGTCCGGGCCCATCTCGGGGAGGATGCGGTTGGCCGCCTCGACGACGACGAAGCGCATGTCGTCGCGGCTGACGGTCTTGTACAGCTTGGCCGCGTCGCGGGCCATGTCCTCGACCTCGGCGACCGTCTCGATGCCGGCGAAGCCGCCACCGATCACCACGAAGGTCAGCGCCTTGCGGCGGATCTCCTCGTCCGTGGTGGACTCGGCCTTGTCGAGCTGGGCCATGACGTGGTTGCGGAGGCCGATGGCCTCCTCGACCGTCTTCATGCCGATGCCGTTCTCCGCCAGACCCGGGATCGGGAAGGTGCGGGAGACCGAGCCGGTCGCGACGACCAGGTACTCGAAGGGCAGCTCGTAGCTGTCGCCGGCCGCGGGCTGGATGGTGGCGACCTTGCGGGCGTGGTCGACGCCGGTGACGGACCCGGTCAGCACCTCCGCCTGCTTGAGGGCGCTGCGCAGCGGCGCGACGAGGTTGCGGGGCGCGACGTTGCCGCCGGCCGCCTCGGGGAGGAAGGGCAGGTACGTCATGTACGACCGCGGGTCCACGACCGTGACGGTCGCTTCGCCGTAGCGCATCTTCTTGAGGATGCGCATCGCGGCATACAGGCCGACGTAACCACCGCCGACAATGAGGATGCGAGGACGCTCCGTGGTGCTCATATCCGAAAGTATCCAGCACCGTCCGGAGCAGCCTTCGTGAGCCCGGTCACAAGTTGACGGACCCCCCGTGCTACACTGCGCGGCCGCAAAATCGGGCCCGGCGCGGGAACCCGCACCCCTGGGCGACCCCGCGCGAACACGCGCCGGAGCACTACCGGCCTGAGCAGCAACGATCCGCACAACGCCCGGGTTCCCGCACGTGATTTCGATTTTCAAACCTCGGGCGAGGCCTGACCTGCGATCCCATGGGTTGGCCCGCCACCAGGCCTTCGGTCCCACATTTCGGACGTAGCGGGCCGACCTGTACGACGAATGACCGGATCGCCATGTGAAGAAATTCACGAACTTTTCCGCCCCCACCCGGGCGCGCCCCGGCCCCGGCCCCCCGAAAGGGGTGCCGGGGCCGGTTCGGGTCATCCCCGAAAGGGGTCAGGAGGCAATGCCCCAGGCGATTCCGTCCAGGATGTCGTGCTCGCTCACGACCACCTCGGCGGCGCCGGTGCGCTCCATGATCTCCAGCAGCTCCAGCGCCCCGGCCGCGATCACGTCCACCCGGCCCGGGTGCATCGACGGGATGGCCGCCCGCTCGGCGTGGGTGGCGGCGAGCAGCTCCCGGGTGATCCCGGCGACCCGCTCCCGGCTGATCCGGGAGTGGTGGATCGCCGCCGAGTCGTAGCCGGGCAGGTCCTGGGCGATCGCGGAGACCGTGGTGACCGTCCCGGCCAGGCCCACCAGGGTGGCCGCCCCGGTCAGCGGGACGACCTCCTCGGCCCGGTCCAGCTCGGCGCGCACGTGCTCCCTGGCGGCCGCGATCTGCTCCGCGGAGGGCAGCTCGGCGTCGCCGAAGTACCGCTCGGTGAGCCGCACGCAGCCGATGTTCACCGAGCGCGCAGCCCGCACGTCGTCCGCGCCGAGCACGAACTCGGTGGAGCCGCCGCCCAGGTCGAACACCAGGTAGGGAGCGGGGAACTGGCCGCCGGTCAGCTCCTTGGTGGCGCCCACGAAGGAGAGGTGGGCCTCCTCCTCTCCGCTCACCACCTCGGGCTCGACGCCCAGGATGTCGCGCACGCCCTTGACGTACTCGTCGCTGTTCTCGGCGTCCCGGGAAGCACTGGTGGCGACGAAGCGCAGGCGCTCGGGGCCGACGCCGAAGCCGGAGATGACCTCCTGGTACTCCCGGCAGGCCGCGAAGGTGCGGGCCAGCGCGTCCGGGTGCAGCCGGCCGGTCTGGTCCACGCCCTGGCCGAGCCGGTTGACGATCATCCGGCGGTCGAGGTCGGTGATCTCCCCGGTCGCCGGGTCGAGGTCGGCGACCAGCAGACGGATCGAGTTGGTGCCGCAGTCGATCGCGGCCACGCGGGTCTGGCTCACTCGGACTCCTGCTCCGCCCCGGCCTCCCCGGCGGCGCGCTTCGCGGCGCGCTCGGCGGTCTTCTGCTGCTTGGCCGCGATCACCGCGTCGTGGTCCTGCTCCTTGGCGCGGTTGCGGGCGACCCGCTCACCGGCGGCCTGGACCTCGTCCGGGGACACGCACGGGCCCTTGGCCCACCAGTCCTCCAGCATGCCGATCGCCTCGTCGCCGAGCGGGTTGACGCCCTCGCCGGCCGCCAGCGAGTGGCCGACCAGCACGTGCAGGCACTTCACCCGGTCCGGCATGCCGCCGGCGCTCGGGAAGCCCTCCAGCACCTCGATCGCGTCGCGCCGGGCGATGTAGTCCTCGTGCGCCTTCTGGTAGGCCGCGGCCAGCTCCGGGTCCTCGGCGAGCCTGGCGGTCTGCTCCTTCATCACGCCCTCCGCCTCCAGGGTGCCGATCAGCGAGGCGGCCTTGGGGCAGGTCAGGTAGTAGAGCGTGGGGAACGGAGTGCCGTCCGGCAGCCGGGGAGCCGTCTCCACGACGTCCGGGTTGCCGCAGGGGCAGCGGTGGGCCACGCCGCGCAGGCCGCGCGGTACCCGGCCGAGCTGGGCGGCGATGGCCGCGACGTCGGCGTCGGAGACGGCGGGGTGGTTCTCAGTGGTCATGGGGGGAGGTGTCTCCAACGGGGGACGGTGGGAGCGGAACGGGGGTGACGTGGGGCGCCGCGGCGGTGTCGGCGGCGTCCACCGAGTCCCAGATGCCGGCGTACCAGGGCTTGGCGGCGTTCGCCCGGCCGGCCGCGGTGCTTCCGGGGACTGCGTTCGGGGAAGCCGCCGCGCCGGCCGTGGAGGAGGAGCGCGGAGCGCCCTGGCCGGCCGGATCCACCGCGATGTACGGGGTCTCCCCCGGCACCGCGTAGTGCAGCCGGGCGCGGGCCTGCGCCTTGACGTACTCCGGGTCCTGCCAGCGGGCCTTCTCCCGGCGCAGCTGCTCGACCTGCTGGCGAGCGTGGTCGGCCTTCGCCCGCTGGGCGGAGATCTCGGTGCGCTGGGAGATGAACTGCCGCGTCGGGTAGGCGAGGATCGCCACCAGCGAGCAGAGCACCAGGACGAGGACGGTCGCCCGGCTCGTGAACCGGGGCCGGGCCGCCAAGCCCGGGATCCTCCAGCCAGCCATCTCCCGTATCCCCTCCTGGTCGCGACGGTGCCCCGCCGTCCACCCTACGGGGTGAACGGCGGGGCACCGGTCAGGCGTGCGCTACCGGGAGCGCACGGCCCTCGTGCTCGCCGTGCCGACTGCTTGATTACTCGGCAGCGCGGCTGTGCTTGATTGCTCCGCGGAGCGGCTGTGCTTGATTACTCCGCAGCGCGGAAGCGCGGGAAGGCGCCGCGGCCGGCGTACTCGGCGGCGTCGTCGAGGATCTCCTCGATGCGCAGCAGCTGGTTGTACTTGGCGACGCGCTCGGAGCGGGCCGGGGCACCGGTCTTGATCTGGCCGCAGTTGGTGGCGACGGCCAGGTCGGCGATGGTGACGTCCTCGGTCTCACCGGAACGGTGCGACATCATGCAGCGGTAGCCGTTGCGCTGGGCCAGCTCGACGGCGTCCAGGGTCTCGGTCAGCGAGCCGATCTGGTTCACCTTCACCAGCAGCGCGTTGGCGGTGCCGCTCTCGATGCCGCGGGCCAGGCGCTGCGGGTTGGTGACGAACAGGTCGTCGCCGACCAGCTGGACCTTGTCGCCCAGCTTGACGGTCATGGCCTTCCAGCCGTCCCAGTCCGACTCGTCCAGCGGGTCCTCGATGGAGACCAGCGGGTAGGCGGCGACCAGCCCGGCGTAGTACTCGATGAGCTCGGCCGCCGAGAGGGCCTTGCCCTCGAACTGGTAGGCGCCGTCCTCGTAGAACTCGGAGGCGGCGACGTCCAGGGCCAGCGCGATGTCGCGGCCGGGCACGTAGCCGGCCTTCTGGATGGCCTCGGTGATGAGGTCCAGGGCCTCGCGGTTGCTGTCCAGGTTCGGCGCGAAGCCGCCCTCGTCGCCGAGGCCGGTGGACAGGCCGCGCTCCTTCAGCACGCCCTTGAGGGTGTGGTAGACCTCGACGCCCCAGCGGACGGCCTCGGAGAAGGACTCCGCGCCGATCGGGGCGATCATGAACTCCTGGATGTCGACGTTGGAGTCCGCGTGCGAGCCGCCGTTGAGGATGTTCATCATCGGGACCGGCAGGACGTGCGCGTTCGGGCCGCCCAGGTAGCGGAACAGCGGCAGGTCGCTCGCCTCGGAGGCGGCGTGGGCGACGGCCAGCGAGACGCCCAGGATGGCGTTGGCGCCGAGCGAGGACTTGTCCGGGGTGGCGTCCAGGTCCAGCATGGCCTGGTCGATCAGGCGCTGCTCGGTGGCGTCGTAGCCGACCAGCTCCGGGCCGATCTGCTCGATGACGGCCAGGACGGCCTTCTCCACGCCCTTGCCGAAGTAGCGGTTCTTGTCACCGTCGCGCAGCTCCAGCGCCTCGAAGGCACCGGTGGAGGCACCCGACGGAACAGCGGCACGACCCGTGCTGCCGTCGTCGAGGCCGACCTCGACCTCGACCGTGGGGTTGCCGCGGGAGTCGAGGATCTCACGGGCTACGACGACATCGATGGACGGCACGAGGCATCTCCTTGCGGAAGCAGGGTCCGGTCTGACGGGGGGTGCTGTCAGCAGGACGATTGCGGAGTCGTTTACGACCAGAGCCTAACCGCCCGGGCTCCCGGGACCACGTCGACCTGGGTTCCGTCTCAGCGTGTGGCCCTCCTACCCGCCGGTAGTTCACCTGCTTGTCCCAGCTTGTCCCCCTGGAGCGGGCGAATACGGACGAAGGGGACCGGTAGGACCGGTCCCCTGCGCGCGTCGGGCGTGGCGGCTCAGCCGAGGTGCAGCACCTGGCCGGGCATGATCAGGTTCGGGTTGCCGCCGACGGTGGCGTGGTTCTGCTCGTACAGCCCGCTCCAGCCGCCGGACACGCCCTGGGCGGCGGCGATGGTCGACAGGGTGTCACCGGCGCGGACGGTGTAGTCGTGGCCCGTGGCCTGCGCGGCCGGCTGGGCGGCCCGCGGGGCGGCCTGCGGCTGGGCGGCGGTCTGGCCGGCGTACTGCTGATAGACGCTCTGGTGGCTGGTCCAGTACCAGCCGCCGTTGTTCTGGTACCAGTACACCTTCGCATCGGCGTCCCAGCCGGCCTTGCCGGAGAAGCCCTGGGCCTGCGGCTGCGCCTGCTGCTGCGGGGCGGCCTGCTGGACCGGCTTCGCGGCGGGCTTCGGCGCGGCCTGCTGCTGGGCGGCCGGCTTCTCGGCCGGCTTGGCGTGCTTCGGGGCCTGCTGCTTCGGGGCCTGCGGCTTGGGAGCCTGCTGCTGCTTGGCGTCCGAGGAGGTGTCGACCGCGGCCGGGGCGCCGCCCTTGGTCAGACCGGCCTTCTGGGAGCAGACCGGCCAGGCACCCGGGCCCTGCGAGGCGAGGACCTTCTCGGCGACCGATATCTGCTGGGCCTTGCTGGCCTGGTTGGCCTGCGCCGCGTAGGCGTTGCCGCCGAAAGCCTTCCAGGTGCTGGAGGTGAACTGGAGGCCGCCGTAGAAGCCGTTACCGGTGTTGATGCTCCAGTTGCCGCCGCTCTCGCACTGCGCGACCGCGTCCCAGGTGGAGACCGGTGCGGCGGAGGCGCCGGTGGCGGTGAGGAGCGGCATCGCGAGTCCGACGCCGGCCACACCGGCGACGGCGATGGCCTTCTCGGCCTGGGTGCGACGACGGTGACGGCCAGTTCCAACGAGCAGCATGAAGAGGTCCCTCTCCGTACGCCTGCGAGGTGAGCTGTCGGGTTCGGACCGGGAGGTGGCCCGGCCGCCGTGTGCGGAGAGATCCCGCTCGGGCGGCTTCACCCCAAGCCGTGGGGACGGCAACAAACCTGGTTCCCCCGCCCCTGCCCAGGGTTCTGGTCGGTTTCCCGTGACGCGGCGGGCAGGATTCGGCGTTCCGCGTACGAGGTCCGCAGCTGCGAACTCCAGGGAGAGTAGACAGATCATCAGACCAATCACAAGCTCATATCGCCGATATCACACATAAATTACGGCGTGTGTCCGACCGCCTACCAACGGCGGCGATATGTCCGGATTGATGGCTGTTCACACCACCGCCGAGGGCGATCGCGACGCCCCGTCAGCGTGACCTCAGTGCATCGGCGGCTCGGCGGGGGCGTGCGGAGGGGCGTGCGGGGAGCGGCTCTCCGGACTGAATTCCACCGGGAGTTCGCGCAGCCCACGCATGATCAGACCACCTCGCCAGCGCAGATTCTCCGGGCTTTCCGCGAGCCGCAGATCGGGCAGCCGGGAAAGCAGGGTGGCCAGTGCGGCGCGCCCCTCCAGCCGCGCGAGCGGGGCGCCGATGCAGTAGTGGATGCCGTGCCCGAAACCCAGGTGGGGATTGTCCGTCCGGGCCAGGTCGAGGGTGTTCTCGTCCGCGAACCTGGCCGGGTCGCGGTCCGCCGCGGCCAGCACCACCAGCACCGGGTCACCGACCGGGATGTCCACCCCGCCGACGGTCAGCGGCTGCGTCGCGAAGCGCCAGGTCGCCATCTCCACCGGCCCGTCGTAGCGCAGGAGTTCCTCGACCGCGGTGTCCAGCAGCGCGCTCTCCCCGCGCGCCACCGACTCCTGCAGCAGCCGGCGCTGCCCGGGGTTGCGCAGCAGCGCGTACGTCCCGTTGCCGATCAGGTTCACGGTCGTCTCGAAGCCGGCGAAGAGGAGGATGAAGGCCATCGCCGCGGCCTCGTTCTCGGTCAGGTGCTCACCGTGGTCGCTCGCCCGGATCAGGCCCGAGATCAGGTCGTCCCCGAGGTCCGCGCGCTTGCGGTGGATCAGCTCCAGCAGGTACGCCCGGATCCGCTTCACCGCCCGGCCCACGCCGCCGCGCTGACCGCCGCCCTGGCCCGGCTTCGTGTGGCGCACCATCATGCCGGCCCAGTCCCGGAAGTCGTCCTGGTCCTCGGCCGGCACGCCCAGCATGTCGCAGATCGCGTAGATGGGGAGCGGGAAGGCGAACTCGTGGATCAGGTCCGCCGAACCGCGCTGCGCGAAGCCGTCGATCAGCCGGTCGGTGAGCTGCTGCACCCGCGGCTCGAACTCGGCCACCCGGCGCGGGGTGAACGCCTTCGACACCAGTCGGCGCAGCCGGGTGTGGTCCGGCGGGTCGATGTTCAGCAGGTGGGTCATCAGGTCCGCCTGCCGCTCCCCCGGGATGCCCACCCGGCCGGTGCGGTGCGCCTGCCCGCTGTGGTGCGCCGGGTTCTTCGACAGCCGGCCGTCCGCGAGCGCCTGCCTGGCGTCCGCGTACCGCGTCACCAGCCAGGCCTCGACGCCGCTCGGCAGCGTGGTGCGGTGCACCGGGGCGTGCTCGCGCAGCCAGGCGTAGGCGGGGTACGGATCGGAGGCGAACTCCCAGGTGAACAGCTGGGGGTCGGTGGCGTCGGACGGCGCGGCGGCGGGCCTGGCGGGGTCGGGCTGAGCTGGCATGGACCGACCGTATCCGGTGCGCCGGGCACGCCCTTCCCCGACGGCGCGCGGCTGCCCGCGGACGGTGCGCCGCCGGGGTGCTGTCCGGTGCGCTGCCCAGGGTGCCGCCCGGGGCGCCGACGCTCCGTGGACGACTCGTGGACGGTCCGTGGACGGCTCTTGGACAGCTCTTGTCCGGAGCGTGGGCGTGAGCCTGGTCACCTGAGGGGTAACCACTGTTGCGGAGGGTCAGGACGTGCCTACGATCCTCCGCAGTACGCGTGGGCGCCGGTGCGGTGTCGTCCACAGGGAGGAGCAGGCCATGCGGATCAGCGGGTCAGTCATCGTCATCGCGGTCCTCGACGGCGGGTCGGGCGCGGGCCTCGCCCGTCGGTTCGCCGCGGCCGGCACCGCCGGAATGCTCATCGCGGACCAGCACGTCGGCATCGCCGAGGACCTCGCCGCCGAACTCGACCGGCCCGGCTGCCCCGTCGTCGGCGTCTGCGGCGACATCCGCCGCCCCAGCGACGTCGCCGCCCTCGTGGACACCGCCGAGAAGCACCTCGGGCCGATCGACCTGTTCGCCGTGGCCGGCCCCGGCGGCGAGCGGATCGTCTCGCTCGCCGACCTGCCCGCCCACCTCGACCTGGAGCGCCTCGCCGAACTCGTCGTCCTCGTCGGCGAGGCCATCGGCGAACTCGTCCCGCCGCAGCGGCGCCCGGCGAGCGCCGCCACGGCGGCCTGAGGCCGGCACCGTCACTCCGGCTTGAGGCCCTCGGCCGCGCGCACCGCCTCCCGGTACCCGCGCGCGGCCGACCGCAGCGCGGCGTCCACGTCCACCCCGGCGTCGTGCGCCCGCTGCGCCACCGCGAGCAGCAGCCGGCCCGCCGAGTCCGCGGTCAGCCCGGCCGGCAGCTCGTACGACTCGTCCGGCACCTCCGTGAAGCCCGCCCGGCGCACCCGGGACACCAGCTTCGCCGCGTACGCCAGCGCGGGCAGCCCAGCCGGCACCCCGTCCAGCACGGACTCGCGGTCCGCCTTCTCGGCCGCCTTCAGCTGCTCCCAGTTCGCCTCCGCCTCGGCGGCGCCCCCGGCCTCGACGTCCCCGAACACGTGCGGGTGCCGGTACACCAGCTTGTCGACGATGTCGCCGGCCACGTCGTCGATCGTGAACGGCCCGGTCGGGTGCTCCTCGGCGATCCGGGCGTGGAAGAACACCTGGAGCAGGACGTCGCCCAGCTCCTCGCGCAGCGTCTCCCGGTCCCCCTCCTCGATCGCCTCGACCAGCTCGTACGCCTCCTCGACCAGGTACTTCACCAGGCTCTCGTGCGTCTGCTCGGCGTCCCAGGGGCAGCCGCCCGGGGAGCGCAGCCGGTCCATCACCGTCACCAGGTCGAGCAGCCTGGACCCGGGCAGGTCGTACGAGCCGGGCAGCACCTCGATCTCGGGCACCTCGCCCGCGTGCTCCACTGCGAGGCGCGCCAGCGCGTCGGTCAGCCCCGGATCGCCGTCCGGGCTGCCCAGCCACACCGTCGGCCCTGCCCCGTCGGGCTGCCCGGTCAGCAGCCGCGCCAGCCCGGGCGCCGACCCTGGCGCCACCACCTCCACCGTCACCCCGGCCTGCCGCACCGCGGCCACCTGCGGATGCCCCTCGTCCCCCACCAGCACCCGCCCCGCCGACCGCAGTGCCTCCCAGGCCGGCCACGCCAGCAGGCCGGGAGCCACCCGGTGGGTGGTGGTCAGCAAGATCAACTTCGCGCCCGGAACATTCGTCGTCACACCCCGAACCTACCCCCGGCCCCCACCCCCGGGGCCACGGGACGGCGGCCCGGCCGACGTCCCGGTCCGGGACGGCGGAGACCCCGCGGCAGCGGTGGCGGCGGGCGTGTTCAGAGGAGGCCCCGACGACCGGGACACGGTGGCTAGGGGTGGGCCGGGGGCCAGGGGGTGGAGGCGGGGGTGAGGGTGGCGAGGGACTGGCGGAGGCGGCGGACGGCGGGGTGGTGGGGGCCGTCGCGGCGTTCGCGGTCGAGGAGCAGGGGCAGCAGCCACTGCCAGGCGTTCTGCGGGTCGCCGGCGGCGGCGAGGTGGAGGCCGATGCGTTCGCGGAGGTCGTGGCTGCGCTCGGGGTCGGTGTCGAGGCCGGATTCGAGGCGGGCGGTGTGGGCGGCGAGGAGGGCCCGGTACTCGGCGAGGGCCTCGGGGCCGTGGCCGAGCCGGTCGAGGCAGATCGCGGCGCGGTACCGGTGGTCGAGGCCCTGGGGGCCGTGCGGGCCGCCGTCGGCGGTGGCGGCGAGCCGGCGGTACTCGGGCAGCGCCTGCCGGAGGTGGCCCTCGTGCAGGAGGGTGCGCGCGTAGATGGTGCGGATGGTGCGTACCAGGGGCGCGGCGTCGCCCAGTCCGGCCTCGGCGCGGGGCAGCAGGCGGGCGGCGAGGCCGAGCACCTCCGGGTGGCGGCCGGCGTCCACCAGGTCGGAGAGGCGGGCGCACTCCGCGCCCAGGTCCGGGCCCGCGGGGACGACCGGCGGTGCCGAGGGGGCGGGCGGGAGGAGGAAGGGCCGTGGCTCCGAGCGGACCGCCGGCGCCGGGGCGGCCACCGCGGCCACCACCGCCGACGGCTGCGGCTGGTGCGGGAAGCGGTACGGCCGGGCCGGGTCCGGCAGCGGGGCGTAGCGGGGCTGCGGGGCCCGTTCGGCCGGGGGCAGCAGCGGGAGCAGCCGCGCGTACACGGTCTGGGCGTCGGCGGGGCGGTCGGCGGGCTGCTTGGCGAGCAGGTCGAGCACCAGTCGTTCCAGCGGCTGCGGCACCTCGGGCCGCAACTCCCGCAGCGGAACGGGTGGTTCGTCGACGTGCCGGCGCAGGACGCCGAGCGCGGTGGGCGCCCGGAAGGGCTCCTCGCCGGCGAGCATCTCGTGCAGCAGGCAGCCGAGCGCGTAGAGGTCGCTGCGCGGGTCGGTGGTGGCGGCGAGGGCCTGTTCGGGGGCCATGTAGGAGGGGCTGCCGACGGGCACGCCGGTGAGGGTCAGCCGGGTGGTCTCGGTGTCGAGGGCGGTGGCGATGCCGAGGTCGAGCAGGACGGTGCGGCCGTCCTCGCGGACCATGACGTTGCTCGGCTTGAGGTCGCGGTGGACCACCGGGATGGCGTGGACGGCGGCCAGCGCGGTGCACAGCTGCGCCGCGACGGCCGCCGCGCGTTCGATCGGGAAGGGCGCGTCCTCGGCGATGAGGTCGGCCAGGCTGACGCCGGGGATGCGCTGCATGACGAGGTAGAGCTCGCCCGCGTCCTCGCCCGCGTCGAAGACGGTGACCAGCCCTGGGTGGTCGAGCGCGGCCGTGACCCGGCACTCGCGCAGGAAGCGGCGGCGCAACTCGTCGCCCTGGCGGGCCCGTTCGCCGCCGGAGCCGGTCCCGCCGGG
This sequence comes from Streptomyces sp. CBMA156, assembly GCF_014596515.1. GTDB lineage: Bacteria > Actinomycetota > Actinomycetes > Streptomycetales > Streptomycetaceae > Kitasatospora. The sequence continues at coordinate 14,594 of NZ_MSJQ01000449.1, forward strand.
GAGCAGGTGCTCGGGTCGGAGCAGCTTGACCGCGACCGGGCGGTGCAGCCGTTCGTCCTGGCCGGCCCAGACCTGGCCCATGCCGCCGTGGCCGATCTTCTCGGTGAGCCGGTAGCGGCCGGCGATCAGCCGGGTGACGGTCACGGGCGGTCCTCACGGGCCTGGCGGCGCAGCAACTCGCCCAGCTCGCGCAGGTCGTGGGCGGTCTCGGGGGCCGTGGCCGACGGGGCCCCGGCCGGGGGAACAGCGGCCGGGGGCGGCACGGGTCCGGCCGGAACGGGTGCGGGCGCGGGTACCCCGTACCCGGGCACGGTCGTCCCGTACGGCGAGGCGTTCGGCGCCCCGTACGGCGAGGCGTGCGGCACCGCGTACGGCGAGGCGGCCCGCGGCAGGACCGGCGGTGCGGCCTGCGGCCCGGTCGGCCCGGCCAGCCAGACCGCGCGGCTGTCCATCGCCAGGAAGTGCGGCGTCGGCAGGAACCACAGCACGGCCAGCGTGATCTGGCCGGTGGTGTCGGCGGCCGGGTTCTTCAGGCTGCCCGCGACCCCGGCGGAGACGATCAGGGTCAGCAGCAGCGCGCAGAACACCACGGCGCCGACGACGTCGTACGCCCGCCGGCGCCGGACCGCCAGCAGCAGCGAGGGGACGGCCCCGAGCAGACCGAAGGAGAGCAGCGGGGCCAGCGCGCACAGCACCCGCGGGACCGTCCCGAACCGGCCGGGAACCGGTACCTGCCGCGGCACCGCACCCGGCCCTGGGACCGCACCCGGCAGTGCGCCGCCCGGCAGCGGGCCCGGACCGTACCCCGGCCCGTACGGCGTTGCGCCGGGCGGCGGCCCGAACTGCCCGGGGTACTGCCCTGACATGCGCGCTCCTGAGCTGGTGAGGACCGGCACCGAGGGCGGTGCGAGCGGTACCGCACACCGTACCGTCCGGCCCGGCCGGTCCGGAGGCCTTCCGTCCGCCCGCTGCCGCATCGGTATCGCGCCGCTACTCGGCCGCTACTGAGCCGGGATCACCTCAGCCGGCCGGCGGCGCCAGGGTGCCCGTCGCCAGGGCGTCGGTGGCGCCCTGGGCGAGGCTGCGGCCGAGGGCGGCGGCCTGACCGAGGGCGGTGTCGAAGGCGGCGAGGCGGGCGAAGGCGGCGCCGAGCCGCTGCTGGGCGGGGAGCGGGAGGCGCGGCAGCTCGACCCGGCGGATGTCGAGGCGGGCGGTGGTGGTGGCGTGGCTGGCGGCGCGCCGGGTGCCGGCGGTGGAGCGGAAGTGGCCGGCCAGGAACTCGGGGTCGAGGACGGCCTGGTCGGGCCGCAGCAGGTGGAGCTGACGGCCGAGGGCGGCGCCGACCAGCGGGCCCTCGGCGGGGACGACCCTGGCGGTGCCGCCGCCGAGGGCGGGGACCAGGACGTCGCCGGGGCGGGTGCGGACCTCCCCGGCCGGACCTGCCCCGGCCTGACCCGACCCGGCCTGACCCCGCCCGGCGTCCGGGGCGGCGCCGGGCGCGGCACCGGTGGCGAGGTCCTGGTCGGTGACGACGCGGGTGCCGCCCGCGCCCGCACCGGACGGCCTGGTGGCGGCGCCCGTGCCGGAGGAGTACACCTCCAGCGCGCCGCCGCGGACCAGTTCGCCGATGGTGACCACGCCGGCGGGGGTGGCGCCGGGCTCGTCACAGGGCTGCGGCAGCAGCGTGGCCGGGTCGGGCAGGCCGGCCAGCAGCTCGGCCAACCGGCCGCCGAGGTGGGAGAGTTCGGCCGCGCCGCCGAGCGGGGCCGCGGGCGGGACGTGCCGGGCCGGGGAGAGGTCGGTCTCGTCGTCGAGCAGGTCGATGGCGGCCATGGCCCGGTGGACGCCGGGGCGGTCGGCGGGGACCGGCAGGCCCTCGCGCGCGGCCAGGTCGAAGCCGCGCCAGGCCTCCAGGACGGTGCGGCGCAGCTCGGACCAGTCGACCTTGTCCCGGCCTCCCTCGGCGGTCGGCGCCCCGGCGGCCCCGGCCGGGGCGGAGAGCGCCGCCCCGGCGTCGAGCAGCAGCACCTGGCGGAAGTCGCTCCCCGGCTCGGGCGCTCGCAGCACCCACAGGTGCAGCGGGACGCCGTACGGCGGGGCGGCGCCGGCGGGCAG
>NZ_MSJQ01000045.1 GCF_014596515.1 Streptomyces sp. CBMA156
GTCCGCGCTCGCCAGGCTGGCCGGCTGGGGCCGGGCCGGGGACGCCCACCACGTCTGCCGCCCGGAGCCGGAGGGCACCGGGGCGGTCCGGGCGATCGAGGCCGCGCTCACCCGCGCGGGCGTCGCCCCGGCCGAGATCGGCTACGTCAACGCCAACGGCACCGGCTCCACCCTCGCCGACCGGGCCGAGGCCAACGCCCTGCGAAGAGTGTTCGGCCCGCACACCGACCGCCTGCCGGTCAGCTCCAGCAAGTCCGTGCACGGACACGCCCTGGAAGCCTCGGCACTGCTCGAACTCGCCGTCACCATCGGCGCGTTGGAGACCGGACTACTCCCGGTCAACGCCGGCTGGCTCGGCCCCGACCCGGACCTCGCACTGGACCTCGTCCTGGACGGCCCGCGCGCCGCCCGCCCCCCGTACGCACTCAGCCTCAACTCCGCCTTCGGCGGCGCCAACACCGCGCTGCTGCTGGCCCCGGGATGACGATCACCGCCATGACCACCCCTGCCGACCACACCCACGGACTGCGGATCCTCGCCGAGGCCCGCCGCCCCGCGCCCGGCCTGGACGGGCCCCCGCCACCGCTGCCCGGCTTCGCCGCCTCCGGCTTCAACCCGCTGGTCGCCGACACCGCCGAGCGCTGTCTGCGCGCCCACCACGGCCCGCCGCCCGCCCCCGGACGGACCGCTCTGCTGCTGGCCAGCGCGAGCGGCGACCTGGAGACCGCGCGGGCCATCGAACGGAGCGCCGAACCCGGACAGCGGACCGGACCGCTGCTGTTCTTCCAGTCCAACCCCAACGCCGTCCTCGGATACGTCTCCGCGCGCTGGGGCCTGACCGGCCCCGTCACGGCGATCTCCCTGGCCGAGGCCGAGCCCGGCCGCGTCCCTGCCGAGGCGTTCGAGTTCGCCGCACTGCTGCTGGAGGACGGCGACGCCGACCACGTGCTGGCCATCGCCGTCGAACAGACACCGGACGGGGACCAGGCCGCCGCCGTCCTGCTCGCCGGCCCGCCGACCTGACCCCGGACGGCCGAACCGGGCCGGACCCGAGCCGGACCGGGTCCGGGGGGAAGTGAACCCGCCACCGGCCCCCGGCCGTACCAGTCATCGAGGCCCGACGCCTGACGCAGCCGCACCCGGCACACCAGCGCCCCGCCCGAACCCGCCCGCCGCCCCGTGGCCACCCCGCCGCCCGCGCGGCCGACCGACCTGCCACCTGATCAGCCGCCCGGGCCACCCACCGGCCCCGAGGGAGGGATCCACCCCCGTGACCATCCGCAGCCTCCGCACCCAGCTCGCGGACGACCCCGACGTGGGCGCCGGCAACGTCCTGACCGCCCGGATCGCCCTCGGGCAGGACCTGGACGTGCCGCTGCTCCGCTTCGACACCGCGGTGGACGACCACCCCGCCTGGCAGCCGTTCACCCTGCGCGAGCTGGACCGCGCCGTCCGGGCCCGCGCCGCCGCGCTGCACGGCCTGGGCATCACCCGGCGCGACCCGGTGGTGGTGTACGCGAGCGACGCCGCCGACCACGTGCTCGCCTTCCTCGCCCTGGCCCGGCTCGGCGCCATCCCCGCGCTGCTCAACCCCAACCTGGACGGCGAGCGCGCCGCCCGCTACATCGCCCGCCTCGGCGCGGCCGGCGTCCTCGCCGACCAGGCCCACCTGGACGCGCTGGCCGGTCACGACCCCGGCGCCCCGCTGCTGCCCGAGATCGCCACCCTCGGCGCCGGCGACCCGGACGCGGCACCCGAGCCGTACCGGCACTGGTCCGGCGACCCGGTGGCGATCACCCACTCCTCCGGCACCACCGGAATGCCCAAGGCGGTCGTCCACTCCCACGCGAGCCTGTACGCGGCGATCCGCCACCGGCTGCGACTGCCCCGCCCGCAGGGCCAGGAGCGGATGCTCAGCGCGCTGCCCGCCCCGCACGCCGCCACCCTGATCGCGCTCAACCTCGCGCTCAGCTCGCACACCGAACTCGCCCTGCTCTCCCGGCAGTCCGGCGACGGCGTGCTGGCGGCGATCGAGCGGTGGCAGCCCACCGGGGTGATCGGCTTCGCCGCCACCTGGGCCGACCTCGCCCGCCACGACCTCACCACCAGGGACCTGGCCTCCGTCGCGCTCTGGTGGAACACCGGCGACTGCGCCCACGAGGTGCACATCCGCCGGCTGATCGCCACCGGCAGCCGGGAGACCGTCACCCGGGCCGGCCGCGCCCGCGTCCCCGGCTCCCAGTTCGTGGACGGCCTCGGCTCCACCGAGATGGGGCACTCGCACTTCTTCATCACCCACGGCCCCGGCACCGAGCGCTACGGGCGCTGCGTGGGCCGCCCGCACGCCTTCGTCGACTGCGAGGTGGTCGGCCCCGACGGCGAGCCGCTCGGCCCCGGCGAGGTCGGCGAACTCGCCACCACCTCGCCCACCCTGGCGCTCGGCTACTGGAACGACTCGGCCACCACCTTCCGCACCCGGCTGCGCGGCCGCTTCCTCACCGGGGACCTGATGTACCGGGACGAGGAGGGCTACTACTACCACGTGGACCGGGCCGTCGACTCGGTCGAACTCGGCGGCGGCAAGCGGCTGTTCACCGCCATGTCGGAGGAGCGGGTGCTGGCCGCCTGCCCCGACGTGCTGGACTGCACGGTGGTCGCGGTGCGCGACGGCGAGCACGTGGTCACCGACGTGCTGCTGCTCCTCGCCGCGGACGCCGACCAGGCCGCGGACCGCACCGCGGCGGTCGTCGCCGCCCTGGACGAGGCCGCCGCCGCGACCGTCCGCAAGGTGCTGGTGGTCTCCCCCGACGACATCCCGCTCGGCCCGACCGGCAAGGTCCGCAAGGTCCTGCTGCGGCAGGTCCACCTGGCGGCGGTGGGCGCGTGAGCGGGCGAACCGCCGGGAGGCGCGCGTCGCACCAGGCGACCGCCCAGAGGTCCGCGTCGCACCAGGCGACCGCCGAGCGAAGCGAGGTACCCGCATGAACGCCCGCCCCGGAGCCGTCGTCACCGGCATCGGCCTGGTCTCCCCGCTCGGCCGCAAGCCCGCCGAGGTGTTCGAGGCGCTCACCGCCGGCCGCTCCGGCCTGAGCGCCCTCCCCGAGGGCCACGCCGCCCACGGCTGGCTGCCCGCCGCCGGGCTCGCCCCCGCCGTGGACGGCAGGGAGGTGCTGCCGCCCACCGAGACCCGCTGCGTGGACCGCTTCGTGCTGCTCGCCCTGGCCGCCGCCGACGACGCGCTCGCCGACGCCGGCCTGGCCGTCGGCCGGGACGCCGACCCGCACCGCACCGCCGTGGTGCTGGCCACCGGCGGCGGCGGACTGGAGACCTTCGAGCAGCAGTCCCACCGCCGGCTGGAGCGCGGCCGGCCCGGCGTCAGCCCGTACCTGCTGCCCGGCATGCTCTCCAACATGGCCGCCGCCAGGATCGCCATCAAGCACGGCATCCGGGGCTACAGCTCCGCCGTGGTGACGGCCTGCGCGGCCGGCGCCCAGGCGATCGCCGAGGGGCTGCGGCTGATCCGGGCCGGCGACGCCGACGTCGTGGTGTGCGGCGGCACCGAGTCCTCGCTGCACCCGACCATCGCCGCCGCCTTCACCAACGCCCGTGCCCTGGCGCATGGTTGGGAGGACCCCACGCAGGCCAGCCGGCCGTTCGACAGCCACCGGAACGGCTTCGTGCTGGGCGAGGGCAGCGCCGTCCTGGTCCTGGAGCGGGCCGAGCACGCCGAGGCGCGCGGCGCCGCCGGGTACGCGGACGTCATCGGCTGGGGCGCCTCCACCGACGCCCACCACCCGACCATGCCCCGCCCCGACGGCACCGGCGCCGCCGACGCGATGCGCGCCGCCCTCGCCAACGCGGGCCTCGCCCCGGGCGACATCGACTACGTGAACGCCCACGGCACCGGCACCAAGCTCGGCGACGTCGCCGAGACCGCCGCCCTGAACGCCGTGTTCGGCGCCCGGCCGCCCGCGGTCAGCTCCACCAAGGGCGCCACCGGCCACCTCCTGGGCGCCGCGGGCGCGCTGGAGGCGGCGGTGACCGCCCTGGCGGTGGCCAGGGGAACGCTGCCGCCGACGCTCAACCTCACCGACCCCGACCCGGCCTGCGACCTGGACCACGTCCGGGGCGCCGCCCGGTCCACCCCGGTGCGCGCCGCGCTGAGCAACGCCTTCGCCTTCGGCGGCCACAACCTCAGCCTGATCCTCGGCCCGGCCTCCACCCGGTCGACCCGCTAGCCCTCGCCCGCTGCCGCCGCCCGCCGCCGCGCGGCGGCAGCGCGCCGATCCTCGATCCACCATCCCTCCGGGGGGAGATCCCGTTGTCCATCCAGACCATCACCCATGTCGAGTTCCACTGCGCGGACGCCGACAAGGCCGCGGCCGGCCTCGGCGCCGACCACGGCTTCACCGCCGACGCGCCCGCCACCACGCCGGACGGCGCCCGCACCATCGTGCTGCGCCAGGGCACCATCCGGCTGCACCTGACCTCCGCCGCCGACCCGGAGCACCCGGTGGCCGAGTACGTCTCCCGGCACGGCGACGGCGTCGCCGTCCTCGCGCTCGGCTGCGCCGACCCGGCGGCCGCGCTGGAACACGCCGAGCGGCACGGCGCCAGGGTGCTCGACCGGGCCGGCCGCCTGATCGCCGGCTTCGGCGACACCGCGCTGCGCCTGGTGCCGCTCGGGACGGACGGCCCCACCCCGGAGCCCCGCCTGCTGGACGACCTCGACCACGTCGCGATCTGCCTGCCGGCCGGATCGCTCGCGGACTCCGTACGGTTCTGCGAGGCCGCGCTGGGCTTCCGCACGATCTTCGAGGAGTACATCGAGGTCGGCGAGCAGGCGATGGACTCCAAGGTGGTGCAGAGCCCCTCCGGCGGCGTCACCTTCACCCTGATCGAGCCCGACCCCACCCGGCGGCCCGGCCAGATCGACGACTTCCTCGCCGCCCACGGCGGGGCCGGCGTCCAGCACCTCGCCTTCAGCACCCGCGACATCGCCGGCGCCGTCCGGACCGCCCGGGAGCGCGGCGTGGAGTTCCTCACCACGCCGGGCGCCTACTTCGACGCCCTGGCCGGGCGCGTCGGCGAGACCGCCATCCCGGTGGAGACCCTGCGCGACCTGAACGTCCTGGTCGACCAGGACCACGGGGGCCAGCTGTTCCAGATCTTCGCCCGCTCGACACACCCCCGGCGCACCTACTTCCTCGAACTGATCGAGCGCCAGGGAGCGGGTACGTTCGGCACCGCGAACATCAAGGCCCTCTACGAGGCCGTCGAGCGCCAGAACCCCGACGCCGAACGGCCAGCCCCCGCACATCCGAAGGAGGCCCGTCCGATGACCGCAGCCCCCGGCTTCCGGCGCACCGAGGCCGAACTCGCCCTGCTGCCCACCCCCGAGGAGGTGGCGCACTACCGCGAACACGGCTGGTACCTGTCCCGCAGGCTCTTCAGCGACGAGGAACTGGACGCCCTCCAGGCCGCCACCGAGGAGTACTACGCCGGCCACCGGGACCGCGAACTGCCCGGCCGGCCGCCCCGGCTGGCCTCCTGGCGGCCCGAGGACGGCCCGGTCCAGCGGCACAACGACTACGTGCACTACGAGAGCGACGCCATCGGCGCGATCCTGCGCAAGCCGCTGGTCGGCGCGGTGGCCGCCCTGCTCGCCGGGGCCGAGGAGATCCGGGTCTTCCAGTCGACGCTCATCTACAAGCCGCCGGTGCCCGAGGAGCCCAGCAACCGGGTGCCGTGGCACTTCGACAAGCACTACTGGCAGACCTGCACCTCCGAGGAGATGCTCACCGCCTTCATCCCGTTCCACGACTGCCGCGAGGAGAACGGCACCATCACCATGGTCGACGGCAGCCACCGCTGGCAGGAGCTGCCCTCCGGCGAGGACTCCACCCGGCACTTCGCCGACCGTGACGGCTCCGAGCTGGAGGACATCCTGTCCGCCAACGCCGCCCACAACGGGCAGCAGGTGCGCAAGGTGCCGATGCTGATCCCGCGCGGCCACATCTCCTTCCACCACTGCCGCACCTACCACGGCAGCGGGCCCAACCTGGCCTCGTACCCGCGCCGGGCGGTCTCGCTGCACCTCCAGGACGGCGCCAACGAGTACCGCCGGCACGACCGGGCGGACGGCGAGGCCGTGGTGTACAACCACGACGTGCTGGTGCGTCGCACCGAGGACGGCCGGCCGGACTACGCCGACCCGGAGTTCTGCCCGGCGGTCTGGCGGGGACGGCCGTGACCGCGCCCGCGCACCCGGCCGACGGCCGTCCGGCGCCGGGCGGTCCGGCCCCGCTGGACACCCCGGCCGAGCGCTACCGGATGCTGCGGCTGATCCGCGGCTTCGAGGAGCTGGCGCTCGGCCTGGTGAAGGCGGGCGCGATCCCCGGCGGCATCCACCCGTACATCGGGCAGGAGGCCGTCGCGGTCGGCGTCTGCTCCGCGCTCGGCCCGGCCGACCGGCTCGCCAGCACCCACCGCGGCCCCGGCCACGTGCTCGCCCGGGGCACCGCGCCGCACCGGCTGCTGGCCGAACTCCTGGGGCGGGTCGGCGGGTCGAACGGCGGCCGGGGCGGCTCGATGCACGCCGCCGACTTCTCGCTGGGCATCCTCGGTGCCAACGGCATGGTCGGCGCGGGTGCGCCGATCGCGGTCGGCGCCGCCTGGGCGGCGCGGGACGACTCGGCTGACTCGGCCGACTCAGTGGGTTCGGTGGGTTCGGTGGGTTCGATGGGTTCGGCCGACTCCACCGGCCGGATGCCGGTCGCGGTGGCCTTCTTCGGCGACGGCGCGCTCAACCAGGGCGTCCTGCTGGAGTCGCTCAACCTCGCCGCGATGTGGCGCCTGCCGGTGCTGTTCGTCTGCGAGGACAACGGCTACGCCACCACCCTGCCCGCCGCCACCGCCGTCGCGGGCAGTGCCACCGGACGGGCGGCCGCCTTCGGCATCCCCGCCGAGGAGGTGGACGGCATGGACACCGAGGCCGTCCGCGCCGCCGCGCTGCGCGCCGTCGGGCGGGCCAGGAGCGGCGGCGGCCCCGGCTTCCTGGCCTGCCGCACCTACCGCTACGAGGGCCACCACACCATGGAGCGCCGGATGAAGCTGCGCTACCGCGCCCCCGAGGAGGTCGAGGCCTGGCGCGAGCGCGACCCGCTCCCCAGGGCCGCCGCCCTGCTCGACCCCGCGACGGTCGCCGGGCTGGACCGGTCGGTGGCCGAACAGCTCGCCGCCGCCGAGGAGTTCGCCCTCGCCTCGGAGCACCCTGACCCGGCGGGCGCGCTGGACCACCTGTACGCCGACGGGCTGCGGCCCCGGGCGGGAGTGACACCGTGACCAGGCTCTCGTACACCAAGGCGCTGAACCGGGCCCTGGCCGACGAACTCGCCGCCGATGCCGCGGTCTGCGTCTTCGGCGAGGACATCGGCGCCGGTCTGGCCGGGCCCACGCTCGGCCTGCTGGACCGCTTCGGGCCGGGCCGGATCGTCGACACCCCGCTGTCCGAGCAGGCCTTCACCTCGATGGCGGTCGGCGCCGCACTGTCCGGCCGGCGTCCGGTGCTGGAGTTCCAGATCCCGTCCCTGCTGTTCCTGGTCTTCGAGCAACTCGTCAACCAGGCCCACAAGTTCTCGTTGATGACCGGCGGCCAGGCCAGCGTCCCACTGACCTGCCTGGTGCCCGGCTCCGGCTCCCGGGACGGCTGGGCCGGACAGCACTCCGACCACCCGTACAGCCTGTTCGCGCACGCCGGGGTGAAGACCGTGGTGCCCGCCACCCCGACCGACGCCTACGGCCTGCTGCGCTCGGCGATCCGGGACCCTGACCCGGTCGTGGTGTTCGCGCCCGCCGCCGCGATGCCGGTGCGCGAGACCGTCACCTGGGAACTCGCGCCCGTCCCGCTCGGCCGGGCCCGGATCCACCGCCCGGGCACCGACGTCACCGTGGTCGCCCTCGGGCACCTGGTGCACGACGCCCTCGCGGTCGCCGAGGAGCTGGCGCCGGACCTCTCGGTGGAGGTCCTCGACCCGCGCACGGTGTACCCCTTCGACTGGCAGGCGCTCGCCGACTCGCTGGAACGCACCGGCCGGCTGGTCGTCCTGGACGACTCCAACCGCAGCTGCGGCTTCGGCGCCGAGGTGCTGGCCACCGCCGCCGAGGAGATGCGCCTGGTCGCCCCGCCCCGCCGGATCACCCGCCCGGACGGCGCCGTGCTCCCCTTCGCCCCGGCGCTCGACCGCGCCGTCCAGCCCGGCCGCGAGCAACTGCGGCACGCGCTGGACCTGGTGATGAAGCACCGCTGACCACAGCCGGTCCGACCGAAGACCGACAAAGACCTACCGAAGACCGACGAAGACCGACCGAAGACCGACCGAGGCCATCGGCCCGACCAAGGAGTCGCGTTGTCCGCAAACCGCTATCACTGGGACCGCTCGCACCCCGGCCTGACCAGCCTCCAGCAGGCCATCGACCCGCTGCGCCGCGAGGTGGTCGAGCACTCGGTGTACCGCGCGCTCACCGGCATGGAGCGCGTCCGCACCTTCCTGGGCAGCCACGTCTTCGCCGTCTGGGACTTCATGTCGCTGCTCAAGAGCCTCCAGCGCGACCTCACCTGCGTGGACGTGCCGTGGGTCCCCAACGGCCCGACCGCCAGCCGGCGGCTGATCAACGAGATCGTGCTGGTCGAGGAGAGCGACGAACTCGGCGAGGGCTACACCAGCCACTTCGAGCTGTACGTGGAGGGCATGCGGCAGGCCGGGGCCGACCCGCGGCCGATCGAGGAGTTCCTGGCCCTGCTGGGTTCGGGCACCGCCGTCCCGGACGCCCTGAAGAACGCCGGAGTGCCGCAGCCGGCCCTGGACTTCAGCTCCACCACCTGGTCGATCGTGGAGAACGCGCCGGTGCACTGCCGGGCCGCCGCCTTCGCCTTCGGCCGCGAGGACCTGATCCCGGACATGTTCGCCCAGGTCATCCGGATCGATGACCCGGAGGGCGCGCTCACCGTCTTCAAGGACTACCTGGCCCGTCACATCGAGGTCGACGGTGAGCAGCACACCCCGATGGCGATGCAGATGCTGATCGACCTGTGCGGCGACGACCAGGACAAGTGGGACGCCTGCGCCGAGACGGTCCGCACCGCGCTGCGCGCCCGGCTCCAGCTGTGGACCGCGATCGAGCGGTCCTTCTGACCGGCGGCCCTTCCGGGGCCCGCCGCCGTCGCGGGCCGCACCGGGTGGCCACGGGGAACCGTCCCCGTGGCCACCCGGCTTCGCGTCGTGCGGGGCGGCTCAGACCACCTTGGGCAGCACCCCGGCCGCGGCGGGCGGCTGGTCCTCCGCCCGCCGGAAGCGGTGCAGCGCCGCCCGGCCCTGCGCTCCGCGGACCCGGGCGGCGAGCCTGGCGGGCAGCACGACGGTGGCCAGCCGGCCCTCCCCGCGATACCCCTCGACCGTCCAGCAGACCCACGGGATCGGGTAGTTGGCCGCCGGGCTGAAGAACACCGGGTGCTGCCCCTGGAAGGTCACCGTGTAGACGCCGAAGCCGCTCCAGTTGGAGAAGCTGAACCGGCGTGCCGCCGGGTCGAAGCCCAGCGGCACGCAGTCGCGCAGCCGCGAGCGCCCCAGGGAGGCGAGGAACCACAGGTTGGCGCGGAGGTTGAGGTGCGCGGTCGGGAACTCCTCGACCGCCGTGCGCAGCGCGCCCGCCAGCGCCGCCGGGCCGTCCTCGGGCCGGTGCGGCACGTGGACCTCGCTCAGCAGGTTGCCCACCAGCGCGGGCGGGAGACCGAGCCAGCGGCGGGCGTTGACCGGCACGGTCAGCATCCGCTCGGCGTCGTCCCCGTCCAACTCCCGCAGGGTGCTGACCAGGTGGGCGCAGAGGACGTCCCCGGAGGAGAGCCGCCGGCCGACCGTGGCGCCGAACTCCTCGCTCATCCTGGTCAGTTCGGCGTCGGTGAAGGCGATCTGGACGAGCCGGTTGGCCAGCGGGCCGGTCGCCAGCTCGCGGGCCAGCAGCTCCGCCTCTGCCTCCGAGGGCAGCCGGAAGCCGGGCCGTCCGCAGTCCTCGGCGGGAAGTATCCTGTCCAGCAACTCGTCCTGATCGTCGACGAGTTCGGCCTCCGGAAGCGGTTCGCCCTCGACCGCGGCGGACCAGCTCCGCAACAGCAGCATGAAGCTGTTCAGGTCACCGACCGCGTGGTGCCAGGAGCAGCCGACCACCGTCCCGCCGTCGGCCGTACGGGTCACCCGGACGGTGAGCAGCGGGACGCCCCCGGCGCGCGCGGCGGGGGCGTCCAGCGGGGCGACCAGTTCGGAGCCGGCCGCCGTGGCCCGGCCCATCGCCTCGGCGAGCGTGCCCTCCACGGTGTAGGACTCGAACGGCACGCCGGCGTCGTCGCAGACCGCCTCCAGGACGCCCTCGACGGTGCGCAGCCGGCCGGCGAAGACCGGCACCCGCTCCAGTGCGCGGGCCAGGCCGGCGGCGAGCCGGTCCTCGTCCAGCGGGCGGTCGAAGCAGAGCACCACCGAGACGGCGAGGTCGGCGAGCATGGTGTCCATCAGTCCGCAGCGCAGCACCCGTCCGGTGGCGTGGCCGGCCCGGACGGTCCTGGATCTTCGCAACTGCGGCCAGATGCTCATGGGTTCCGTTCCGAAGCACTCGACGACGACTTCCGGCGACGCACCGCGCGTTCCGCCGAAGCGCCACGCGTTCCGGCAGCGCGCGGCGCGTTCCGGCGGCGCGCGACGCGCGGGCACGCCGAACGATAGTGGCGCGCCGAGGCAGTGGTCCAGTCCAATCCCGCACTTCGGAAGGGCTCTTCGGCCGGGGCGGCGATAGAATGCGCAGCATGGGAGAGCGCCCCGGCGCACCCACCGCGCCGCCCCTCGTGCTGGTCACCGACGCCGACTCGCGGGTGATCGACCCGGCCAGGGCCTACCACCTCGGCCGCGACCCGACCAGCGAGATCGTGCTGGACGACCCCCGGGTCTCCTGGCACCACGCGATCCTGCGCGCCACCGACGGCCACTGGCTGCTGGAGGACGTCGGCAGCACCAACGGCACCTACGACCACGGGCGACGGGTCGACCACGAGGACGTCGGCCCTGGCACCCGGCTGCGCTTCGGCGATCCGGCCGACGGCCCGGCCGCGGCCTTCACCGGCCTGCCCGACCCGGCCCCGGCCCTTGCCCCCGTCCCGGCCCGTACCCCTGCGCCTGCCCCTGTCCTGGATGACCTGCCCGGCGCCCCGGAGCGCCCGTCGCTGGTCGCCCCGCAGGTCTCCGGCACCTTCCGCCGCCCGAGCGCGGTGCTGCGACTGCCCGGCCACACCGTCCGGATCGGCCGCTCGCCCGACAACGACCTGGTCCTGGACGACCTGCTGGTCTCCCGGCACCACGCCGAGCTGCGCGAACTGCCCGGCGGCGGCCGCGAGATCGTCGACCTGAACAGCCACAACGGCACCTACCTCAACGGCCGCCCGGTCCGGCGGGCCCCGGTGGGCCCGGCCGACATCGTCGGCATCGGCCACCGCGCGCTCTGCCGCTGGCCAAGGCGCCCGGGGAGCGGTACCCGAGCTGCCTCGGCTTCGTCGCCGAGCTGCGCGCGGCGGGCACCGCCGCCTCCCCGGCCGCGTGGCGGGCGGACGGGCCGCCCACCCGGGTCGTCCCGGCGCTCGCCGCCCCCGACCGGCCCGCGGTGCCCGAGCCGCCGGCCTGGGCCGTACCTGTCGTCCACCCGCCACCGTCCTCCGCCGCCGGGGGGAGCCGTCCGTCATGAACGCCGTGAGCCAGGTCCTCGCCGTGGTCGCCGCCGCGATCCACCTCGTCGTGTGGCCGCTGGAGAGCTTCCTGTACGGGCATCCACGGGTGCGGCGTCTGCTCACCGGCAGCACCGCGGACGCTCCCGAGGTCCGGCTGTGGCGCGTCAACGTGGGCTTCTACAACCTGTTCCTGGCGCTCGGCCTGGTCACCGGACTGGTCCTGCTGCACAGCGGACACCCGGGGGCCGGCCGGGCGCTGGTGCTGTACGTCGCCGCCTTCATGCTGGCGGGCGGGATCACCCTGTTCGGCTCCGCGCCGAAGCTCTGGCGGGGAGCCCTCGGACAGGCGGTGCCGGCGGCCATCATCCTTCTGGCGGAGGCCTTCTGATCATGCGTCACCCCTGACGCCGGCTCTCCGCCGGGACTACAATCCGCCTACCCCGTGACGGTCACGGCGGCTGACGGGGGTGGGCAGCAGTGGTCAGGATCCCGATCACCGACCGGTACGTCATCAGCCTCGGTTGCAGGGTGAGCGTCGAGCACGGGCCCTCCGTGACGAAGGTCAACTGGAGCGTCACGCACCTGCCGGAGGGCGGCTCGCCCCGGCCGGCCCGCGGGGACCGGGAGATCGGCGTCATCTGCCCGCGCTGCCGGCGCTCGTTCTCGGTCCGGGTGGAGACCCTCACCAAGGCCCGGATCAAGCAGCGCGTCCAGCGGGCGCTGGGCTGGCTGCTGGTCCTCTCGCTCCTGGCCACCATCCCGCTGCTGATCCAGCTGGGCGGCCGGACCGTCGAGGAGGGCGACGACCAGGCGGTCGACAACATCGGCACGCTCTTCCTCCTGGCCGCCGCGGGCGTGATCGTCGGCCCGTCCCTGCTGTTCAGCGCGAGCATGCACGACGGCGTCGGGAAGCTCAGGCTCATCCGGGCCGACGGCCGGAAGACCATGTGGGTGCGGGGCCACCGGCTGTTCTGAGCCGCGCCACCCCTCACCGCGTGCCGGCGGGTGCCCCACCCTCGTCCGTCGACACCCCGCCCTCGTCCGCAGGTGCCTCGCCGCGGTGCCGCACCCGGGTGGCGAGCAGGGCGCCGAGCGCTCCGGTCAGCAGACCCCAGCCGGCCGCGAGCGGCACCGCCGTCCAGAGCACCGGCCGCAGGGTGAGGCTGCCGCCGCCGAGCCCGGCCAGCGGGTTGCGGCCGCCGAGGACGGCGCCGAGCAGGTCGGCCAGGCCGCCCTGGCCGAGGCCCACACCGAGCACCGAGAGCCCGTAGTCGGCGTCCACCCTGGTCCACAGGCCCACCAGCAGCACGGTGACGGCGGCGGCGAGCGCGAAGCGGACGGCGTGCTGCCAGAGCCGGACGGTGCGCGGCGAGCGCAGGGCCGCCAGGAAGGCGGCCGCGAGCAGCAGGACGGCGGCCAGCGGCAGCAGCCACCAGCTGCGCGCGTCCTGCTCCGCGAGGGTGCCGAGGCCGATGGTCGCCTGCCCGCCCCCGGAGGTGCGCAGCACGGCGCTGAGCGGCTCGGGGACGGGCAGGCCGAGCGCGCCGACCAGCCGCCCGTGCCACTCGGCGCCGAGCCCGACGCCGAAGGCCAGCCAGACCAGGTCGGGCAGCGCGAGCAGCACCACGGCCAGGGTCTGCCGGGCGTTGCCGTGCACGATCGCGGTCAGCACCCCGGCCACCGCACCGATCGCCAGGTACGCCAGCAGGACCAGCCAGAGCGCGAACGCGGGCGGACGGACCGCGAGTTGGTGGCGCACCAGGGCGGGCGGCAGCGGGGCGCGCCGGGAGACCGCGAAGGTGAGCGCGAACACCAGCAGCAGCCAGGCCAGCCCGATGCCGACGGTGGTCGGGCCGTCCGCGTGGAAGCCGACCTCCGGGGTGAGTCCGAGCACACTCCCGATCGACTCCGCCAGGTCGCCGCCGAGCGGGACGACGAAGCTGTGCCGGGCGCCGAGGGTGAGCAGCACCAGGGCGAGCAGCCAGAGCAGCAGTGTCCGGCCCATCCGGCCGAGCAGTTCGCCGCCGCCCGCGATCGCGCGGAAGCGCAACTGGCGCAGGAACACCTCGGCCATCGCGACCGCGCCGGCCACCGAGACGCTCAGCGGCATCGCGCTGATCCCGGCGCCGACGGCGGCGAAGTCGCCCGCACCGCCGTCGAGTTCGACGGAGCCGCCGACGGCGAGCGCGAGCGTTGCGGCCAGCACGGCGGGGAAGCCGCCCTCCGGGAGGCCGTCGGCACCGGCCAGCCAGAGGCCGAGCGCGGCCACCGCTGCCATCGCGGCCAGGCCGGCCAGGACGACGGCGAGCGCGTCCAGCCAGCCGCGGACCGCGCCGGGCGGGCCGGGCGGGCCCGCGGCCCGGGTGGTGGGCTGCTGCATGCCGCCTCCTCGTCGCTCGCGGGGTCCCAG
Source organism: Streptomyces sp. CBMA156 (assembly GCF_014596515.1). Lineage (GTDB taxonomy): Bacteria > Actinomycetota > Actinomycetes > Streptomycetales > Streptomycetaceae > Kitasatospora. The sequence goes on from NZ_MSJQ01000045.1 coordinate 14,175, forward strand.
CGAGGCTCCGATCCGGTCCCGGTCGGGTCCCGGTGGGTTCCTGGGGGTCCCGGTGGGTTCCTGGGGGTTCCTGGGGGTTCCGGCCGGACGTTCGGCCGGGTGCCGGTCGGGTTCCAGAGTCGCCGACGACCGGCGGGCACGCTCGGCGACGGGCCGCGCACCTGCTGTTGCGGCGAACGGGGCACCAGGAGAGAAATGGAAGCCAGTGGCAGGAGCTTCCCTGGCCGGCCGTGGTCGGCCGGCCGCCTGCGAAACGGAGCCTCGATGACCTCCCAACCGCCTCCGTCCGGCCCGCCGAGCGAACCTCCGCACGGTCCGCCGTCCGGGCCGCTCGCCGGGCCGCCGTCCGGCAGCGGTGCGGCCGGACCGCCCTCCGTGCCCCCGCCGCCCTCGGGCTCCTCGGGGGCCTCGGGGCCGGG
>NZ_MSJQ01000450.1 GCF_014596515.1 Streptomyces sp. CBMA156
GGGCCGCGGGCGTGTCCCCGCCGGGCCTGCCGGACCCGGCGGCGTGGCGGTGCCGGCGGGCCAGCGCGGGTGCGCGCAGCAGGACGGGGCCGGTCGCGGTGAAGAGCGTGTCCTGGCGTGCTGCGTCCGTCTTCTTCCCCACCGTGCCCCCGTGCCTCGTGCCGCCGTGTCGCCCGTACTGCTGCTTCGTCGGGTCGTTCTATCCCGATGATCGAAAACTGTCCATGCTTGATCAGAAGTCATCAACAGTTGGCTGAATCCGTCTATTCAGCTGTGCTCGGTCATTGTCGGGCCTCCACACGAGTGCCTAACGTCCGCTGCAGTCCGCCGCGGCCAGTCGCGGCACCGACGAAGGGAGGCCCTCATGGCCACCGACATGCAGGAGCTGTTCGACCTCGATGTGCAGGACCTCGTCGCCGCCGAGACCGGCGAGCAGGAAGACGCGGCGTTCAGCGTCTCGTGCGAGGGGTCCTGCACCCGCCCGTACTGCATCTGACCAGCGGGACCGGCCCGATCGGGCCGGTCCGTCTGATCCAGCGGTAGTACGGGTACGACCGGGCGCGGCTGCCCGGACCGTCGATACGGTCCGGGCAACCGCGCCTTGTCGCGTTCTCCCCGCTCGACCACTCAACCGCTCAGCCGCTCAGCCGCCCAGCGGCCCCGGGAGCGGAGGGGCGTCCGGCGACGGCGCGGGGAGCGGTCCCCGCGCGAGGCGCAGCAGTTCCTGCGGGGTCAGTGCGGCCAGGCGGTCGCGGCTGAGGCGCAGCACCTCGGCGGCCGTGGCCAGCAGGTCGGCGGCCGTCCCGGGGCGTTCGGGCAGGTCGTCGCCCCGGGCCCCGGCGTCGCCCGCCGCGCCGGGGGAGACACCCGCGGCCAGGAACTCGCCGACCGCCGCGTGCAGCCGTCCGGTGCCGGCCTCCCGGACGGTGAACGACAGGTGCACCGACAGCCCCTGACGGCCCGTCGCGGTGTGCGCGGCGCCGCGCGGCACGTACAGCACCTCCCCCGGCCCGAGCACCGTGTGCAGCGCCACCGGCCCCGGCCCGGGAGCGAGCCCCGGACGCCAGCGCCCGTCCGTGGGCGCCTCGTGGACCGTCCACTCCTTCTGCCCCGCGAGCTGGACGACCAGCACGTCCGCGTCGTCGCGGTGCACGTCCAGGCCGCGCCGGCCGGCGCCCGTCGCGAAGCAGAACGCCTCGGTGCGGCGGCCCAGCTGGAGGGCGATGTCGGTGGCCAGCTCCCGTACCGGGGCGTGCCACTGGTCCAGCTGCGGCAGCAGCAGGGTGGCGCCCTCGGCCAGCAGGGCGGTGATCAGCCCGGCGTCGGCCCAGCCGTCCTCACGGCGCCCGGCCACCGTGCGGGTCGTGCAGAAGCGCTCGGGGGCGACGACCTCGCCGTCCTGCACCATCTCCACGTACGGCACCCGCAGCAGGCCGCCGTGCAGGACGGCGTCCAGCTCGCCCGGCCGGGGCAGCCCGGCGGGCCACCCGGCCGTGCGGAACACCTGTGGCCTGCGGGTTTCCAGTGTCCTGGCGAAGGCGTCGGTGTCGCCCACCAGGTGTGCCAGTACTCGCCCCATCGTTCGTCCCCTCTCGTCCGACGCCCAGCGTCGGACGTCTCACTCGGCCTCACACGCGGCGGCTCACCGGCGGCCGACCGTCCCATGACAAACGGATGAACAAGGGGAACCGGTTGAACCACATCCTCCGCCTGGCCGGAAACCGGCCAGCTTGGCATGTCCGGACGGCCACTCGCCCGGTGACCCGATCCCGCAGGTCGGCGGGGTCCCCGGCGGGCCGTTCCGCCGCGCACCGGCGTCCTGGACAGGACCGCCGCGGGCGGAATCCGGCGGCCAGTGGGATAGATCACACCCGGCCGGAGACCAGGGCGGGCCCAGCCATGGACACCGGCACAGGCACGGCCCCGGACCCGGCCCTGGTGCCGGTGCCGAAGCCAGGGCCGCCCGGACACCGAGCCGGAGCCCGTGCTCGCGGACCGAACCGTGCAACCCTCACGGCGGCGCGGCGGTGAGTAGGGCAGAACGACGATCCGGCCGGATCGTCGCGCCGACACGAAGAGGAATCGGATGACCGCGAGCGCAATGCCCATCCCGGTGGAGGACAGGCCCCGGCCTGTCCCGGCACCGGCTTCCGCGGGCGGCCCCGGCCCGCAGGAGCTCGACTTCGAGGGGTTCGCCGCCACGCGCTGGCGGCGGCTGGTGCGCACCGCCTACCTGCTCACCGGCGACCACCACGAGGCGGAGGACGTGGTGCAGGCGACCTTCGCGAAGGTCTTCAGGAACTGGCCCCGGATCAGCCGCCTGGACGAGCCGGACGCCTACGTCCACCGGGCCCTGGTGAACAACAACCTGAGCCGCCACCGGCGGCGCCGGGTCAGGCAGCTGCTCACGCCCGTCCTTCCCGACCGGGAGTCCACCGCGGGCGGCGGCCACCGCGACGTCGAGGAGCGCTCGGTGCTGCTCCAGGCGCTGGCGGAGCTGCCGCAGCGCCAGCGGGCCGTGGTCGTCCTGCGCTACTGGGAGGACATGAGCGAGCGCCAGGTCGCCGACGTGCTCGGCTGCTCACCGGGCAACGTGAAGAGCCAGGCCAGCCGGGGCCTGGCGAAACTGCGCGGCCACCCGGCGCTGGCCTCGTACGCGGCGGACACCGGCTCGACGATCGACGGCACGAACGGAGGCAACAGGTGATGGACACCGAGGACATGGTGCGCGGCGCCCTGCGGGACGAGGCGGCCCGGGTCGAGGTGGCGGACTGGTCCGCCGGGCCGGTGCGGGATCACGTGCGCCGGCAGCGCCGGGGGCGCCGGGTGGCGATGGGCGCGTCGGCCGTGGTGGCCGCGCTCGCCGTGGTGGCCGGTACGGGGGCGGTGCTGTCCGCGCAGCGCGGGGACCAGGCCGCCGGGCCGGCCTCGCAGGCCCCGAAGGTGCCGGAGGGGCCGGCTCCCGAGGCCATGGTGGTGGAGGCGGGCCGGCAGCTGCCGCTGGGCCGCCAGGACTGGTGGATGCAGCTGAAGGACCGGGAGATCTGCATCCACGACCCCTCCGCGTACAAGAGCGACCCCGGCTGCGCCGGGTACTCCTGGGCGGAGGGCGCGACCGAGATCACCATGCAGTACTACGGGAACCCCCCGCAGTACCAGGAGGCCCTGTACAACCTCGTCTACCACGGGCCCGGGCAGGTGGCCCGGATGAGCGTCGAGGTGGACGGCCAGGCCCGGTGGGTCACCGTCGCCTCGCTCCCCGGCAGCCCGGGCTACGCCGCCGGCTACGCCTGGGGGCCCAGCCGCAACACCCCCGGCGACTCGAAGCCGCACCCGCTCGAAGGCATCAGGATCGCCGCGTACGACGCCCAGGGGACGGTCCTGGCGAGCAGGACGCTGCCGTCCTGAACCGGACCGGCACCGCGGACCGGCACCGCGGACCGGCACCGCGGACCGGCACCGCGGCCCGGTGCCGACCCGCCGGTGCCGGCAGCTCCGGGTCCCGGCCGCCACCGGCGGGCGCGGGTGACCCGCCCTCGGTTAACCTCCCCCTTCGTGGACGATCACCCCGAACCCCCGACCCTGCGCGTCTTCGTCGCCCTGGCCCCGCCCGACGAGGCCAAGGACGAACTGGCCCGGGCCCTGCGACCCGCCTACGCCAGGTACCCGCGGCTGCGGTGGAACCGGATCGAGGACTGGCACATCACCCTGGCCTTCCTCGGCGAGCAGCCGTCCACGGTGGTGCCGCCGCTGCGCTCGGCACTGGCCGGCCGCGCCGCGTCGTGGCCCGCCCTGCACCTGAGCCTGCGGGGCGGCGGCCACTTCGACCAGCGGCTGCTGTGGAGCGGGATCGACGGCGACCTGGAGCAACTGCACCGGCTCGCCGCCGACGTCCGCGACCTGGTCAGGAGCTGCGGGATCGAGTTCAGGGAGCGGCCGCTGCACCCCCATCTGACGCTGGCACGGTCCCGCCGTGACGACCACGTCAGCGTGCCGCTGGCCGCGGCCGGACTCACCGGGTTCACCGGCCGGCCGTGGCGGACCGAACGCCTCCACCTCGTCGGCAGCAACATCGGCCGCGGCCCCGGGCCGATCCACTACCGCGACATCGAGGCGTGGCGGCTCGGCGACGCCGTCCGGGCCCGGGGCGGCGGCGCCCTCACCGAGCCGTAGCCCGCGGGCGGGCACCCGCGAGGGGCTGTGGTCCGCCCGCGCCGGTCAGGGGTGGCCGGGCCCGGCGGTGAGCAGCCGCCGGGCCTCGGTCAGGGCGGAGTCCTTCAGCCCGGCCAGCTCCTCCGCCGTGAAGACCGGGGTCCGGACGTCCGGCGGGATGCCCGGTCCGTCGAAGGTGGTGCCGGCCGGGGTGAGGAACTCCTCGTTCGGCAGGAGCAGCACGAGGTCCGAGGAGAGCCGCCGGGGCAGGCCGTCCGAGAAGACCCCCTGGGTGTTCCCGCCGATCCGGGTGACGTGCGGGCTGCGGCCCGTCATCGCCTGGGTGAAGGTCTCGCCCGCACTCACCGTGGAGCCCGAGGTCAGCAGGGCCACGGGCCCGGTGAAGCGGGTCGCCCCGGGGGAGGGGCGGACGGTGACCGGCTGGGGCCGGGTGAAGGCGGCCGGGTCGGCCGGGTCGTTGCGGGCCACCTTCCGGTAGGCCTGGTACGGCCGGTCGGTGAACCTGGAGGCGAGCCGGACGGCCAGCGCGTCCGAGCCGCCGGCGTTCACCCGGGCGTCGATCACCACCCCGCGCAGGGGCGTGGCGCGGGGGCGGTCGAGCAGGGCACCGACGGCCCTGTCCAGTTCGGCCTCCTGGTCCTGCTGGCCGCCGTGGTCGACGTAGTCGCCGAACGCGCTCACCCGCAGGTAGCCGAGGCCGTCCGGGAGTTCGCCGACACCGAGGATCCCGTTCCCGAACGGCTGCTCCGGGACGGCCAGTTGGGCGCCGATCGGCGGCAGGACGGCGGCCAGCAGCTGCGGGGTCGGAGCCACGGTGCCGTCCCGCACCGCCCGGAAGAAGGTGGTGTACCCGCCGCCGGGATCCGCGCGGAGCAGGGCGACGTGCGAGTCCCGGAGCGGTCCGACCATGGCGATGATCGTGTCCACCAGGTTCTCCGAGGTGACCGCCGGCCGGTACCTCGCCCGCTCGGCGTGCCAGTCGACGCCCTTGGCGGCGAAGAAGGGGTAGTTCTCCTCGAAGCTGTCCCAGAACCTGTCGAACACCGCGAGGGGATCGTCGGAGACCGGCAGCGCGCACCGGGCCGGCAGCCCGCCGGGCAGCCGCTCCAGCGTGCGGGTGCCGGTGGCCGGGTCCTTGGCGTACACGGCCCGGTGGCGTCCGTGCGGGGTGACGGTCAGCCGGGCGAAGGGCTCACCGGGGGTGCCGTAGCGCACGGCGCCGCCGGGTAGGGGCGCGCCGAACTGCTCGGCGGAGGTCACACCGGGGGTGCAGCTGTTCCTGGTGACGTCGTAGGTGGTGAGGGCGGTGCCGTGGATCTCGACGATCGTGCCGTACCCGTCCGTCCGCCACACGCCCTCCAGCCGGCTGACGCCCGGCCGCTGGGCGCCGTCCCCCTCGGCGCCGGCCGCGCCGGCCGTTCCCACCGTGAGCGCGAGCGCGACCGCCGCGATGCCCGCCGCCCGGGCCGTCGACTTCCCGTGTCCGATACCCATGCCGTGGCTGTGCCCTCCTGGACCGGGCCTTCCCCCACGGAACCCCTCCGCCGCCCACGGATCGACGGTACGGACCGCTCCGCCCGCCACACGTCAGCCTGCGGAGCGGTCCCGGCCCCGACCGGGGAGGTACGCCGGTGCGCTCCCGGCTCCGCCCTGCGGCGTACCCGCCCCCCAGGCGGCGTCAGGGTCACCATCCCGGTTGTCAACTTCCTTGTGCTCCAGCACCATTGGCGCCAGGTCGGCGCCTGACGCCGAGTGCCCGGAGCGCGGACCCGCCGGTCAGGGAGTGGTCCGCGCGGGCGGCCGGGGCCCGGTCAGCAGCCGTTGGTGATCTTCTTGACGCCGACGTAGAGGGCGCCGCTGGAGGTGATGCTGACGGTCACCACCGACGTGCCCGCGGAGTTCGACGACCAGAGCGCGGTGCCCGACTGGGTGTACAGCACGAAGTTGCCGTCCGTCTGGTACGTCGCGTGGTGGGCGGCGGAGCCGCTGGTGTTCGTCGCCCAGCACGCCCTGCGGCTGCCGCCGTCCCAGCGGTACTCGACGAGGTTGCCGTCCGACTGCAGGGTCAGCTGGAACCAGGTGTTGCCGCTGGTGTTGCTGACGACCGAGTCCCCGACGTTGAGGCTCTCCCCGCCCAGCAGCCCCACGGTGCTGTTCGCCGACGCGCTTCCCGCCACGCCGAGGACGGCCGCCGCGGCCGTGACGACGGCGACGGCCGCCTTGGCCGCCGTGCGCATGGTCCTGTTCATGATGACCCCCTCCTCCGATATGCCCGTCGCGCGAATCGGCGGCGAGCGCGTCAAAGCTAGCCGTCGGGGCGGGCCGGAAGATGGCCACCGGCGGTGATCCGCATCACAATTGGCCAATGGACCGGTGTCCTTCGGCGCATTTTTCCGTCATGTCGTGCGGAATTGACGTGTGCGCATTCCGGAGACCGGTGTACGGGGCGGCGGACGGTACGGTCGGACGGGGTGCGGCGTGTGCGGTGGCGGCCGGTGGCCTCGGCGCGGCGGGGTGTCCGCCCGAACCGGAGAATCCCGGTCGCGCCTGCCGTGAATTTCTTTTCGGGCGGCTGCCGGGGAATTCGGGGATTCCCTCCGGGAATACCGCCCGGATGGCCTCGCCGAATTCCCGGACATTCCTGCCGGACCGTGGTTCGTGGGTGGCGCGATCGCGTCGGGCGCCCCGGCCGTGAAAGCGGTTTGTCAGGCCGTGACCCGCAGGCCGGATTCGCGTTCGGCGGTGTCGACCAGGTCGATCACCTGGACCCGGTGAAGCGACAGCGCGTCGTTGGCGATCCGCCCGACGTCCACGGGGCGCGTCCGCTGCCCGAGGGGGTGGGTGAAACCGGTGACCACCCAGCGCCCCCCGAGCGGTGACGTGTCGTCGAGCAGCCACGCCCAGTGGGCGCCGTGCGTGTTGATCAGGAACTCACCGGTGACCGCCATCAGCAGGGACCGGAACCGGTGCCGGTCGCCGTCGTCCATGGCCGTCGGGTCCCAGTCCTCGGCGATCCCCCGGTCGACCAGGCCGACCGCCCAGTCGGGGTTGGTGCTCAGCCACTGCGGGTCGCCGCCCAGGCTGACCACGATCCGCTCGGCGAAGTCCCGGAGCTCGGCGGCCCATTCGTCCACGTCGGGGTTCGGGTAGTCCATCGGCGGTGCCTTTCTCGTACGGTCGTTCCGGTGCCGGAGGATACCGGTCCCGCCGGGCCCCGGGGCCGGCGGTCCGGCGGTCCGTACCCGGGCTCGGGCTCGGGTGCGGACCGCCGGTGGCCGGACGGCGGCCGGGAGGTGGCACGGGGTCAGGGCTGCGGCCAGGCGTCCGTGAAGTAGCCGGACAGGTCGGCGATGATGTCGGTGCTGCCGACGTGGTTGTAGACGTCGACCCTGCCGTCCGCGCCGACCGGCGTGGTGACGTGGTTGGGCACGGTCTGGCCGGCCAGCAGGTTGAGGTTGCTGGTGCCGGGGCGCGGGGCGCCGTGGGCGTGCACGGTGAGGTAGCTGTCCTCGGTGGTGTTGGTGGACGTCACGTTGAGGACGGCCGCCCGGGCACCGGCCGGGATGCCGGCGACGACGGTGGTGCTGTCCGGGCCCGGCTTGGCGGACGGGCCGGTCCGGGTGTCGGCCAGGCGCACGGGCACGGTCGGCGTGAACCTGGCCCTGCCGTTCGGGGAGTAGTACCCGAAGACGTCGAGGATCACGTGGGTGGAACCGTTGTGGTTGTACACGTTGACGGTGCCGTCCGGGCCGACCGGGACGATGACCTGGTTGGACTTGTCCTTGCCGGGCTCCGGGTTCAGGTTGGAGCTGACCGGCTTGGTCCCGCCGCCCGGGTACACCTTCAGGTGGGTGTCGACGGCGGTGTCGGTGCTGGTCAGGTTGAGCACCACGGAGGTGGCGTCCGCCGGGACGCCGCCGACGCCCGCGACCTTCACCGCGCGCGTCTCGCCCGACCCGAGCCGGCCGCTCTCGCGGGTGTCCACCAGGCGGCTCGGCGACAGCGGGGTGAACAGGTCGCCGCCGTTGGGGCGGTAGAAGCCGACGACGTCGACGATCACCTCGGCGCGGCCGGAATTGAGCAGGGTGCTGATCCGCTTGGCGTCGCCGATCGGCACGGTGACCAGGTTGGACGAGGTGCGGCCGGCCGCCACGTTCACGTTCGAGGTGGTCGGGCGGGCCTGGCCGGTCGGCCAGACGGTGAGGTGGGTGTCCTCGGTGGCGTCGGTGACGGTCACGTTCAGGACGACCGTGGAGACGTTGCCCGGCACGCCGTTCGCGCCGGGCGCGGTGCCGGTCGGCAGCGTGAAGGGCACCTCCAGGCCGCCCCTGAGGTCCAGGTTCGGGTCCTGGCGGGTGTCGGTGAGCCGGTACGGCTGGGTGCGCAGGAACCCGGTCGGGGCGTAGGCGGCCCGGAAGGGGTACGCGGCGGTGCTGGTGCGGCCGGCGGTGTCGGAGACCGTCACCGTGACCGTGTAGTCGCCCGGCGAGGCGTACCCGTGGACGACCGCGTCCAGGGTGTCGCGGGTGACGGCGGGGGATCCGTCGCCGTAGTCCACCACGACCTTGGAGACCGGCCACGGCGAGGCGGTGGCCGACGGGTCGAGCCGCACGCCCAGCGGCGGGGCGTCGGCCGTGTCGAACCGGTCGGGGACGACCGGCTGGACGGTGGCCAGGGCGGTCAGCGGCCCGGGGGCGGTGCTCTGCACCTGCACGGCGTACCTGCCGGTGAATGGCCGGCCGCCGCCGGTGTCCACGGTGACGTTCGCGGAGAAGGTGCCCGCCTTGGCGTAGGTGTGCCTGACGACCGGGGAGCCCGACGCGACCACCGGGGTGCCGTCGCCGAAGTCGTAGCGGTAGGTCATCACGGAGGTCGGCCAGTGGACCGTCTCCGGGCCGGTGGTCGCCGTCAGCGTGATCTCGGTGCCGTACGGGGCCCGCTGGTGGTCGGCCGCCAACTGGGCCGTCGATATGGGCTCCTGGCGCTCGGTCGCCCCGCGGTCGTGGTACCCGGGACCGGTGCCGAGGTTCGGCCGGGACGGGTCGTCGGCCGGGTGCGCGGCCGGCACGAAGCCCGGCGCGCCCTCGTCGGCGGAGTCGACGACCTCGCTGTTGAACGCGTTGCCGCTCTGCCAGCGGGGCACCACGTAGTCGTGCCGGCCGGCCCGGCCGTCCGTCGCGGCCGCGAGCGACTCGGGCGTCTCGTGCCGGGTGCCGGCCCAGACGTACGGCGTACCGCTGCTGGAGTTCGTCCAGTACGGCGCGACGGTGTTCGAGCCGGCCCGGGTGTCCTTCGCCGAGGGCGCGGAGACCGCGATCTCCGCGCCCGCCGGGTTCGGGCAGGTGTACGGCGCGGACGGCGAGAAGTGGTTGCGCACCACGTTGTTGAAGAGGTTCGAGCCCGAGGAGTCGCCGGCCAGCTCGATGCCGGCCGTGCAGCCGTCGGCCACCGTGTTGTTGGTGAGGGTCGTCCCGGGGGAGTCGGTGACCTTGATCCCGGAGGTCTCGGTGCGCACCACGGTGACCCGGCTGGAGCCGGTCACCGTGACCTCCCGCGCGTTCATCGACTCCACGACGACGTCGTGCACACCGGACAGCCGCACGTCGCCGCCCACCGCGGTGCCGCCGCCGGCGGCGCCCCGGATGGTCAGGGGCCGGCCGGGCTCGCCCGACTTCGTGACCACGGTGCCGGAGCCGAACGAGGCCCGGGCCACCTCGACGGTCTGCCCCGGCAGCGCCGCCGCGGTGGCCGCGTTGACGGAGCAGAACGGCTGCGCGGCCGTCCCCGTCCCGGCGTCCGAGCACGCCGGGTCCCAGGCGTCGACCCGCAGCACCCCGGGCGCGTCGTCGGTGGAGCCGGTGGTGGCGGCGGAAGCCGTGGTGGCGGCGGCGGGGAGGCCGCCGAGCACGGTGACGAGGCCTGCGGCGAGCACGCCCTTGGCGCGGTTGGAGCGCACGATGTGGTTCTCCGATGGGGGGACAGGATCTGATCCGGCGGGCACCGGCCCGGTCGGGTGGGTCAGCCCGCGTGGGTCGTGGGCAGGACGATTATGACGAGGGCCCCGACGGGGGTGAGCACAGACCCCCCACCTGCGGTGACGCACGCGCCACCGAGGGAGCGGTCCTCCGGCCGGGGGTGCCGGTCGGGGGTGCCGGTTGGGGGTGCCGGTTGGGGGTGCCGGTTGGGGGTGCCGATCGGCAGGGTGCGGGGCCCGGTACGAGCGCGATTCCCTGCCGATCGGCACATGTGCGTGAGGGGGTGCGGCGAGCAGGATCGGAGGCGTCAGGACGGCGGCCACCGGGGCCGCCGGAGGGAGGGAAAGCCACCGTGTTCCGCACTCGTACTCGTCACCGTGCCACTGTCCGGGCCATCCGCGTTGGCCGTGTCGGCCGTGTCGGTCGTGCCGTCAGGGCCTCCGTCGCCGGCGGGCTGGTCCTGGCGGCGCTCACGGGCGTCGCCCCGGCCTCCGCCACCGGCACCGAGTCCGCGTCCGCCACCGCCACCGCGTCCGCCACCGAGTCCGGCCGGCGGGACGGACGACCCGCGCGTCCGGCGGGCGTCAGCGGCAGCGCCCGGATCTCGTACGCCTTCTCCCCGGACGACGAGATCCGGTTCACCGTCGACGCCCAGGCGGCTCCGTACACCCGCCCCTACCCGGGCACCAACGCGGCCGGCGGACTGCCCACCGATGCCCGGGGTACGGTCCGTTACTCCCACCGGGTGGCCGCCACCGGGCAGGTCTACCAGGCGGTGGCCGAGGTGGACTGCCTGAGCACCGGAGGCCCGGTCGCCACGCTGACCGCCGTGGTCTCCACGTCGGACACCGGCAACGCCGGGGAGCGGATCGGCCTGAGCATCCACCAGGGCAGCGGCGGTGAGGGCGGTCGCCTCGGGTTCTCCTGGGGCGTGGCCAACCTGGACGTGGGGGCGGACGGGAAGCCCTACCAGCCGGTGGTGGGCACCTGCATGGCCCCGGCCCCGTTCGCTCCGGTCATACGCGGCGGCTTCACCGTTCACCACACCGAGTTGGAGCCCCCGCTACCGGCCGGCCGGTAGCGGGGCCCGCCCCGCCGGGCCCCGGCCCCGGGGTCTGCCCGCACGCCGTTCGGGGGGCGGGAACCCCCTAGAAATCTGGGATACCGAAAATCGACTGACCACGGACAAACTGGGGGCGAACGAACCGGCCGCCGCGAGGAGTTCCCTGCGGGGCCGGCCCCGTCTCCATTCGTCGATCAACCATGGAGTGGCCCATGCGTTTCCTGTCGATCAGGCGTGTCCTGTCGGTACTCGTGCCGGCGCTGGCCGGTCTGGCGCTGTTTCCGGCCGCCGCTTCGGCGGACACCCCGGCGACCGTGCTGTTCAACCAGTTCTCCCAGCGCTGTCCGAACGCGGCGAGCGGTTACCAGACCATGCACCCCTGTGCCCCGTCGGACAACCCCGGAATGTGGGTGATCAGCAGGCTCGCGTCCGACCGGTACATCATTGCCGACGCCCGCGGCAAAGGCTGCCTGACCGCCGCCGACGCACCGGTCGTCCAGACCTGCTCGCTGTCGGACACCAGGCAGCAGTGGGACATCACCCGGTACGAGCCCGAAGCGGGGCGCTACGGCCTGATCGGTGTGCGGATCAGGAGCGTCAGCAGGGACTGGTGCCTGGACAACTCGAAGAAGACGTTCGGAGGCTGGGAAATCACCCAGCGCCCCTGCCTCGACGACACCCACCAGCAGTGGGACATCGACCGCGCGGCCTACCAGGCGCTGTGGGGCAACCCGCTGCACGCCTCGGCATGACGGTGACCGTCCTGGAGTAGCGGTCCGGCACCGCGGTTCGCACCGGGGCCGACACCCCGGATCGCAGCACCCTGGACCGCGGAGTTCGGACCAGCACCCCGGATCGCGGCACCCCGCACCGGCGGCACCGCCCCCTCCGACGCGGTGCTGCCGGTGCCGTGCACCCCTCCACCCGTTCCCGTGCGCCACCCCACCGTCCGCTACCCGAGCGTGAGCATCGCCCCGGCGACCTCGCCGGCCGCCGCGTCGGGGATCGCCGTGGCGGCCTCGTCGAGGACGAGCAGCCGTGCCCCGGGGATCTCGCGTGCGAGCGCCTCGCCGTTGCCGACCGGGAAGAACGGGTCGCGGCGGCCGTGGACGACGAGCGTGGGGACCGCGATCCCGGGCAGGCGCTCGCGCCAGCGAGGGGCGCAGTCGAGCCTGGAGAACACCAGGCCCAGCTGGTTGGCCAGTTGGACCGGTGGAGCGGTGCCGGGGGTGCGGTCCCAGACGCGCGCGGCGGTCGTCCGCGCGGCGACGGGGTCGTCGCCGCGGATCTCCGCGCCGGCGGCGGCGAACTCCGCCACTGCCTCGCGGTCGGTCCAGTCGGGCATCGGACGGGCGAACAGCCGGCTCATCGTCGCCCGGTCGTGGTCGGGGAGGTCGTCGTCGGGCGGGCCGGGGGCGACCGGGCGGGTGCCGGCCAGGGTGAGCGCCGAGAACGCGCCCGGACGGTCGAGCACGGCCACCTGGGCGACCATCCCGCCGAGGCCGATCCCCGCGAGGTGCGCGGGCCCCCCGCCGAGCGCGTCGGCCAGGGCCGCCGCGTCGGCGGCGAGGTCGCGCAGGGTGTAGGCGGGCGCCTCGGGATCCGCGGTCGCCGACTCCCCGCTGTCGCGCAGGTCGTAACGCACCGCGCGGCGCCCGCCGGCGGCCAGGCGCGCGCAGAGCGCGTCGGGCCAGGAGAGCATCGTCGGCCCGCCCGCGAGCAGGACCAGCGGTGCGCCGCGGTCGCCGAACGACTCGACGCCCAGGGCGATCCCGTCGGCGTTGACGGTGCTCACCGGATCACCGGGAGCCGTCGTGCCCGAGACCGCGGTCGGGCGCGCCCATGTCGCCCGTCCTCGGCGTGCCGTCGGCGAGCCCGTAGCGCAGGTACACGGTGCCCTGCGGACCGGCCACCGGCGGTTCGAGGAGCGTGAGGCTGGTGGGCACCACGCCGTCGTCGAACACCTTCTTCCCGACGCCGAGCATGATCGGGTGCACCCACAGGTCGATACGGTCGAAGAGCTTCTCCCGCAGGAGGGTCTGCACCAGGTTCAGGCTCCCGACGACCTTCACGTTCCGGTGCCGGTCACGGACCTCGCGCACCGCGACGGCCAGGTCCGGCCCGAGCTGCGTGGAGCCGGCCCACGGCAGGTCGGGCGTGCCGCGGGAGACCACGTACTTCGGGACGCGGTTGAAGAGTTCGGCGATCTCGCCGTCCTTCTGGTGCGGCCAGTAGGAGGCGAAGAGGTCGTACGTCCGCCGGCCGAGCAGGAGGGCGTCGGTGCCCTCGTACGCGGCGAGGATCTGCGCCCCGGTGTCCTCGTTCATCAGAGGCGCCTGCCAGCCGCCGAACGGGAACCCCACCGGGTCCTCGTCGGGGCCGCGGGGCGCCTGCCCGACGAGGTCGAGGGTCGCGAACAGTTCGAGGTGGATGAGGCCCATGTCTGCACTCCCGATGAGTTTGGTCGTCCTCGTCGAGATGTAGACCGCCCGCGGCCCGAAAACTCATCGCCGCGCCGGTGACGGGTTCCGGAACCACGTTGTGGCGGCACGTCCGAAGGCCGCGGAGGACGCCTGCGCGGCGGCCACCCATGCGGCGGCGAGCACGCCGCTGCCCCACCCGGGCCCGAGGAGGGCGGCCCTGACGAGGAAACGGGTCGATCACGGAGCAGGCGATGTGTCAGGATGCCCGGTCTCTTCGTTCGACCGGGGGTTCTCCTGATCATGCGCCGCTCCGCTGTTCTCGCCGTCGCCGCCGCGGCGGTCTCCCTCGTCGGTCTGGTGGGCTGCACCGACGACGCGGCGCCGTCCGCGTCCGCGTCGGCCACCGGCACCACGCCCGCCTCCGCCACCACGCCCGAGGCCGTGCCGGCCTCCACGCCGACGGCGACGGCGACTCCCACCCCGGCCCCCACCGCCGTCGCGACGCCCACGCCCACGCCGACGCCCACCGCCGTCACGACGGCGGCGGGCGGCGTGATCGACCCCGAGGCGGCGCTCGCCCTCGCGGAGAAGACGCCGTACGCGGCCACCCAGGACTTCGTGTCCGACGGCGGCCCGATCAGCGCGCTCATCAAGGCCCGGGTGAACCTCAACGGGCCGATCCGCTCCGGCCGGCTCGCCGAGTCCATGAGCGTGGGCGGCGACGACGTGATCGGCAGCGCGAACGACAGCCCGAGCGTCGTCGTCACCGACGACGGCACCACCTACATCAGGAACGGCAGCAGCTGGCGCACCTCCCCGCTCGGCGACCGGATCGCCGACTACCACGGCTATGCCAAGGCCCTGTTGGCCCTCGGCCCGTCCGCCCGCAAGGGGATGGAGGACTGCGAGGGCACGCCGTGCTACCACCTCTCCGGCACGGTCGACCTGGAACGGATGAAGGCGCTGGAGCCCGAGCAGTACAAGATCCTCAAGAGCAAGGGCGTGGCAGGCTTCCGGCTCGACCAGTGGATCGACACCCAGGGCCGCACCGTCCGCTACGACAAGAGGACCGAGCTGCGGGGCGTCCAGATGCGCACCCACGGCACCTTCCGCGACTTCGGCCCGGCCGAGAAGGTCGAGCCGCCGCGCTGAGCACCGAAGCGCCCGGGCATGCCCTGTGTCACCGACAGCCCGGCGGTGACGCCTTGGGCGGGATCTGACCGTTCGCCACCGCGCGTGAACCGGTGCAGTTCCCGCGGCAGCGGTCAAGGGCGTGCCCGGTGGCCGGGGCCTGCACGACCGCTCCTTCCGGCAGGCCGACGACAGGCCGCCGCGAACGGACCCGCTCGCCGCACCGGGCCGGTGCGGCGGGCCTCGACCGGATGACGGAGGAGCCCGGCCGGCCGCCGGGGCACTCGCGAAGGCCGGCAGCTCCGTCACACCGGCCCGGGCCGGGGACGCCGACCGGCGGTCCCTCGTCGTCCTGCCGTCCGACCACCGGCTAGGGAGGCGGCCGGGCGCCACCGCGGAGCGTGCGTGATCCGCCGCGCGTCACGGCGACCGCGCGACACTCCCCGTCTCCCGCTCAGCCCCTGTCGCGGCGCGGCAGGGGCCGCCTTCGCCGTCAGGCGGCGAAGGCGGCGAGGAGCTTGTCGGTGAGGCGGTCGAGGTAGTCGGGGCCGGTCGGTGTGTGGACGACGGCGCGGCGCCAGTACAGGGGGCCGACGAGGAAGTCGAGTGCGAACTCGCGGTCCACGTCGGCGGGGAGTTCGCCGCGGTCGACCGCTCGTTCCAGCAGGCGGGCGGCCTTGGGGCGGCGGGTGTCGCGGACGGCGGTCATCAGCACCTGTGCCAGCTCGGGGTTGCGGCCGCTCTCGGCGAGCAGGTCGGGGATGATCTTCGACGGGAGCCGGTGGCGCAGTGCCCCGTCGATCTCGGTGAGGAAGGCGAGGACGTCGCCGCGCAGGGTGCCGGTGTCCTTGATCTCGGAGGCGTCCACGGCCACGGCGCGGATCAGGTCGATGGTCATGTCGAGCTTGGACGGCCAGCGGCGGTAGATGGCGGCCTTGCCGGCCCCGGCCCGCTTGGCGACCGTCTCCAGGGAGAGCCGGGCGTAGCCGACCGCGGCGAGTTCCTCGAAGAAGGCGGCCGCGATCGCCTCGGTCACGGAGTCCTGGAGCACCGGCCCGCCGGGCGTCCGGCGGGTGGGCGTCCGGCGTGCGGGCTGCTCGGGGGCGCCGGGGGGCGCGGGCCGGGGCGCGGGTGTGCTGGACATTCCCCGAACCTACACCAGGCGGAACGCTTGCGTCTCGACTGGGTGCGGGCTAGCGTCGAGGTGAGACGGAACGGTTCCGTCTCGACAATGTCGGGAGTACCCATGCGATTCCTCTTCGAGGACGAGTCGTTCTCCTACGAAACCCTCCGGGCGGCCGGATTCGCCACCTACGACGGCGCCGACCTGGGCGAGGTCCTCGTCACCGCCCGCGGCATCGGCGAGGGCGACGAGGAGGCCTGGCTGCGCGAGTGGAAGGCCACCGCCGAGCGCGTCCACGGCATCGGCAGCCGCGCCCTGGCCGCCGGGCACCGGGTCAGCGCCCGCGAAGCCCTGCTGCGCGCGTCGAACTACTACCGCACCGCCGAGTTCTACCGCCGCGACGACCCCGCGAACGACCCCGAGGCCAAGAACCTCTCCACCCTCGCCCGGGAGACCTTCGCCACCGCGGCGGCCCTGATGGACACCCCGGTCGAGGCCGTGCGCATCCCCTACGAGGACACCACCCTGCCCGGCTACCTGTTCCTTGCCGACGACTCCGGCGCCCCGCGCCCCACCGTCCTGTTCACCAGCGGCTTCGACTCCACGCTGGAGGAGGCGTACTTCGCCGTCGCCGCGGCCGCGCTGCGCCGCGGCTACCACGTCCTCGCCTACGACGGCCCCGGCCAGGGCGCGGCGCTGCGCGAGCAGGGGCTGGTCTTCCGCCCGGACTGGGAGGCCGTGGTGACCCCGGTGGTCGACCACGCGCTGACCCGCCCCGAGATCGCCGCCGACGGGCTGGTCCTGTTCGGCTACAGCCTCGGCGGCTACCTGGCCGCCCGCGCCGCCGCCCACGAACACCGCCTGGCCGCCCTGGTGCTGGACGACGGCCTGTACAGCTTCGGGCAGGCCCAGAACCGGTTCATGCCGCCGTTCCTGCGCGAGTGGGTCGAGGCCGGCCGGGACGACCTCGTCGAGCCCGTCATGCGCCTGCTCATGCAGGCCGACACCCAGCTGCGCTGGGCCATGCGCAACGGGGTGTGGACGTTCGGCGCCACATCGGTGGCGGACTACCTCCGCCGCGCCGCCGACTACACCCTCGACGGCGTCGCCCACCTCATCGACTGCCCCACCCTCGTCCTGGACGCCGAGAACGACCAGTTCTTCCGCGGCCAGCCCCAGCAGGTCCAGGCCGCACTGACCTGCCCGCACACCCTCGTCACCCTGACCGAGGCCGAAGGCGCGGGCGAGCACTGCCACATGGGCGCCATGTCCCGCTTCCACCAGACGGTCTTCGACTGGCTGGACACCACCCTGGCCCCGGCGGCCACGCCCGCCCGCTGACGGGTGAACCCGCGGCCCTCCTCCCGGCCGCAGGGAATCCCGCCGCGCCGTGCCCCGGGCACGTCCGGGGCACGGGCTGCCGGGGACACGGGACCACCCGGGGCAGGGCCCGCGGAACGTCCTCTCAGGCCTTCCTGAAGCCGGTCAGGACGAACAGGTCGGCACCGTCGACACCCACCGGTGACCACCCGCCCCGGCGGCCGAAATCCGGTGGGAGGCACCCACCCCGACCAGCCAGAATGACCGCATGCCGCACGAAGCCGATCAGCTGCTCGCCCGCCTCGACCCGCTCTCCCACCCGCAGCGCCGACAACTCGTCGCCCGCACGGCCCGCGAGCTCGACCGCGACAGCGAGCTGCCCCGGCTGCTGTCCGACCTGGAACGCTCCGGCGTGTACGGCCGGCGGCTGGCCGCGCTCGCCGCATCGGTCGGCCGCGCCACCGGCCACCTCGCCGAGCGGCTGACCGACCCCGACCCGGTGGTCCGCGGGTACGCCCTGCGCGCCGCCCGCACCCCGGCCATATCCGACGAGGCGATCGAAGCGGCCTTCACCGGAGCCTCCTGCACCCTGCGCAGGCAACTGACCCGCGCCGTCCGGCACGGCCGCCGGCACCGGCTCGCCGAGCGGCTGGTGGACCGCCTGCGCACCGAGTGGGGCGACGCCGAGGCCGCCCGGCTGCTCTCCGCCTGCGGCCCCGCCTTCGTCGCCCGCACCCTGCCCGGCCTCGCGCACGCCACACCGCTCGCACCCCTCGCCGCACGCTTCCCGGACGCGGTCCTGGACCACCTGGAACAGGTCCTCGCCGAGCGCCCCGAGACACTGCGCCTCGGACAGTGGCCCGCACTCGCCGACATCCTCGGCACCACCGCGCGATCCCGCCCCGCACGGGTCCTCGACCTGCTGGAGCGGCACGGCCCCGACCTCCCGCTGCGCCACGGCGCCCTGCCGCCGCTCGCCGCCACGGACGCCGAACGCACCGTCCGGCTCCTCACCGACCCGCGGCGCGGCACGATCGGGCCCCACACCACGCCACCCACGAGCGGCACCCTGCGCCGGCTGGTGCGCGCCGACCCGCCCTCGCTCCCCGCCCTCGGCCGCCACTGGCTGGCCGCCCCCAGGTGCCTCGCCGCCCTGCTGCGCGCCCTTCCGCCGGGCCGGCGCGACGCCTTCCTCGACCTCGTGTACGCCGACGCCCTCCCGCGCGAAGCCGAACTCGCCCTCCTGCTCCCGCTGTTCCCGCACACCCGCCGCCACACCGAGGCGCGGCGGCAGGCCGCCGCACGCCGCGCCGAGGGCCGCCCCTGGGCCCAGACCGCCCCCGTCCTGGCGTACCTGCCCACCGAGGAGGCCCAGCCGCAGCTGCGGGCGGCCCTCTCCCGACCGGACGCCGCCGACCGGGCCGCCGCCTGGACGGCCCTGCTCGCCAACGCCGCCGCCTCCGCCGACCGGGCCGCCGTCCAGGACACCCTCGGCCTGCTCCCGCGACTGCGCAACGAGCAGGACCCGGTGCGCTGCGCCGCACTGGCCGCGCTCGCCCGGGTGCCCGCCCGGCTGCTGACCCCGGCGGCGGTGCCCCTCCTCGACACCGCCGTACAGGACGCGGTCGACGCCCGCGACTGCTCCCACGCCACCCGGGCCGCCCTGCAACGGCTGGTCGCCGAAGTGCTGCGCGAACACGCCGTCGTCGGCGGGGCCGAGCTGGTCGCCTGGGCGCTGCGGAGCCTGCGGCGGATCGCCGGACAGACCGGCACGGTCGAACTCGGCCGGCTGGAGCACCGGCTGCGGCGCGGCCAGGAACACTCCGTGTTCGCGACCCTGCGGCCCTGGCTGGACACCATGGCCGACACCGCCGAGTACTGGCTGCTGTTCACCCTGGCCCGCTCACTGGGCCGGCGCGCCCACGGCATCCCCGGACTACAGGAACTCCTCCTGCACGCCCTCCAGTTCGGGTCCGACAGTGCGTTCACGACAGCCGCCGCCCTGTGGCTGGACGACCCGCGCACCCGCGACACCAGGGCGGCCGAGATCCTCGGACTCGAACCCTCCGCCGCCGTCCTGCCACCGGTACGCGACGTACTGGCCGAGCGGCGCACCGACCTCCTCGACCCGCTGCTCGCCCCCGTGCCGCCGTACGGCAGGTTCCTGAAGCGCCCGGAGCGGGCGACCCTGCCGCCCACCCGGCCGGCGAGCCGCTGGACGCCGCGCCAGTGGCGGGCCGCCGCCCCGATCGGAAGAGCGGCGTGGAGGGGAAGAG
>NZ_MSJQ01000451.1 GCF_014596515.1 Streptomyces sp. CBMA156
GTTCCCCCGTGACGTGTTTCTTCGACCCCTCGCACGGCGCCGCCGGTGCGGCGGTGCTGTGGTCGCCGCAGTGGGGCGTCCCGCGCCAGATCGAGGCCTGCGTGGCCTGTGCCCAGCGGGTGCAGACCAACCTCCCGCCGTTCTACACCCCGGCGCAGGGCGGCTACCCGCAGCCGGTGCAGCAGGGCGGCTACCCGCAACAGGTCCAGCAGGGCCAGCCGCAGGTGCCCGGCCAGCAGGCCCAGGGCGGGCGGCGCTTCGGCACCGGCGCGCTGATCGGCGCGGGCGCGGCCGGCCTGGTCGGCGGCGCGCTGCTGAACGAGGCCTTCGACGACGATCCGCAGGTGGTCGTCAACAACCACTACGAGGACGACGGTTTCTTCTAAGCCGTCAGGCCGCGGTTCGGCGAGGGCCGTCGGGGGGGTGCTCCCCGGCGGCCCTCGCTGTCGGTGCGGTGCGCTTGGATGGCGGCAGAGCACCGTTCCGACCGGGGGAGACGCACCGATGACCACGCTCGACGCCGGACTGCCGGCCGCCGCCGGGAACCCCTCCGCGGCCTGGCTGGAGTCCTGCTTCGGCCCGGGCACGCTCTGGCGCCCCGAGACCCTGCCCGCTCGGCTGACGGCGCCGGACGCCCGGGCGTTCCTGGGCGAGGTCGGGGTGCCGGCCGTCGGGCTCGACTTCGTCGGCTTCGACGCCACGGACCTGCCCGGGCGCGGGATGTGGGAGGCGGACCTGGACGAGCTGTTCGGCGAGCGCACGCCGGACGACGACACCCCGCCGGGCAACTGGGGGTACTGCGTCGGGAGGTTCGACGAACTGCACCTGATGGTGGCCGGCGACACCGGCGCCGTGCGGATCTACCACCCGGACGGCTGGGACCACGGCTGCGGCGACGGCGGCCGGGCGGCCGACTCACTGCCCGCGCTGATCGGCGCGCTGGCGCTGCTGGCCGGGCTGGAGGAGCGGATTCGCGAGGGGGACGCCAGGGCCGCGCTGGACGAGTTCGCCGCGCTGGTGGAGGAGTTGGGGCAGGGGCCGGAGGAGTCGGACCTCTGGGCGGGCCTGCTGGAGAGCCTGCGCGAGGAGTACCAGGAGGACCCGGACGAGGACTGACCGCCCCGGGCCCGGCGGCCGCACACCGCGCCTGCGCCGTGCGGCCGTTCGCCGTGCCCGCGGTCCGTACGGTCAGTCGCCCCGGCGCCGGTACGCCCCGGCCCTGGCCGCCGCCTCGGCGGCCTGGGCCGCGCGGTCGGCGGCGGCCTCGTCCAGGGGCTCCGCGGTGGTGAGCATCCGGTAGTAGAGCGGTGCCGAGACCGCCCGGACGACCTCGAACGCGTCGGTGTCCGGCGGGAGTTCGCCGCGCTCGACGGCCGCGGTGACGCACGGCGCCCACTCCTCGACCCGGCGCCGGTAGAAGTGCCGCAGTGCCTCGGCCGCGTCCGGGTCGCAGTTCGCCGCCACGAGGACGGCGCGGAACAGCGCGCCCTGCCGGGGATCGGCCAGGGTGCGCCGGACGAGCCGGGCGTTGGCCCGCAGGTCTCCGGCGAGGGAGCCGCTGTCGGTGCGCGGCAGCGACTGTTCGGCCATGTCCGCGAGCAGGTCGGCGACCAGGGCGGTGGTGCTGCCCCAGCGGCGGTAGACGGTGGTGCGGCCGACCTCGGCCCGCTGGGCGATGTCGCCGAGGTCGAGGCCGCTGAAGCCGTGCTCGACCAGGGCGTCCTCGGCGGCGCGCAGGACGGCGGCGCGGACCCGGGCGGTCCGGCCACCGGGGCGGACGGTGCCGGGCGTGGAGGGCTCGGGCTGTGCAGGCGAGGGCGAGGGGGGCTCGACGGCCATTAACGGGATTCCTGTTCCATTAGGGGCGTGGAGTCTGTTAGGTTCAAGGCATCCTAACGGAACGGGAGTCCCATTATGGGCTTCGAGGGGAGAACTGTCATGACCACCACCACCGACATGGAGTACCGCCGGCTCGGCACGTCCGGGCTCAAGGTGCCCGCGCTCAGCCTCGGCACCGGCACCTTCGGCGGCCGCGGCCCGCTGTTCGGCGCCTGGGGCACCACCGACGTCCAGGAGGCCCGCCGACTCCTCGACATCGCCATCGACGCCGGGGTCACCCTCTTCGACACCGCCGACGTCTACTCCGACGGCGCCTCCGAGGAGGTGCTCGGCCAGGCCGTCCGCGGCCGCCGTGACCAGGTGCTGATCTCCACGAAGGCCGGCCTGCCCACTGGCGAGGGCCCCCAGGACGCCGGCACCTCCCGCGCCCGGCTGGTCCGGAGCGTCGACGACGCGCTGCGCCGCCTCGGCACCGACTACCTGGACCTGTTCCAGCTGCACGCCTACGACGCCGGCACCCCGATCGAGGAG
The DNA here is from genome assembly GCF_014596515.1 of Streptomyces sp. CBMA156. Lineage (GTDB taxonomy): Bacteria > Actinomycetota > Actinomycetes > Streptomycetales > Streptomycetaceae > Kitasatospora. The sequence continues at coordinate 2,371 of NZ_MSJQ01000451.1, forward strand.
GTGCTCGCGACCCTGGAGGACCTGGTCCGGGCCGGCAAGATCCGCTACACCGGGGTCTCCAACTTCTCCGGCTGGCAGCTGATGAAGTCCCTCGCGCTGGCCGACCGGCACGGCCGCCCGCGCTACGCCGCCCACCAGGTCTACTACTCCCTGGTCGGCCGCGACTACGAGTGGGAGCTGATGCCGCTCGCCCGGGAGGAGGGCGTCGGCGCGCTCGTGTGGAGCCCGCTCGGCTGGGGCCGGCTCACCGGGAGGATCCGCCGCGGGCAGCCGCTCCCGGCCGGCAGCCGGCTGCACGACACCGCGGACTACGGCCCGCCGGTCGAGGACGAGCTGCTCCACCGGGTGGTCGACGCGCTGGACGAGGTCGCCGCCGAGACCGGGCGCACCGTTCCCCAGGTGGCGATCAACTGGCTGCTGCGCCGGCCGACCGTCTCCTCGGTCATCATCGGGGCCCGCAACGAGGAGCAGCTGCGCCAGAACCTCGGCGCGGTCGGCTGGGCCCTGACCGAGGAGCAGGTGGCCCGGCTGGACGCGGCCAGTGCCCGCACCGCGCCGTACCCGTACTTCCCGTACCGCCGGCAGGAGGCCTTCGCCCGGCTCAACCCGCCGCTCGCCGGCTGAGGCCCGGCGGGGTCACGTTCGGGCGCTGCCGGCTGCCGGAAACGGAGAGCGGCCCGCCCCCTTGAGGGCGCCGTTGTGACGTGCCATCAGGGTGCGGGCGTGCGGGCGCACGGAGTGGGCCCCGGCCCGGGAGATGTCCGGGCCGGGGCCTGACCGGCGGCCGCGGCGGCTACCGCCGGTGCCAGGCGGCGAGCAGCTCGGCCTCCCGGTCGGGGGTGAGTGTCTCCGGCTGGGGTTCGAACGGCCCGATCCCGCGGGCGGTTTCGGCCACCGGGCGGAGGGCCAGGCCGGTGGCGAGGGCGGCGGCCGGGTCGGCGGTGCTGGTGGTGCGGGTGTGCGGGTCGGCGGGCCAGAGCGGGAGCGCGCGGTCCGGTACGCCGGCGGCGCGGAGGAACTCCTCGGAGACCCAGGTGAGGGTGGTGCCGGGCGGGGCGACCGCCGAGGCGACGGCGTCGAGCAGGTCGCCGAGGCCGAACGGCGGTGCGGTGGTGGCGTGGTAGGCGCCGGAGGCGCCCTGTTCCAGGAGGGCGAGCATCCAGGCGGCGAGGTCGCGGACGTCGACCACCTGGACCGGCGCGTCCGGCCGGCCGGGGGCGAGCACCTCGCCGCCCCGGGCGAGACGCCGCACCCAGTAGTCGAAGCGGTGGGTGTAGTCCCGGGGGCCGATCACGTACGTCGGGCGGACCAGCAGCGTCTCCGGGCCGAAGGCCTGCCGGGCGGCGCGCTCGCACTGGACCTTGAGGACGCCGTACGTCTCGGCGGTGACCTCTTCGGCCTCCGGGCCGTCGGCGGGCAGCAGGGGGGAGTCCTCGGCGTAGCCGGGCGCGGCCGGGACGTCGTACACCGAGAGCGAGGAGATCAGCAGGTATCGCCCGGCCGCGCCGGGGTCGAGGGCGGCGGCCAACTCGCGGACCTGGCGCGGGAAGTAGGCGCAGAGATCGACGGTGGCGTCCCAGCTGCGGCCGCGCAGCGGGGCGAGGCCGGCGTCCCGGTCGGCGATCACGTGGGTGGCGTCCGGGAGCAGTCCGGCGCCGGACCGGCCCCGGTGCACCACCGTGACCTCGTGTCCGGCGGCCAGTGCCGCCTCCGCGAAGTGGAGGCCGATGAAGCGGGTTCCGCCGATGACCAGAATACGCATTCGGACATCGTGCCAGTCCGGGCCGCGGTGCGGCCACCCGGTGCCCGGTTGTTGCGCAAGTTGTGCGTGGGGTAAGCGAGTCGGGGAGCGGTGTGGACGGTTCCTGAGGGAACCGTGTTCGACGGTCGACCGCACGTGGCGGCGGTCGTGGGGGGTTGCGGCAGGTGCCCGGACGGTCGCCGCTGGTCAGTCACCCGGCGGCGGTGGCGGGCAGTGGACCGTGACGGCCTTGTGACGTCTGGGGAAACGTCAAAGTTCCTTGTTTCCCGGCGAACTTGTGTGAATCCCCTTTAAGCTCCCGTTAACAATGACGGCTTTTCGCCACTCGGGAACTCGCTCACGAGGCCGGCCGGAAGGCCCAACTGGACGATGAGAGCAGGGATGACGACGACAAGTGAACGAACCGTCGGTACCGGGCGCGGCCCGGACCGGCGGTCGGGCGGGCCCGAGCGCCGGGCCTCCGGCCGTCGCACCGCGGGCGGCGCGGTGGCGCTGGCCGTGGCGATCGGCGCCTGCTCGTTGGCGGCGGCCCCTTCGGCCTTCCCGGCGGCCGGAGACGGGACGGTGAAGGTCCGGGTGATCCGGGCCGTGGATACCGACGGGGTGTGGACGCCCGGACTCGAATCGGGCACGGCGGGCGTGAAGGTGACGCTCACCGACGCAGCCGGGGTGTCCGTCGAGGGCACCACGGCGGCCGACGGAACGGTGACGCTGGCACCGGCCGCCAAGCTCACCGGCGGCAAGTACCGGGTGCAGGTGGTGAATCCGAAGCCGGGCGTGCTCTACCCGGCCTTCGCCTCGCGCCAGGGCCTGGACGGCGCGCCGAACCAGCTGAGCTCCAACGAGGAGTTCGTCGACCTCTCCGGCGGCAAGACGGTCGAACTCACCACGGGGCTGTGGAGCCCGGGTGACTACTGCCAGAAGAACGCGCCGCTGGTGACGACCTGTCAGCCGGCCACCCGGGAGGGCGGGGCGGGGCACACGCTGGTGTCCTACCCGTACAACTCCCGGGGCGTGGCGGGCACCGACGTGACCGTGACCGACCTGGCCACGGGCGAACAGACCGGGAACCTCTACGGCATCGCCTGGAACAAGGCCGACCGGCGGGTGTTCGCCTCGGCCCAGGCCAAGCGGAGCACGAGCTACGGCCCCGGCGGGCCCGGCGCGATCTACGTCACCGACGTGGCGCAGAAGAAGACCGCGCTGTTCGCCACCGTCCCGGACGCGGGCACCACCCCGCACGGCCCGGGCAACGACGACGGCTTCCTGCCCGCGGTGGGCAAGGAGAGCCTCGGTGCGATCAAGGTCACCGACGACGGCAAGGACCTGTTCGTCGTCAACCTCCACGACCGCAAGCTCTACCGCTACGACGCCACCGCGGCGACGGCGGCCGAGCCGAAGGCCGCCTACCCGATCCCCGACCCGGGCTGCCCGGCGGCCGGGGACTGGCGTCCGTACGGCCTCGGCCTCCAGGACGGCGTCCTCTTCGTCGGCGGCGTCTGCTCGGGCGAGTCCACCGGCAAGGCCTCGGACCTGCGCGCCCTGGTGCTGCCGTTCGACCTGGCCACGGCCACGTTCAAGGCGCCCGTGCTGGACCAGCCGCTCGACTACCCGCGCGGCACCACGGTCGGCGGGGTCTGCCCCGGCACCGGCTGGTTCCCGTGGCAGGACACCTACCCGACCTCGCAGAACGGCCAGGCCTGCGGGGCGAACTACATGGCCAACCCCGAGCCGGCGCTGGCCGAGATCGCCTTCGAGACCGACGGTTCGATGCTGCTCGCCTTCCGCGACCGCTTCGGCGACCAGTCGGCGGCCGGCCCGACGGCCGGCGTGGGGTCCACCGTGCTGTCCGGCGGTGACCTCCTCAAGGCCTGCGCGGCGAACGGCACGTACGTGCTGGACACCAACCTGGGCTGCGGGTCCACGGCCAGGGGCCAGCGGTTCTTCGACAACGGCCGCATCGGGCACAACAACCCCGCGAACGCGGGGATGGCGTTCTCGAAGGTCGAGGACTCCATCGCGACCTCGGGCTACGACAGCAACAGCATGGCCCTCGGCTTCGGCAGCGCCTTCGCCAAGCGCGACGGCAAGCCGGACGGCGGCGTGCGGCTGAACCCGGTCGGACCGTGGCCGGCGTTCGGCAAGGGCGCCGCGATGGGCGACCTGGAGGTCCTCTGCGACCAGGCTCCGCTCCAGATCGGCAACCGGGTCTGGTACGACCCCGAGCGCAGCGGCCTCCAACTGCCGGGCCAGAAGCCGGTGCCGGGCGCGACCGTCCACCTGTACGACGAGTCGGGGAAGCTCGTCGGCACCACCAAGACGACCAAGCGCGGCGAGTACTACTTCGACGACAGCAACGTCGACGGCGGCCTCAAGCCGCGGACCAAGTACACGATCAAGCTGGACGACCCGGCGGACTACGCCAAGGACGGCCCCCTCTTCCAGTGGGTGCCGACCGGCCACGACGTCGGTGACAACCACTTCATCGACTCCAAGGGCATCGTGCCCAAGGACGGCAAGTACCCGGAGCGGGCGCTGACCACCGGAGGCCCCGGTGAGAACGACCACACCTACGACTTCGGCTTCCGTCAGCAGGAGGGCGCGCTGCGCCTGGTCAAGCACGACCAGGACGGCAAGCCGCTGGCCGGCGCCAAGTTCCAGCTGTGGCACGAGACCAACGGGACCGACGGGCTCCAGCCGACCGGCGACAAGCCCGACGCCAAGGTCGGCGAGCCCTGCACCACCGCGGCCGACGGCCTCTGCCAGGGCACCGGGCTGCCCGGAACGTACTACTGGCAGGAGCTGAGCCCGCCGGAGGGCTACGAAGCCCCGAAGGTCACCGTCTTCGGCCCGCTGGTGCTGACCTCGGCGAACCTCGACGCCGGTGTGGAGGTGACGGCCGTCAACACGGTGATCCCCACCCCCACCCCGACGCCGACCCCGACGCCGACGCCGACACCCACCCCGACCGAGACGCCGGCCCCGGCCCCGACGACGGCGGCTCCGGTGCCCCCGGCACCGCCGGCGCCGCAGGCTCCCGCACCCGGGCACCTGCCCAACACCGGTGCGGGCGACGGGATGCCGATCCTCCTGACCGGTGCGGCGGGGCTGATCGCCCTCGGCGCCGCGATGGTGCTGACGGGTCGTAGGCGCAGGTCCGCCCAGCGCGGCTAGCCTCTTCCGGGAGCCCCGCGTGGGGAGCCCGGTGCGGGGAGACCCGCACCGGGCCAGGTCGGGCGGGTTCGAGGACCGAACGGTCCCCGGACCCGCCCGACCGTCATGACCGACCGAGGAAAGGGAGCGGACCGCATGCCCCGCAAGACGAAGGCCGACGGCCGCGCGCCCCGACGGGCCGGCCGGCTCACGGCACTGATCGCGATCCTGGTGTGCGGCGCCGCGGCGGGCGGCCTGGTCGCCTACCGGGCGGTCTCCGACGAGGCCACCGAACGCCCGGTGACCACCGACGAGGCGGGCCGGCTCGCCCTGTCGCGGCTGAACCTCTATCAGGCGAGCCCGGTGTCCGTGGTGCTCACGGCCGACGAGGGCGGGGGCGTGAGCATCCGTGTCGAGGGGATCGTCGACTACCGCAACCACCGGGGCGTGGGCCGCTACCGGACCACCGGTGCGAGCGGCCCGATGGACCACGGGCTGATCGTCTGGGACACCGGCGGCCTCGGCCTGGCCCCCGAGCCGGCCGGCACCGGCCCCACGGGCGCCCCCACGGCCGGCACCGGCACGAGCACCGGCACCGGCTCCGACGCCCCGGCCTGGCAGCTGGCCGAGCACATCCCGCGCCAGGGCTGGTCACCCCGGACCTACACGGCGGACCCGCTGGACGCCGGGCTGAACCTGCTGGTCCAACTCGGCGCGGACCGCCCCGACAACCCGCTGCTGCTCGCCCAGTCCGGGGCCCGCTGGCTGGGCCGGGACCGGATCGACGGCCGCGACCACGACCGCATCGCCGGCCCGCGCGCCCAGGGCGCCGCGCCCGACGGCGCCCGCTCGCCACTGACCTACTGGGTCGACGGCGACGGCGGACTGCGCCGGGTCACGATGCGGATGCCGGGGCTGGGCACCCCGACCACCGTCGACCTCACCGGACGGCAGGCGGACGCCAAGCTGCCCGAGGCCCCCCGGCTCACCGGCTGACCCGGCGCGGCCGGAAGTCCGCAGGACAGCGCGGTCAGCCGTACAAAAATCGTTGGTGAGGCAGCAATAGCTTCATCATCTTCCGTTCACCGGGACTCGGCTGCCAGCATCGGCGCACCGTCACCGCCCGAGGGAGTAGCCGATGAACCGCCCCCGTTCCCTGCGCTGTCTGGCCGCACTGTCCCTGGTCGTCCTGGCCGCCACCGCCTGCGGGCGCTCCGACCAGGGCGGCTCCCCGGCCGCCGGAGCAGCACAGGCCGGCCAGAACTCCGGGAAGAGCGCCACCGAGCTGCTCCCCGAGAAGAACAAGCAGAGCGGCGTGCTCAGAGTGGCCACCTCCGTCGGCTACCCGCCGATGGAGATGTACAAGCCCGGGACCACCGAACTGACCGGGGTCGACCCGGACCTCGCCGCCGCCGTCGCCGGGAAGCTCGGCCTGAAGCTCGAACTCTCCAACTCCTCCTTCGACGGCCTGATCCCCGGCCTCCAGGCCGGCCGCTACGACCTGGTGATGTCCTCGATGACGGACAGCGCCCAGCGCCGCCAGGCCGTCGACTTCGTCGACTACTTCCGCACCGGCGGCGTGATCATGACGAAGAAGGGCAACCCGGAGGGCATCAAGTCCATCGAGGACCTCTGCGGCAAGAAGGTGGTCCTCGCCAAGGGCAGCTCCAACCTGGAGATCGGCGAGCAGCAGAACGCCAAGTGCGCCACCAAGATGACGATCTCGCAGAGCGAGGACGCCCCGACCGGGCTGCTCCAACTGGACAGCGAGCGGGCCGTGGCCACCATCGTGGACTACCCGGTGGCGCAGATGTTCGTGCAGAACAGCGGCTCCTACGAGGTGCTGCCGGACCAGTACGGGACGGCTCCGTGGGGCATCGCGGTGGCGAAGAAGGACTCCGGGCTGCGCGACGCGGTGCAGAAGGCGCTCCAGGAGCTGATCGAGAGCGGTGAGTACCGCAAGGTCCTGGACACCTACCAGGTCGGCGGCAGCGCGGTGGAGCGCGCCACCGTCAACGCGGCGCAGTGAGAACGGCGGCACCGACGAGATGAGCACCGACATGAGAGACCCCGCGATGCCCGCCGATCCCCCGAAGCCCGGCGGCGCCCCGCAACCCGGCGGCGCCCCGCAGACCGTCCCGGCCGGCCACGCGCCGTCCGCCGCGGGAGCCGTCGACGACGACCTGGCCTTCGAGGTGACCGGGCGCCCCCGCCCGGCGCGCTGGTTCGCCGTGCTGGCGGCGGCCTTCTTCGCCGTCTGGCTCGCCTGGACGGTCATCGTCAACCCCAACCTGCACTGGGACATCGTCGCCAAGTACCAGTTCGACGGCGTGATCCTGGACGGGCTCTGGGTGACGGTCCAGCTCACCCTGATCTCCCAGGTGGTGGGCATCGTCATCGGCGTGGTCGTGGCGGTGATGCAGCTGTCCGACAACCCGGTGCTGCGGACCACCGCCGGGGCGTACACCTGGTTCTTCCGCGGTACCCCGCTGCTGGTCCAGCTGATCTTCTGGTTCAACCTGGCGCTGCTGTTCCCCGAGATCAGCATCGGCATCCCGTTCGACGGGCCCAAGCTGGTCAGCTGGCAGTCCAACACCCTGATCACCGGCTTCGTGGCGGCGCTGCTCGGCCTGTCGATCAACGAGGGCGCCTACATGTCGGAGATCGTCCGGGCCGGCATCCAGAGCGTCGACCCCGGGCAGCGCGAGGCCGGCGCCTCGCTGGGCATGTCCAACCGGCAGATCCTCACCCGCGTGATGCTGCCGCAGGCGATGCGGGTGATCATCCCGCCGTTCGGCAACCAGTTCATCTCGATGCTGAAGACCACCTCGCTGGTCTCGGTCATCGCCGGCGCCGACCTGATGACCGTCTCGCAGCACCTCTACCTCGCCAACTTCGAGGTCATCGCGCTGCTGATCGTCGCGTCCATCTGGTACCTGGTGCTCACCACCATCGCGAGCGTCGCCCAGCACGCGGTGGAGCGGAAGTTCAATCCGGCCGGTGCCCCGCCGCCGCTGCACCGCAGGGTGCTGGCGAACCTGCGGCCCGGGCGCGGCGGAGCGCGCAAGCGCGTGACGAAGAAGGGGGAGGGCAAGTGAGGACGATCGACCTGGACGCGCCGGGAGGGACGGCCGCCGAGGTGGTCCTGTCGGCCCGGAAGGTGCGCAAGCACTTCGGGGACCTGGAGGTGCTGCGCGGCATCGACCTGGAGGTCAGGTCGGGGGAGGTGCTCTGCGTGATCGGGCCCTCGGGCTCCGGAAAGTCCACGCTGCTGCGCTGCTTCAACCACCTGGAGAAGATCGACGCCGGGCGGATCGAGGTGGACGGCGAACCGGTCGGCTACGAGCCGCACGGCACCACCGGCGACAAACTCCGCGAGCGCAGGCCGCGCGACATCCGCCACCAGCGCGAGCGGATCGGCATGGTCTTCCAGCGCTTCCACCTCTTCCCGCACCGCACCGCGCTCCAGAACGTGATGGAGGGCCCGATCGCGGTCAAGCGCCGCCCGCGCGCGGAGGCCGAGCGCCAGGCCCGCGAACTGCTCGACCGGGTCGGCCTGGCCGACCGCGCCGACCACTACCCGGCCCAGCTCTCCGGCGGCCAGCAGCAACGGGTCGCCATCGCCAGGGCACTGGCCATGGAACCGACCCTGATGCTCTTCGACGAGCCGACCTCGGCCCTCGACCCGGAGCTGGTCGGCGAGGTGCTCGGCGTGATGCGCGACCTCGCCCGCAGCGGCATGACGATGATCGTGGTCACCCACGAGATGGGCTTCGCCCGCGAGGTCGCCGACCGGGTCGTCTTCATGGACCAGGGCGCGGTGGTGGAGGCCGGCAGCCCGGCCGAGGTGTTCACCGCCCCGCGGCACGACCGCACCCGGGCCTTCCTCTCGACGGTGCTCTGATGGGAACGATGGGACTGATGGGAGCGGACGTGACCACGACCCCGGCCGACCTGCTGCTGCGCGGCGGCACCCTGGTGGACGGCACCGGGGCACCCGCCCGCCCGGCCGACCTCGCCGTCAGGGGCGGCCGGGTCACCGTCCTGCCGCCCGGCAGCGCGGTGACCGCGACCGAGACCCTGGACGTCACCGGACGGGTCGTCACCCCCGGCTTCATCGACGTCCACACCCACTCGGACGCGCTCGCCGCCCCGTTCGGCGGCGGCACCCACACCGACGGCGACGCCCTGGACGAGCTGCGGCTGGCCCCGCTGCTCCAGGGCGTCACCACCGAGATCAGCGGCAACTGCGGGATCAGCCTGTTCCCCGCGCTGCCCGGGCGGCTGCCCGAGCTGGCCGGGCACCTGCGGGTCTCCTTCGGCCTCGGCCCGGTGCTGCCCGCCGAGGACTTCGACGCCTTCGCCGCCGGCCAGCGGCCCGAACTGCGGCGCAACCACATCGCCTCGCTGGTCGGCCACGGCACGCTGCGCGCCGGGGTGATGGGCTTCGAGGACCGGCCGCCCACCCCCGAGGAGCTGGACGCCATGTGCGGGCTGCTCGACCGGGCGCTCGGCCAGGGCGCGGCCGGGCTCTCCACCGGGCTGATCTACCCGCCCGGCGTCTACGCCGACACCGAGGAGATCGTGGCCCTGGCGAAGGTCGCCGCCCGGCACGGCAAGCCGTACGTGACCCACCTGCGCGACGAGATGTCCCAGGTGGAGAAGGCGCTGGAGGAGGCGCTGGAGATCGCGGTGCGCTCCGGCGCCCCGCTCCAGGTCTCCCACCACAAGACCGCGGGCCGGCACGGCTGGGGCGCCACCCTGCGGACCCTGCCGCGTCTGGAGCAGGCCCGCGCCGACGGCGTGGACGTGCTCTGCGACGTCTACCCGTACACCGCCGGCAGCACCGTGCTGCACGCGATGCTGCCGCCGTGGACCAGCGAGGGCGGCCCGGCCGCGCTGCTGGAGCGGCTGCGCAGCAAGGAGGTGCGGGACCGCGTCCGGGCGGACATCGCGAACGGCGTCGAGGGCTGGGAGAACACCGTCGGCAACGGCGGCTGGGACCTGATCTCGGTGGCCGCCGCCCCGGCCCGCCGGGCGGCCGAGGGCCGCCGGATCGCCGACCTGGCCGCCGAGCGCGGCGCCGACCCGGTGGACTACGTCTGCGACCTGCTGCTGGAGGCACAGGGCGAGGTGACCATCATCAGCCACTCGATGCGCGAGGACGACGTCCGCCGGGTGCTGGCCAGCCCGCTGTCGATGATCGGCTCGGACGGCGTGCCCAAACCCGGCCGTCCGCACCCGCGCTGGGCGGGCAGCTTCGCCCGGGTGCTCGGCCACTACGGGCGCGAGCAGGGGCTGCTGCCGCTGGAGCTCGCGGTGCACAAGATGACCGGCCTGCCCGCCGGGCGGTTCGGGCTGGCCGGGCGCGGCGTGGTCAGCGACGGCGCCGTCGCCGACCTGGTGGTGCTGGACGCGCAGGCCGTCCTGGACGGTGCGACCTTCGAGCAGCCGCTGCTGCCGCCGGTGGGCGTGGAGACCGTCGTGGTGGCCGGCCGGGTCGCGGTGCGCGGCGGCCGGCCGACCGCGAGCCGGGCCGGAGAGGTGGTGCGGGTCCGAT
>NZ_MSJQ01000452.1 GCF_014596515.1 Streptomyces sp. CBMA156
GGGGCCGGGTGCGGCGGCTGGTGCTGGCCCTGGCCGCCACCGTGATGGTGGCGGCCGGCCCCGCCGTCACCGCCGCGGTGATCACCGCCGACCAGGGCCCCGCCGTGGTCGCGGCGGCCGAGCAGTTCAGCGCCACCGACCCGGGCACCGGCGCGCACGCCACCGTCGGCGTCGACGGCACCACCCTGGGCAGCCGGGTCAGCCTGCAACTCTCCGGCGTCCACGGCCCGTTGAGCTGCGAACTGGTCGCCGTCTCGCACACCGGCGAGCAGCAGACGGTGACCAGCTGGTCCGTCCCCGCGGTCGGCTACGCGGGCGGCGACGGCACGGTGCGGACCACCGGCGGCGCGGCGTTCCAGCCCGGTGACATCGACCACTTCGAGGTCCGGGTCCAGAACGGCGGCGCGCTGCTGGTCGCGGTCCCGGCGCACCGGTCCTGACCGGACTGGCCCTGACCGCACCGGCGTTGACCGTACGGGCGTTGACCGCATGGGCCCTGACCGTACGGGCCCGGCTCAGTACGGCCCGTGCGCGACGGGGTAGGCGGCCAGTCGCTCGACCCGGGCCGTGCCCCGGACGCCGGGCCAGTGCGGGTCCGGCTCGCCGGTGCCGCTCATGTGCTCCCGCCGCCAGGTCCGGCTCCAGCCGACCCGCAGGTCCGGTTCGAAGCTGTGCCACCGTCCGCAGGGGCAGGGCGTCAGCACCTGTGCGCAGGAACGGCACAGCTCGGCCAGGCCGTGGCCGGTCGGCACCGGCACCGGCGGGCCCTCCTCGCCGCAGGCCGGGCAGCCGGGCAGCTCGGCGCCGTCCAGCAGCGCGCTGTGCCGCCGGTACAGCGGGAGCGAGGTGTCGTGCACCCGGGCCCGGTGGGTGGGGAATCCGGTCATGCCGGGGGCTCCAGGTCCAGTGCCCGGGCGAGGGCCGCGGTGACGGCGGCGGCGTGCCCGGGGAGCTGCCGCTCGGCCCAACCCGCCGCCAGCGCGAGGAAGTCGCGCAGGTCCTGCTCGGCCCCGGCGAGCAGGCGGCGCAGTTCGTCCACCGGAAGTTCGATCACCGTGCCGTCGCGGTCCTCGCGATCTTCACCGTCCTCGCCGTTCCCGGCGTCCTGGGTCAGCCGGACGACCCGGCCGACGCACTCGGCCCGGGCGTCGGGGTCGTGGCCGAACCAGGCGGTGCCGGAGCCGTCCGTGACGTTCAGCCACCCGCGCCACTCCTCCAGGCCGTTGCAGCAGCCCGGTTCGAAGACGGCGCCGGTGACGGAGTCGGTCACCACCAGGCCGCCGGGGGCGTACGGAAGCGGATCGGTGAGCAGCCCGTGCAGGAAGGCGCCCGGCGGGTCCGCAGGCCGGGGGCCGCGCTCCTCGGCCTCCGCCGACCCGGGCTCGACGTCGTTGTACCCGGCCAGCCGCCAGAGCGCCGTGCCCACCTCGGCCGGCGTCATCCGCCCGTTCAGGGTGAGGTGCCCGTACGGCTCGTGACCGCCCGTCGGCCAGAGCGTGAAGCCGTCGGGGGCGAAGACCTCCAGGACCGGTCGCATCGACGTCATCCGCCGATGATCCCGGACGCACTTCCGTCCCGACCAGCGGTTTTACCCCGCCCCGGCCGCGATCCGGGCCAGTACGCGCCCGCAGCGCCGGGCGAAGGCGCGCTGGGCGAGGGGGAACAGCGGACCGGCCGGCCGGGCGTACCAGGCGACCGGCCGGCTGAAGGCGGTGACCGAGAACCGGACCGCGCCGTCCGGGTCCAGCTCGACCAGGAAGGTCTCCTCGCCACGGGCCAGGTGCCCCGCTCGGGTCCCGTAGGTGAAGCCGTACCGGTCCGGGCCCTCGACCGTGGCCAGCACCCGGTTGGGGGCGCCGGCCCGCAGCGGGCCGAGGCCGATGGCGCAGTGCACGGCGACGCCCGGGGCGGCCCGGCCGGCCGACGCGTCGATCCGTACGCCCGCGAGCCGGTGCATCCGCCAGTCGAGCAGGGCGGCGCCGGCGGCCTCCAGCGCGGGGCGGCCGTGGCCGATGAGCGCGCTGTGCCGCAGGTGGTCGTAGCCCGCGGGCAGCTCGCCGGTGCGGCTGGCGCCCTGCTCGGGGTAGCTGTAGTCGTTCATCGCGCGGCCTCCGTGGCCTCGGTCGGGGTGGTGGTGCCCGGCTGGGCGGCGGCGAGCCGGCGCCAGGCGAGCAGGGCGCAGAGCGCGAAGCCGAGCGCGTTGCCGACGCCGTGGGTGGCGGCCATCCAGGTCAGCGTGGGGTGGGGGAGTCCGGCGGCCCGGCCGAGGGCCCACCACAGGGCGAGCAGCATGGTGAGCGCGAGGACGGCCGAGGAGACGGCGAGCAGCCGGGCGGTGACCGGATCGCCGCCGCCAGGGCCGCTGCCGCGGGGGCGCAGCTCGCGCCAGGTGACCAGGCCGACCAGCCACATCCCGGTGGTGAGCACGGCGGCTCCGGCGAACTGCCACCAGTCGCCGAGGAAGTACCCAGCCAGCACCAGCAGGGTGCCCGCGGGGACGCTGAGCGCGGCGCAGCGGGCCGGGTCGGAGCCGGGACGGGCGGCGCGGCAGACCAGTCCGGCGACCAGGGCGGCGGTGAACCCGGCGTAGTGGAAGTGCGGGACGGTGAGCGCCAGGATGTGCGGCTCGAAGCCGAACAGCGGGTAGCCGGAGCGCTCGGCGACCAGGGCGACCCCGGCCACCGAGGGCGCGGCGAGCGCGGTGAGCACCGCGACCTCGGCGGGCGCGAGCGAACGGGTGCGGGCCAGCCGCAGCGGCGCGTGCAGGGCGATGGCCAGGGTGCCGAGCGCGTAGAGCAGGGCGCATCCGGCGGCCGGGCCGCCGCGGGGCAGCCAGAGCGAGAGCGCGCCGGGTACGGCGGCGAGCGGCCAGAGCCGGCGGACCCGGGCGAGTCCGGGCTCCCCGACCAGGGCGAGGCCGAGCGGGACGACGGCGCCCATGCCGAGCAGGATCAGCAGGTCGACCAGTTCCGTGGTGCCCTTCCCCATCGTGGACACACCCCCTTGAACGCGTTCAAATAGATGGCGCCGCCGACTCTACGCGGCCTGGCTGAACGTGTTCAACTTGACCCGGGGATCGCCCCCGCCCCGTCCGGTCTGGTGTTCACGGTGAGTGCGGCGCACTCTGGAGGAGTAACCGATGGAGGTGATCCGCCATGCAGACTCTGGTCGGTTGGCACATCGAGATGGAGTTCCGCGAAGAGGGAGCGCGGACCAGCGCCGCCGCGCTGGTGAGACTCGGCGACGGGACGGAACTGCGCGCCCACGGGTACAGCAGCCGTCACCCCTCCGACCCGGAACAGCTGAGGGTCGGCGAGGAGATCGCGGGCGCCCGTGCGCTCAACGAACTCGCCTCGCAGCTGCTCACCAAGGCCCACGGCGAGATCCAGGACGTCAGCCCGGTCCCGACCCACCCGCTGTCGTGACCTTCCGGGTGGGCGGAGCGGCCCCGCTTCCGGGCCTCGGACACGGCGGCCCGGAAACGCCGGGTGCCGGGGCCGCCCTTCCCGGGGCCCCGGCACCCGGCGAGGATCGCCGGTCCGTCAGTTGACGCAGTAGCCGGCCGGCGGCTGCCAGTCGGGACCGACCAGCCGCTGCTCCAGCTCGTTCGGCGTGATGCGGATCCCGACCGTTCCCGCCAGTCCCAGTCGGTACCGGCTGCGGGCCAGCGCGATCAGCGCCGTCAGGCCGTACTTGTTGATCAGCGACGTGCGGTAGCGCGCGGTGTCGTCGGCGTCACAGAGCCGGGCCCGGGCCGGCACCGGGCGGCCGGTGGGACGCCCGTGGGCGTCGCAGGGGCCGATCAGTACCCGGGGGTGGCGGCGGATCCGGTCGGCCGCTCCGGAGTGGGCCGGGGTCCAGACCCCGAGGGCCGTGCCGTCCGGCACGACCCAGAGCTGCGAGTCCATCCGGCTGCCGTCCTCGCCGAAGGTGGTGAGCAGGAGGTACCTGCTGTCGGCGAGCCGGTCGGTTGGGTGGTGCACCTGTCCTCCCTGTGGCATCGGGGGATGCGGGTCAGTGCCGGTGGTCCCCGGTGATCTCGCCGAACTCCTCGGCGGTGGGCTTGGGGATCCGGCCGCCCTCGCCGTGGAAGCCACGGGAGAGCCTGGTGCGGGTGCGGGTGAGCACGCCCGTCGGGCGGGCGACTCCATTCTCGTCCACCGGGGCCGCCGCTTCGAGGGGGCGGGGCTGTTCGTGCGCCGTGAGCCGGTGCAGCTCCCGCGGCGAGAGCCGGGCGTGCACCTCGGGTAGACCGCGATCGCGCCCAGCACCAGCGGGAACATCGTGAACGGGATGAGCACCCCGAGGTCGAGGGTGTGCCCCCACGGCCCGATTTCCCAGCCGGGCATGATCCGGATCAGGCCCTCGGCGAAGCCTATGCACCAGTCCGGTTGGGCGTCGGTGGAGACCTGGTCCGGGCGGTACGGCCCGTACGCCCAGATCGGGTTGACGGTCGCGATCGCCGCCATCAGCGCGATGATGCCGAAGACCAGGAACCGGGGAGGAGCCCCCGTTTCTACTCGGGGGTCCGCCTCCGCGCACCGCTCCTCCGGGCTGCGCGCCGTCCCTTCGGCCCCGGAAACGGCGAGCGGCCCGCCCGGCGTCGTGGAAGACACCGGACGGGCCGCGTACGCACCCGAGCAACCCCTGGAGGGGCGTGTCAGTGCACCAGCACCGGCACCTCGTTCTCCTTCGCGGCGCCCGTGGCCGAGCCCGCCCCGGCGTCCGGCCGGCCGGCGTTGATGAAGGTGAAGGCGACCGCCGCGGCCGCCACCAGGATCCCGAAGGACACCCAGATCGCGGTCGAGAAGCCGTGCACCATGCTCTGGAACTGGAGCGCCTTCGCGGCCTCCGGCGAGGCGGCCGCCGCCGCGGTGGCGTGCGACGCCAGCCAGGTGGTGGTCGCGCTGGCCGCGATGGTGTTCAGCAGCGCGGTGCCGATGGCGCCGCCGACCTGCTGCGAGGTGTTGACCATGGCCGAGGCCACGCCCGCGTCGCGCGGCTGGACGCCGTGCGTGGCCAGGCTCATGGCCGGCATGAACGCGGTGCCCATGCCGAGGCCCATCAGGACCAGACCGGGCAGGATCAGCGCCGGGTAGGAGGTGTCCAGGCCGATGTGGGTCAGCAGGAACATGCCGACCGAGGCGACCAGGAAGCCGGGCGCCATCAGGTACCGGGCCGGGACCCGGGTCATCAGCCGGGCGCCGATCTGGGTCGAGCCGGTGATCATGCCCGCCACCATCGGCAGGAAGGCCACACCGGTCAGCACCGGGCTGTAGCCGAGCACGATCTGGAGGTAGTAGGTCAGGAAGAGGAACAGACCGAACATGCCGATCACGGCCATGCCCAGCGACAGGTACACCCCGCCGCGGTTGCGGTCGAGCACCACGCGCAGCGGCAGCAGCGGGGCCTTGACCCTGCGCTCCACCAGCACGAAGGCGGTCAGCAGCACGGCGGCCGCGACGAACAGCCCGATGGTGGTGCCGGACGACCAGCCGTCGGACTCGGCGCGGGTGAAGGCGTAGACCAGCGAGACCAGGCCGGTGGTCACCAGCAGCACGCCGGGGACGTCCAGCTTGTTGCGGTTGCGGCCCTCGGAGGGCTCGCGGATCACCAGCACGGCGCCCGCGGCGGCCACGATGGCGAACGGAATGTTGACGAAGAAGGTCCAGCGCCAGTTCATGTACTCGGTGAGCAGGCCGCCGAGGATCAGACCGATGGCGCCGCCGCCACCGGCGATCGCACCGTAGATGCCGAAGGCCTTGGCGCGCTCCTTGGCCTCGGTGAACATCACCGCGAGCAGCGACAGCGCGGCCGGCGCGAGCAGCGCGCCGAACACGCCCTGGAGCGCGCGGGCGCCGAGCAGCATCGTGGTGTTGGCCGCGGCGCCACCGAGCGCGGAGGCGAGGGCGAAGCCGGTCAGGCCGACGATGAAGGTCCGCTTGCGGCCCCAGAGGTCGGCGATCCGGCCGCCGAACAGCAGCAGTCCGCCGAAGGCCAGCGCGTAGGCGGTGATCACCCACTGGCGGTTGCCGTCGGTGATGCCCAGGTCCTGCTGCGCGGAGGGCAGGGCGATGTTCACGATGGTCGCGTCGAGGACGACCATCAGCTGGGCGAGGCCGATGAATATCAGCGCCTTCCAGCGCCGGGGATCGGGCAGCGTCGCCGGTCGGGCGTCGGTTTGAGGCATGGGGTTACTCACTTCACGGTGCGTGTGGTGTGCGTGAACGGTCGACTGCCGTACGGGAACGGCAGGTTGCCGTACGGGAGGTGTGTCGGGAGAGCGTGCCGGGGCGCAGCGGGGCGCCGCCGGACGGTCGGTGCTGGTGGTCGGGATCAGTTCTCGGTCTGGAAGTCCTCGAAGGTCGCGGCCCGGCCGGGCAGGACCGAAGGCGCCGGCGCGCGCAGACCGTCCAGGAAGATCTGCAGGTGCCGGTGGACGAAATCGTCGAGCAGTCGGCAGGAGGTGTTCGGCAGCGGACGGGTCAGCTGGCTCGTCGCGATGAACAGGTCACCGTGGTCGACGTCCGCCCGCAGTTCGCCCGCGACCTTGGCGCGCTCCATCAGGCCGCCCACGGCGGTCTGCAAGCGCGTCCTGATCTCGGCCAACTCCGGGTCGTACGGGTCGACATGGCTGCTGAACAAGGTGCAGAGACCGCCGACCTTCTCCTCGACGGACGCGTGCGCGAACCG
This sequence comes from Streptomyces sp. CBMA156, assembly GCF_014596515.1. Taxonomy (GTDB): domain Bacteria; phylum Actinomycetota; class Actinomycetes; order Streptomycetales; family Streptomycetaceae; genus Kitasatospora. The sequence continues at coordinate 6,694 of NZ_MSJQ01000452.1, forward strand.
CTGGAGGGCGTCGAACGGGCCGGCTCCGTCAGGAGCCTCCGCCTCCACCGTCGCCGTCTCGGCGAGGGCCAGGATGCGGTTCTTCACGAGCACCGCCACCTCGCGGATCAGCGCCACCCGGTCCGGGAAGTTCCGGTACAGCGTGGCATTGCCGACCCCCGCCCGCTTCGCGATCTCGTCCAGCGGCGCGTCCGCGCCGTGCTCGACGAACACGTCCCGGGCCGCCAGCACGATCCGCTCCCGGTTCCGGCTCGCATCGGCACGCAACTTCGGCGTACGCGCGCTCTCCGTGGGGTGGACCGACTCGGCGGCGGCGGTGGTCACGACGACTGCTCCTCATCAGGATACCGGGGAAATTCTCCCCGCTTCTTCCAACGTACTCGGAAACGGGGAATCCGTCCCCGGAATTTCCCGGACGAGTGTGACCTGGGTCACATAAACGCCGCTTCGGCTGTCTCGGCTATCGTCGAAGCCGGACGACCCGTGACCACTCGCCGGGGGATCTCGTCGATCCGGAGGGTGTCCAGGCGAAGGAGGAAAGCCCGTGACCGCGATCTCCGAACGCCCGCAGATGCCGACGCATTCGTCGGGTACGGGGACTGGGCGCCGACCGGCGACGTCCTGATGGTCGCGGAGGTCACCTCCTACGACTCCGACACGGATCGTCGTGGCCGCGTCGAGAAGTCCCGCGCCTACGCCGAGGCCGGCATCCCCGTCTACCTCCTGATCGACCGGGACTCCGCCGAGGTCGTCGTCCACAGCGAGCCCGACGGCATCCGCTACGAGACCGTCCAGACCCTTCCCTTCGGCAAGACCGTCCGGTTGCCGGAGCCCGTCGGCATCTCCCTGGACACCGAGTCGCTGAAGAACTGGGTGCGCTGATCCCGGGCATGGCTTCCCCGGCGCGGCGCGGGTGGCGGCCTAGGCTGTGGGCGTCCCCAGGGCGGCCGGTGGGCCGTGGGAGTCGGGAGGGGCCCGGCGGCCGGGTGGGCGAGGAGGTTCGCGATGGGCAGCGGTGAGACGACCGCCACGGTGCGCTGTGTGGCTGCCGTTCCGTGCTGGGTGAGCCTGATGGCCGGGGACCTGGAGGCCGCCACGGGCTTCTACGGGCCGCTGCTCGGCTGGGAGTTCGAGCCGGGGCCGGACCGCTTCGGGCCGTACGTGCACGCGGTGACCGGTGGAGAGGCGGTGGCCGGGCTGGGCGTCGCCGGCTTCGGGGCGGTCCCGCTCGCCTGGACCGGCTACTTCGGGACGGAGAGCGCCGACGCCGCCGCCGACGCGGTGCGCGAACGCGGCGCGACCCTGGCCGTCGGTCCGTTGGCCTTCGACGCCGGGCGGGTGGCCTTTGCGGCGGACCCGGCAGGCGCGGTCTTCGGCATCTGGGAGGGCCCGCCGGGCCGGGCCAGGAAGCTGGACCTGCCCGGGGCGCCGGTCTGGATCGAGCTGCGCACCCCGGACCCGTTCGCGGCGGCGCTGTTCTACGGCGAGGTGTTCCGCTGGGACGGCCGCGACCCGGAGCGTTTCGAGGTCCGCTGGGAGCACGACCGGGTCGTGCTGCGCGCCGAGGGGCACAGCGTCGCGGCGCTGGCCAAGGAGCAGGCGGGCGGCCCGGCGGGGATGCCGCCGCACTGGGAGGTCTCCTTCGCCGTACCGGACACCGACCGGGCGCTGGCCCGGGCCGTGGAGCTGGGCGGCGGGGCGATCGGGCCGGCCTTCGACTCCCCGTACGGGCGGGTGGCCCGGCTGCGGGACCGTGAGGGCGCCCGGTTCGCGGTGATCAGCCCGAAGGACTGACCGGCCCGCCACTGTCCGGCTGCCTCAGCCGACCGGCCCGTCACCGTCCGGTGCCTCCAGCTCGGCCCGTTCGGCCCGCAGCCGGTCGCCCAGCGCGGCGCGGGCGGCCGCGGGCAGGGCCTTGCGGGCAGCCGGGAAGAGCTGCTCCTCCTCGTCGAGCAGGTGCCGTTGCAGGGTGTCGGCGAGGCCGCGCAGCAGGGTGCCGAAGGCCGGGTCGGCCGGCCCGAGCCCCTGGAGGTCGGCGAGGTACTGCCCGATCGCCAGGTGGTCGTGGATGCTGCGGAACACCAGCGCCCCGCCGTCGGGCACGTCGTGCTGGACCACGGGGAAGAGGTGCTCCTCCTCGGCGGCGCAGTGGGTGAACAGCAGGTCGGTCAGCCGGGCGACCAGCTCGGCGCGTCCGGGGTCGTCGGCCGGTGCGGCCTCGATCAGGTCGAGCAGCTCGGTGGCCGCCCGGTGGTCGGCGGTGAACTCGCCGAGGATGTCCGGCCTGCGGCTCATGGTCCGCCCGCCTCTCGCACGGAAGACTGCCCCCGCTGCCTTCCAGTATCCGGCGCCGGGCCGCTCACCCGGAGTGGCGGCCGTTCACCCGGAGGCGCCCCCGGTCACCCTCCGTCCCGCCGCCCGGTGAGGGCGAGCAGCCGGGTCTGCGGTCCGGCGTCCCCCGGCACCGGCAGCGGTGGGTCGAAGAGCCCGCTGCCGGACAGGTCCCCGTATCCGGTGAACTGGCCGAGCGCGAACTCGACGAGTCCGTCCGGGAGCCGGGTGTGCCGGCCGATGCCCTCGGCGAGGTCCCAGGAGTGGATCACCAGGTCGGTGGTGAGCTGGTCCAGGTAGTACCGGCCGGAGGCGTCCCCGTAGGAGAGGTGGACGGTCAGCTCGGTGGCGCCCGGGACGGCCCAGGCCTCCCGGGCCGCCTCGGCGGCGTCCGTCCAGGCGCCGACGGGGTCGTCGCCGAGCACGTCCCCGTCGTAGCGTCCGCCGACCTCGCCGATGGTGGCGCCCATCATCAGGTCGGGCACCCAGAGCTGCTCGCCGGTGAGGTGGTTGACCAGGTCGCGGACGGACCAGTCGCTGCACGGGGTGGGGGAGTCCCACTGTTCTGGGGTGACCAGCTGGACGCGCTCGCCGAAGGCGGCCAGCGCCTCGGGGTACGGGGTGCCGGTCCCTGCCGCCTGCCGGTGGTGCCTGTGCTGAGCCATGCCTCCACCCTCCCCGGCCCCGGGTGGGCCCGCGAGTCGCCGACGAACCGTCAGTTGTTCAAATTCGAACTTCGCGGTACGGTCGATGGAGCGGCGGTTCAAATTTGAACAATGGCGCGGGGTGACGACCCCGGCCCGCCGCCTCACCACAACTCCCTGACCGCGTCCGGCCGCCCGGACGACGACCGAACCCCGATCGATGGAGACGCGCATGCCGAGCAGCAGCCCGAGCACGACCGCCGCCACCACCACCGTCAGCCCGGCCCTGGACACCTCCGGGCCCGCGACGACCTCCCCGCACGCCTACGACGCCGGACTCCTGCTCCTGCGCCTGGTCCTCGGTCTGACCATGGCCGCGCACGGCAGCCAGAAGCTGTTCGGCTGGTTCGGGGGCGGCGGGATCGACGGCACCGGTCAGTTCTTCACCATGAGCGGCTACCCGGCCGGTGACGCCATGGCCGTGGTGGCCGGCCTCACCGAGACGCTGGGCGGACTCGCCCTCGCCGTCGGCCTGTTGACCCCGCTGGCGGCCGCCGCGATCGTCGGCACGATGGTCAACGCGATAGCCGTCACCTGGGGCGGCGGCTTCTTCGCCCCGAAGGGCAGCGAGTACGAGCTGCTGCTGACCGCCGGCGCCGCCTCGCTCGCCCTGACCGGCCCCGGCCGTTACGCCGTGGACCGCTTCCTGCCGGTGCTGCGGGCGCACCGCCTGGCGTACGGCGCGGCCGCGGTCGCGGTCGGCCTGGTGACGGCGGGCGTGATCCTGCTGCTCCGCAAGTAGCCGCTCCGCAGGCAGTCGCTCTGCGGGCAGGTGCTCCGCAGGCGGGCGCCCGGCAGGCAGCCGCCCGGCACACGCGAAGGGCATGGTGACGAATCGTCGCCATGCCCTTCGCGGCATTTCGAATGAGTAGACCTCGGGTAAAGACCTTCACAATATTGTGTGATGTGTGCAATGGTACATGTCACATCCCCACCGTATCCACGGCGGAGCCGCCCCACGCGGTCCCGTCGGGACGGTCCTCGCTCCCCCGTAGGCCGCGCCCCAAATCGCGGCCGATGACGGCCCGGAGGCCCCCACGTGAATGGCCAACGCTTACTGCAAGTCCCGCAGCTTGCACGACTGTTGACGTTCTTCCTGTCCCTGTTCCTGACGGTCGGCCTGTTCGCCCCGCAGGCCCAGGCCACCCCCGCCGCTCCCACCCCCGGCGGCACCACTCCCACCGGCACCTCGTCCACCAGGCCGGCGCCGGCGCCGGCCATCGGTGTGGACCCGGCCGACACGGCCCCGGCGAAGCCGGACGGAAGGAAGCGCCTCAGCCCGGAGGACCTCGCGCCCCAGTCGCCGACGGCCCTGGTGCCCGCGCCGACGGCCGGGCAGTCGCAGGCCAAGGCCCAGGGCCTCGGCGCGGCAGCCGCCGCACCGGCCTGCAACACCGGTGACTTCACCGGCCGGACCGGCAGCGCACTGGTCCAGCAGATCAAGTCCGTCGACCTCAAGTGCGTCAACGACCTGTTCCTGCTCACCGGCGGCGACGCGCGCGGCGCGTTCCGCGAGGAGCAGATGAGGACGGTGGCGTACGCACTGCGCGACGCGGCCGGCAGCTACCCGGGCGACAACTCGACCTCCGTCGAGCAGCTGGTGCTGTTCCTGCGCGCGGGCTACTACGTGCAGTGGTACCACCCCGGTGACGTCGGCACGTACGGCACCGCTCTCCAGACGGCGATCCGCTCCGGCCTGGACGCGTTCTTCGCCAGTGCGCACTCGCGTGACGTCACGTCGGCCAACGCACCCGTCCTGGGCGAGGCCGTCACCCTGATCGACAGCGCGCAGGAGAACACCCGCTACCTGCCGGTGGCCAAGCGCCTGCTGCTCGACTACAACAGCGCCACCTGGAACCCGGTCCGCATGGACCAGGGGCTGAACTCGGTGCTCATCGTGCTGTACCGCGGCCACCAGGTGCCCGGCTTCGCCGCGGCCGTGAAGGCCGACCCGACCGTGCTGGACGCCCTGTTCACCTTCGTCACCCGCAACCGCGACCTGCTCGGCGGCGACCACGGGCGGATGGTCTACGAGACGATCAACGAACTGGGCCGCTTCATGCAGTACCCGGAGCTGCTGCCCAAGCTGCGCCCGTACGTGCGGACGCTCGCCGAGCAGTCCTCGCCGAGCGGCCCCACCATGTACCAGCGCGGCGCCGCGGCGCTCGCGGTGAACTTCTACGACGCCGCCAACTGCGCGTACTACGGCACCTGTGAGGACCCGGCGAAGTTCAAGGCCGCCAACCTGACGGTGAAGTACACCTGTAGCCCGAGCATCAAGATCGTCGCCCAGGCGCTGGACAACGCCCAGCTGGGCACCGCCTGCACCAGCCTGACCAGCCAGGACGCGTTCTTCCACGCGGTGGCCAAGGACAGCGGCCCGGTCAAGGACGACAACAACGGCACGATCGAGGTCGTGGTCTTCCACTCCGACTTCGACTACCAGGTGCTCGCCGCGGTCATCTATGACATCAACACCGACAACGGCGGCATGTACCTGGAGGGCGACCCGGCCACGGCCGGGAACCAGCCGCGCTTCCTCTGCTACGAGAACAAGTGGGCCCGCCCGTCCTTCGAGATCTGGAACCTCAACCACGAGTACACCCACTACCTCGACGGCCGGTTCAACATGTACGGCGACTACGACGCCGGCCAGGTCCGCCCGGTCGACTGGTGGGTGGAGGGCTTCGCCGAGTTCGTCTCCTACTCCTACCGCAAGGTCGTCAACGACGGTGCCATCGCGGTGGCTTCGCAGCACACCTACAAGCTGAGCGAGCTCTTCGACACCGTCTACGCCACGAGCAGCCAGGACCGGGTCTACCGCTGGGGCTACCTGGCCGTCCGCTACATGCTGGAGCAGCACCGCTCCGACGTGGACGCGGTCCTCGCCAAGTACCGCGCGGGTGACTGGGACGGTGCCCGCGCCATCCTGAAGACCACCATCGGCACCCGCTACGACGCCGGCTTCGACAGCTGGCTGACCAAGTGCGCCGCCGGCGCCTGCGCCACCGAGACGCCGGGCCAGCCGCAGCTGCCGGAGTGCGAGGGCGGTGACATCCGCAAGCTGGACGCCAACTGCGTGCGCAGCAACCTCGCCGCCACCACCGGCAACTACACGCACTTCTACGTCTGGGTGCCGGCCGGCACCAAGCAGATCAAGGTCACCAGCAAGGGCGGCACCGGCAACGGCGACCTCTACTACAACCCGGGCACCTGGGCGTACACCAACGCGTACACCGCCCGCTCGGCCGGACCGGACAACTCCGAGACGCTGACCGTCGACAACCCGCCGGCGGGCTACGTCTTCTTCAGCCTCCACGCCAAGAGCGGGTTCAGCGGGGTGAGCGTCACGAGCGAATTCTGAGCCGACCCCGGCAGACCCGACAGGTGACCGCCCCGGGCGGAGCGCTACGGCGCCCCGCCCGGGGCGTGTCAGTTGACGGAGCGTCATCACTGGTCCTGACCGATTTCCCCGCAAACCGCGCACATCGCCCCGGGTTCCCAAGGCCATGTGAGGTGTGCCATTGTACATGTCACACCCCCACCGTGCCCGACGGAGCCGCCCCCACGCGGCCCCCGTCACCAACGGTCCTCGACACCCTCAGTCGACCGCGCCCCGAGCCGCGGTCGACGACGACGGCCCGGAGGCCCCCACGTGAGTCCTTCCCGTCCGCTGCGACTCCCGCAGCTGGCACGACTGTTGACGCTGGTGCTGTCCCTGTTCCTGGCGGTCGGCCTGTTCGCCCCCCAGTCGCAGGCCGCCCCCGCCACCCCCACCCCCGGAGGTGCTCCCGCCCCCACTCCCACCGGACCGGCCCCGCAGCCGGCCATCGGCGCCACCGAACGAGCCGACAGCGGGCAGCAGTTGGCCTCGGTCGACCAGCGCGCCCCGCTCCCCGTCGACACCCGGCCGGCCGAGGCCAGGCCGACCGCCAAGGCCCTCAGCCTCGGCGCGGCGGCCGAAAAGCCCTGCACCATCGGCGACTTCTCCGGCCGGACCGGCGGTGACCTGGTCCAGCACATCAAGGACGCCGACCTCCAGTGCATCAACAGCCTGTTCCAGCTCACCGGCGGTGACGCGCGCGGCGCGTTCCGCGAGGAGCAGATGAGCACGGTGGCCTACGCGCTGCGCGACGCGTCGGCCAACTACCCCGGTGACAACTCCACTTCGGTCGAGCAGCTGGTGCTCTACCTGCGCGCCGGCTACTTCGCGCAGTGGTACCACAAGGAGGACGTCGGCGAGTACGGCGCCAACCTCAAGACCGCGATCCAGTCCGGGCTGGACGCCTTCTTCAACAGCGCGCACGCGCGCGACGTCGCCTCGGGCAACGGGCCCATCCTGGGCGAGGCCATTACGCTGATCGACAGCGCGCAGGAGAACGTCCGCTACCTGCCGGTGGTCAAGCGGATGCTGGGCGACTACAAGGCCGACACCTGGAACCCGGCCGGCATGGCCTGGGCGGTCAACCCGGTGTTCACCGTGCTGTTCCGCGGCCACCAGGTGCCCGGCTTCGACGCGGCCGTCGAGGCGGACCCGAGCGTGCTGGACTCGCTGTCCGACTTCGCGACCCGCAACAACGCCCTGCTCGGCGACACCTACGGCGTGCTGGTCTACAACGCCACCAAGGAGCTGACCCGCTTCCTGAAGGACACGGCCCTCCAGGCCAAGGTCCGTCCGCTGGCCAAGGCGCTGGTCGAGAAGGCCGAGCCGAAGGGCCGCACCGTCTACCAGTGGGCCGCCGTCGCCGAGGCCGTCGACTACTACGACGTCGGCAACTGCTCGTACTACGGCACCTGCAACAAGGCCGACCAGCTCAAGGCCGGCGTGCTGCCCGTGAAGCACACCTGCAGCCCGAGCATCACGATCCTCGCCCAGGCGCTGGACGCCGCCCAGCTGGAGACCGCCTGCACCAGCCTGAACGGCCAGGACGCGTACTTCCACTCGGTGGCCAAGGACAGCGGCCCGGTCAAGGACGACCAGAACAACACGATCGAGGTCGTGACCTTCCACTCCTCGCTCGACTACCAGGTGCTGGCCGCCGCGATCTACGGCATCGACACCAACAACGGCGGCATGTACCTGGAGGGCGAGCCGGCCACGGCCGGCAACCAGCCGCGCTTCCTCTGCTACGAGGCCGAGTGGGCCCGCCCGTCCTTCGAGATCTGGAACCTCAACCACGAGTACACCCACTACCTCGACGGCCGGTTCGACATGTACGGCGACTTCGAGGCCGGCATGAAGACCCCGACCATCTGGTGGGTCGAGGGCTTCGCCGAGTACGTCTCCTGGTCGTACCGCAAGGTGAACAACGACGCCGCCATCGCGGCGGCCGGCCGCCACACCTACAAGCTGAGCGACCTGTTCGACACCGCCTACGGCGACCAGGACCGGGTCTACCGCTGGGGCTACCTGGCCGTGCGCTACATGCTGGAGCAGCACCGCTCCGACGTGGACGCGGTCCTCGCCAAGTACCGGGCCGGTGACTGGGACGGTGCCCGCACCATCCTGAAGACCACCATCGGCACCCGCTACGACGCCGACTTCGACAGCTGGCTGACCAAGTGCGCGAGCGGTGGCTGCGCCACCGACGGCGGCACCCCCACCACGCCGGGCCAGCCGCTGCCGGAGTGCACCGACGCCGACACCCGCCTGCTGGGTGCCAACTGCGCGCGCAGCAACGTCGCCGCCACCACGGGCAACTACGCGCACTTCGCCCTGCTGGTGCCGGCCGGCACCAAGCAGGTGAAGGTCACCACCAGTGGCGGCACCGGCAACGGTGACCTCTACTACAACCCGGCCGGGTGGGCGTACACCGACGCGAACACCGCGCACTCGACCAACCCGGACAACTCCGAGACGCTGACCGTCACGGACCCGCTGGCCGGCGGCTACGTCTTCTTCAGCGTCTACGCCAAGGACGGCTTCAGCGGGGTGAGCGTCACGAGCGAAATCTGAGCCGAGAACGGCGAACGGACAGGTGACCGCCCCGGGCGGAGCGCTACGGCGCCCCGCCCGGGGCGGGTCCGCGCGGTCAGGAGGCCGTGTCGGCAAGGGCCAGTGTTGCCAGGGGTCGTGCCGCCGGGAGTCCGTGCCGCCGGGAGTGACTACCCGCCGACCCGGACCAGCGCCAGGGTGATGTTGTCCGGCCCGCCGGCCTCGATCGCCGCCTTCCAGAGCGTGAAGGCGGCCTTGCCGTCCGAGCGGTCCGCCTCCCCGGACGACCGCTCCAGCAGCCCGCCCAGCTCCTCCTCGGGCACCGGGTCGGTCAGGCCGTCACTGCACACCAGGTAGCGGTCCCCGGCGGCCAGCGGCGCGGTCCGGACGTGCGGTTCGACGAAGGTGAGCCCGAGCGAGCCGCCCAGCGTCTGGGTGACCACCGAGGTGGTGCGCCGTCCGGGCGGCAGCGGCGGGCTGTCGTCCACGCTCACCCGGCTCAGCCCGTCCCCGGTGATCCGGTAGACCCGGCTGTCGCCGACGTTGAAGGCCAGGGCCCGTTCGGGCAGCAGCACCAGCCCGGCCACGGTGGTGCCCATCGCGGCGAGCTCCGGCTCCTCGGCGGCGGCCGCGTAGACGGCCCGGTTGCAGGCCTGGAGTTCCTCGCGGACGGCCTCCTCGCCGTCCAGCGCGCCCCCGTCGGCGGCGAGCCTGCGGGCGACGAGGGCGCTGGCCACCTCGCCGCCCGGGTGGCCGCCCAGGCCGTCGGCGACCGCGACCACGCAGGGCGGGCCGAGCGGGAAGAGCAGGGTCTGGGGGTTGGTGGTCACGGTGGCGCAGAGCGTCCACGGCCCGACCGTGAGGCTGTCCTCGTTGTGTTCCCGCACCAGGCCCTCGTGGCTCAGTGCGCTCACCGCGATGTACGGACCCATCGTCCGCCGCCCTTCCGGAGCCCCTCGCGTTGCCGGCCCCCGCCTTCCATTGTCGGCGCCGACCGGGGGATCGGCCGGGGGGACGGCCGGGCGCCGACCGGGGGAAGGCCGGTGGGAACGGCGGTGGGAACGGCGGTGGGAATAACGACCCGCACCCGGATGCTAGTGTGGTTGAAAGTTGGACTACCTGGGATGTGGTGAGCAGCATGCAGTTCGGAATCTTCTCCGTCGGCGACGTGACGACCGACCCCACCACCGGCCGCACCCCGAGCGAGCACGAGCGGATCAAGGCGATGGTGGCCATCGCCCGCAAGGCCGAGGAGGTCGGCCTGGACGTCTTCGCGACCGGCGAGCACCACAACCCGCCGTTCGTCCCGTCCTCGCCGACGACCATGCTCGGCTACATCGCCGCGCAGACCGACCGCATCATCCTCTCCACCTCGACCACGCTGATCACCACCAACGACCCGGTGAAGATCGCCGAGGACTTCGCGATGCTCCAGCACCTGGCCGAGGGCAGGGTGGACGTCATGATGGGCCGCGGCAACACCGGCCCGGTCTACCCGTGGTTCGGCAAGGACATCCGCCAGGGCATCCCGCTCGCGATCGAGAACTACGCGCTGCTGCACCAGCTGTGGCGCGAGGAGGTGGTGGACTGGCAGGGCCGCTTCCGCACCCCGCTCCAGGGCTTCACCGCCACTCCGCGCCCGCTGGACGACGTCCCGCCGTTCGTCTGGCACGGCTCGATCCGCAGCCCCGAGATCGCCGAACAGGCCGCCTACTACGGTGACGGCTTCTTCGCGAACAACATCTTCTGGCCCAAGGAGCACTTCCAGAAGCTGATCGACCTCTACCGCGAGCGCTACGCCCACTACGGTCACGGCACGCCCGAGCAGGCGGTCGTCGGCCTCGGCGGGCAGGTGTTCATGCGGAAGAACTCCCAGGACGCGGTGCGCGAGTTCCGCCCGTACTTCGACAACGCGCCGGTGTACGGCCACGGGCCCTCGCTGGAGGAGTTCACCGAGCAGACCCCGCTGACCGTCGGCAGCCCGCAGGAGGTCGTCGAGAAGACCCTGACCTTCCGCGAGACCTTCGGCGACTACCAGCGCCAGCTGTTCCTGATGGACCACGCCGGCCTGCCGCTGAAGACGGTGCTGGAGCAGCTGGACCTGCTCGGCGAGGAGGTCGTTCCGGTGCTGCGCCGGGAGTTCGCCAAGGGCCGCCCGGCCGGCGTGCCGGAGGGGCCGACCCACGCCGCGCTGGTCGCGGCCAGGGACGCACGGGAGAACGAGACGACGGAGGTGGCCAGGTGACCGCGTTCAAGCTGGTGGTGGTGAGTGCCGGACTGGGCAAGCCGTCCTCGACGCGGCTGCTGGCGGACCGGCTCACCGACTCCACCGTGCGCCGGCTCGCCGCGGAGGGGCGCGAGGTGGACGTCACCGTCGTCGAACTGCGCGACCTGGCGGTGGAGATCGCCAACAACCTCGTCACCGGCTTCCCCGGTGCCGGGCTGCGCGCGGCGATCGGGGCGGTGACGGAGGCGGACGCCCTGATCGCGGTGACGCCGATCTTCACGGCCTCGTACAGCGGCCTGTTCAAGTCCTTCTTCGACGTGATCGACAACGACGCGCTCACCGGCAAGCCGGTGCTGATCGCCGCCACCGGCGGCACGCCCAGGCACTCGCTGGCCCTGGAGCACGCCGTCCGCCCGCTGTTCAGCTACCTGCGCGCGGTGGTGCTGCCGACCGCCGTCTACGCGGCCACCGACGACTGGGGCGCGGCGGGGGACGGGCTCACCGACGGGCTGCCGCGCCGGATCGACCGGGCGGCCGGCGAGCTGGCGGCGCTGCTGGCCGGGCGGGCCCCGGCGGCGCCGGCCCTGCCCGAGCAGGTGGTGCCGTTCGCCGAGCAGCTGGCGGCACTGCGGGTCTGAGCCGGGCCGGAGGGCGGCGGCGCGCCTGACGCTCACTCGGAAGGAGTGGCCGGATCACCCGGGCGGCCCCGTCGGAGCGACCTCCGACGGGGCCGCCCGGCTGCGCGTCCCCCGCGCCGGATTGTCCGCTTTGCGGTGTAATCGTTCCCATGATCGGATCAGTGCTGGTCCTTCCTCCCTCCGGCACCCCCTCGCCACGGTGGGGGCGGCTGCCGTGAGCCTTCTGCGGGAGAATCCCGTCCTCGCGCTGTTCGTCTGCCTGGCGCTCGGCTACCTGGTCGGCAAGCTGCACGTCGGACCGATCCAACTCGGCGGCATCTGCGGCACGTTGATCGTCGCCATGCTGATCGGAAGCCGGCACGTCAGCGTCGACGCCGACGTCAAGAACGTCGCCTTCGCACTGTTCATCTTCTCGCTCGGCTACATCGCCGGCCCCCAGTTCTTCGCCAACCTCAACGCCAAGGGCCTGCGCTTCGCCGTGCTCTGCGTCATGGAAGCGGTGCTGGTCGTCGCGATGGCCTACGGCATCGGCAAGGCCTTCGACCTGGACGTCGGCACCGCGGCCGGCATCCTGGCCGGCGCGGCCACCGAGTCCGCCGTGGTCGGCACCGCCCAGGAGGCGATCTCCAACCTCTCCGGCATCAGCGCCGACGAGTCCGCCCAACTGCAGAACCACGTGGCCGCCGCCTACTCGGTCTGCTACCTCTTCGGCCTGGTCTCCATCGTCCTGCTGACCAGCCAGGTCTTCCCGCTGATGATGCGGATCAAGCTGCCCGACGCCTCCCGCGAACTGTGGCAGAAGCTGCGCGGCGGCAAGGGCGCGCCGGACGGCGACGAGCAGCCCGCGCTGCCCCCGCTGGTCGGCCGCAGCTACCTGGTCTCCCAGGGCGAGGGCTCGACCGTCGCCGGGGTCGAGGAGGTCCAGCCGGGCCTGGTCACCGTCGAGGGCGTCCGGCGGGACGGCCGTACGCTCCACCCCGAGCCGGACTTCCGGCTGCGCCGCGGCGACCTGGTGCTGCTGGTCGGCCGTCGCGAGGCGGTCATCGACACCGGCCACGAGCTGGGCCCGGAGACCTCCGGCGTGCCCGGCCTGGACAGCCCGCTGGTGGTCCGCGACGTCGTCCTCACCAACAAGGACTTCGTCGGCCGGACGGCGGGGGAGCTGGCCGCCGAGCAGCCGTCCACGACCTCGGGGATCTACCTGACCGACGTCCGGCGGGTCGACCAGCACCTGCCCGCCGTCCCCGACACCGAACTGCACCGCGGCGACACCGTGACCGTCACCGGCGCCCGCTCGGCCGTCGAGCGGTTCGCCGCCAAGGCCGGCGTCGGCATCCGCAAGGACGCCATCGACTACATCTACATCAGCCTCGGCATCTGCGTCGGCGTGCTGATCGGCCTGATCACCGTGCACGCCGGGGACGCCGCGCTCTCGCTCGGCACCGGCGGCGGCTGCCTGGTCTCCGGACTGGTCTTCGGCTGGGTCCGGGCCCAGCGGCCCACCTTCGGGGCCTACCCGCCGGTCGCCGCGCAGACCGCCAAGGACCTCGGCCTCTCGGTCTTCATCGCCGTCACCGGCCTGGCCGCCGGCCCGGACGCGGCCACGCTGCTCAGGGACCACCCGGTGCTGCTGCCGCTCTCCGGCATCCTCATGGTCAGCGTCCCGGCGCTGCTCTCGCTGTTCGTCGGCCGCAGACTGCTGAAGATCGAGCCGCCGATCCTGGTCGGCGCCATCGCCGGACAGCAGTGCAGCACCCCGGCGATCACCACCATCACCAACGTCGCGCAGAGCAGCATCCCGATGCTCGGCTACACGATCACCTACACCATCTCCAACTTCCTGCTCCCGCTCACCGGTCCGATCCTGGTCGGCATGCTGGGCGCCTGAGCCGACCGTCCGTCAGCACGCGCAGCGAATGGCCCCCCTTCCCCGAGGAGCGTCGAGAACGCATGACGAAGCCCACCATCGGCCGCGAGGAGATCCGCCGGCTGGCCAGGCTCAGCCCCTTCGAGCTGAAGGCCGAGTTCGTCCGGCTCGCCGAGGCCTGCCAGAGCGACGAGCCCGGGCAGAAGGAGAAGTCCACCGCCCACATGCTCAACGCCGGCCGCGGCAACCCGAACTGGGTCTGCACCGGCCCTCGGGAGGCCTGCCTGGCGCTCGGCCACTTCGCACTGGCCGAGAGCCGCCGGGTCTGGACCGCCGACGACCTCGGCGGAATGCCCGAGCGGTCCGGCATCGCGGGCCGCTTCGACGCCTTCGTCCGCAGCCACCCCGAGCTGCCCGGCATCGAGCTGCTCCGGCGCAGCGTCGAACTCGCCGTGGACCGCTTCGGGTTCGAGCGCGGTGCCTTCGTCCACGAGCTCGCCGATGCGAGCATCGGCGACAACTACCCCGTCCCCGACCGGATGCTGGTGCACGCCGAGCAGATCGTCCGCGGCTACCTGCACGAGGAGCTGATGGACCGCCGGCCCCCGTCGCCGCAGCAGCCCGAGCTGTTCGCCACCGAGGGCGGCACCGCCGCGATGTGCTACGTCTTCGACTCGCTGATGAAGAACGGCCTGCTGCGCAAGGGCGACAGGATCGCCCTGATGGTGCCGGTGTTCACCCCGTACATCGAGATCCCCGAACTGGACGACTACGGCTTCGAGGTGGTCGAGATCCAGGCCGACAAGCTGGTCGAGACCGGGGTGCGCGAGTGGCGCTACCCGGCCGAGGAGGTCGCCAAGCTGGCCGACCCGGAGATCAGGCTGGTCTGCCTGGTCAACCCGAGCAACCCGCCCTCGCTCGCGCTGTCCCGGCAGGTCACCGACCAGATCAAGGAGATCGTGGCCACCGCCAACCCCGACCTGCTGATCGTCACCGACGACGTCTACGGCACCTTCGTGGACGGCTTCCGCACCCTGGCCGCCGAACTGCCCCGCAACACCCTGCTCGTCTACTCGTACTCCAAACACTACGGCGCCACCGGCCACCGCCTGGGCGTGATCGGCCTGGACCGGGACAACGTGATCGACGAGCTGATCGCCGCCCTCCCGGAGGAGCAGAAGGAACGCCTCGCCAAGCGGTACGGGACGCTCAGCCTGGAGCCCGGGAAGATCCGCTTCATCGACCGGCTGGTCGCGGACTCCCGGCAGGTCGCGCTCAACCACACGGCCGGGCTCAGCCTGCCGCAGCAGGTCCAGATGGTGCTCTTCTCGCTGTTCGCGCTGCTGCCCGAGGGCAAGGCGTACAAGGCGCGGGTGCAGGGCATCGTCCGGCAGCGGCTCGACCTGCTGATGGAGGGCTCCGGGATGAAGATCGCGGACGACCCCGGGCGGGCCGGCTACTACGTCGAGCTCGACCTGCTGGCCGAGGCCGAGCGGGTCGCGGGCAGGGACTTCGCGGCCTTCCTGGAGAAGAACTACGAGCCCACCGAACCGCTGTTCCGGCTCGCCGAGCAGACCGGCGTGGTGCTGCTCAACGGGGGCGGCTTCGACGGGCCCGAATGGTCGGTCCGGGTCTCGCTCGCGAACCTCGACGACCTCGACTACCTGAAGATCGGACACCACCTGAAGCAGGTCTTCGCCGACTACCGCGCCGAGTGGGACGCCTCCCGGGCGTCCTGAGGAAGGCCGTGACCATGCAGGCCGAATCGCAAGCAGTCCTCTCCCCGCTGACCGACGCGGCGGTCTTCCTGGTCCTCACCGTCGAACCCGGCGGCGAGGCCGCCGTCCGCGACCTGCTGCCCGACCTCGCCGGACTGCGCCGCGCGGTCGGCTTCCGGATCCCCGACGGCGGTCTCACCTGCGTCACCGGGATCGGCTCCGAGCTGTGGGACCGCCTCTTCGACGGCCCCCGCCCGGCCTCGCTGCACCCCTTCCAGGAGGTGGCCGGCGCCCGCCACCGGGCCCCGGCCACCCCCGGCGACCTGCTGCTGCACCTGCGGGCCGCCCGGATGGACCTCTGCTTCGAGCTGGCCGGCCGGCTCGTCGACCGGCTCGCCGGGGCGGCCACCGTGGTCGACGCCGTCCAGGGCTTCCGCTACTTCGACGACCGTGACCTGCTCGGTTTCGTCGACGGCACCGAGAACCCCGAGGGCAGGGCCGCGGTGAGCGCCGCCCTGGTCGGGGCGGAGGACCCGGAGTTCGCCGGCGGCAGCTACGTCATCGTGCAGAAGTACCTGCACGACCTGGACGCGTGGAACGCGCTGGACGTCGAGGAGCAGGAGGGAGCGGTGGGCCGCACCAAGCTCACCGACATCGAACTGGCCGACGAGGTCAAGCCCGCCGACTCGCACGTGGCGCTCACCGTGATCACCGGGCCGGACGGCGCGGAACGGAAGATCGTCCGCTTCAACATGGCGTTCGGATCCTTCGACCGCGGCGGCGAGTTCGGCACCTACTTCATCGGCTACGCGGCCGACCCGGGGGTGACCGAGGAGATGCTGCGCAACATGTTCGTCGGCAACCCGCCGGGCACCACCGACCGGCTGCTCGACTTCTCCACCGCCGTCACCGGCGGGCTGTTCTTCGTCCCGACCGCCGACTTCCTCGACTCCCCGCCGTCGGTGTCCGGCTCCGGCTCGGACGCTGCCCCTGCCCCCGCTTCAGCCCCTGCTCCGGGCTCCGTCCCGGTCGCCTCCTCCGGAGACGGCTCGCTCGGCATCGGCAGTCTCAAGCGGAACCCCTGACAGCCCCTGACCGTTCCTGACAGTCGCCCGAACAGGACCCCGCACATGAACAACCTTCACCGGGACCTCGCCCCGATCTCCGCCGCCGCATGGGAGGAGATCGAGGAGGAAGCCCGTCAGACCTTCAAGCTCCACATCGCCGGCCGCCGGGTGGTCGACCTCGACGGCCCCGAGGGCGCCACCCTCGCCGCCGTCGGCACCGGTCACCTGACCGGGATCGAGCCCCCGACGGACGGGGTCCGGGCCCGTGCCCGCGCCGCCCAGCCGGTGGTCGAGCTGCGCGTCCCCTTCACCGTCCGCCGGGACGCCGTGGACGACGTCGAACGCGGCTCCAGGGACTCCGACTGGCAGCCGGTCAAGGACGCCGCACGTACCCTCGCCCTCGCGGAGGACCGCGCCGTCTTCGAGGGCTACCGCGCCGGCGGCATCGACGGCATCCGCGCGGCCTCCACCAATCCCCCGGTCCAGCTCCCCGACGACGTCCGCGAATACCCGGAGGCGGTCAGTCACGCCCTCACGGCCCTCCGCCTCGCCGGCGTCGGCGGCCCGTACTCACTCCTGCTCGGCGCCGCCGCCTTCACCGCCGTCAACGAGACCAGCGACCACGGCTACCCCGTCCACAACCACCTCGCCCGCCTCCTCGACGGCGAGATCATCTGGGCCCCGGCCATCGAGGGCGCCTTCCTGCTCTCCACCCGCGGCGGCGACTTCGAACTCTTCCTCGGCCAGGACGCCTCGGTGGGCTACCTCTCCCATGACGCAGAAACGATTCAGCTCTACCTTCAGGAGTCGCTGACCTTCCGGGCGTACACGGGAGAGGCGGCCGTCGTGCTACGGGGCTAGCACCAGAGCGCGATCGATTCGAGGATCTGGTGGGCTATGTACACAGACATGCTCATGGCGCTCGTACTTTCTGGGCTCAATTGGTCGTCAAGGTCCCCGAGGTGGAAGAATTCAATCAGATGCGGGGCCCGTCGATCAAATCGATGCCCGAGAGTCGAACCTCATTTCGATAAATGATGATCGTGTGAAAATTTCGACCGAAGTTCGGCGAGTGCGGAGCGAACTCGTGCGGCCTCGTCCGCGATGTCGACCTGCTCGGCCAAAGTCATGGCTGCCGTCAGGTGTGCGAGGGCGGCGAGGGGGTTTCCGGCTGCCGCCTCGCAGCGGCCCAGGCCGCGCAGTGCGGTCGCCTGCTCGCGGGCGGCGCCGATGGAGCCGGCCAGCTCAAGGGCGAGTGCGTGCTGATCCCGTGCCTCCGCGTGCCGGCCTGCGGCGAGCAGGGTCTGGCCCAGGCCGTTGCGACCGTCCGCCTCGTGGCGGACCGTTCCGGTCTCGCGAAAGATTGCCAGAGCCGACCGGTAGAGCGCGAGGGCGGTTTCGAGCTCTTCGGGGATTTCCAGAGTCCCGGCGAGATTCGTTCGGGCCGCGGAAAGGTCCAGCGGAGGAATGGTGCTGTCCCGGCCGTCCAGAAGGTGCTCGAATATGCCCCGTGCCATCGAAATCCGTCCGGCGCTGAGATGGACTTCACCGATGTTGTTCAGTGTCCGGAATTCAAGGATTCGGTCATCAAAGTTCCGGGCCAGCTGTAACGCGTCGTGGTAGACGGTGAGTGCCGAATCCTCGTCCCCCACGGAGCGGTGCAGAATGCCGATGTTGACGAGGCAGCGGGCGACGTTCCACCGGTCGCCCTGTTCCTCCCGAATGGCCAGCACTTCCTGCTGGATCGTGAGGGCCTCATGGA
Organism: Streptomyces sp. CBMA156; assembly: GCF_014596515.1. GTDB lineage: Bacteria > Actinomycetota > Actinomycetes > Streptomycetales > Streptomycetaceae > Kitasatospora. The sequence continues at coordinate 24,943 of NZ_MSJQ01000452.1, forward strand.
GCCGGGCCTGGTCCCATCGCACCCGGCCGAGCAGATTGAGGGCGTTTGCCGCCGCGTCCAGGTCGTCCTCCGCCCGGGCCAGGGACAGCCCGCGTTCGAGGGCCTCGGCCGCAGGCTCGTAGCGGGAGGCGGTGGCGAGCGTCGCGCCCAGATCGATCAGGGCCCGAGCCTCCTGCCGGTCGTTCGCCTGCGACCGCCAGTGCGTCGCGGCGGCCCGGTGCATGTCCTGGGCCTCGCTCCAGTAGGCCTCGGCGCCCAGGTGGCCGGCCAGGACGTGGGCGAGCCAGGCACTGCTCTCCGTGAGCCCGATGCGCGGTGCGTGGGCCGCCAGGGCGATCAAGCCGGCATGTTCATCTTCCAGCCAAGTCCTGGCGGATTCAGGAGAGTTGATCTCGAAATCGCCCAACAATCCTGCCGAGTCTTCGAGTTGTTGATCGCCTGGAAGCGGAGTTCTCGATCTGTGTGGGTAGAGCAGGTGGTCGGCGCGGTCGGCGGCGTGCAGGGCGAAGCGGAGCAGTCGCCGGACCGCCGATTCCCGCTGATTCTCATCGACCCCCAAGGCGACGGCGAACTCCCTGAGAAGATCGTGGAGTTGATAGCGTTCGGGCGATATCTCCTGGATGAGATGGCAGTTCAGCAAAGCCTCCAGAACCTCATCCGTATCATCGAGAGTCCACCCGAACAGAGCCGCCGCCGCGTGCACGCCGAAATCCGGTCCGGGATACAGGCCGAGCAGCCGGAACGCCGATCGCTGGCTCGCGGAGAGGTACCGGTAGGAGACCTCGAAGACCCGGGCGATGCTGGAGGTGCCGCTGCGGATCTCGGCCAGTCGGCCGGTCTTGCGGGAGAGTCGCCGGGCGAGGTGGCGGAGGGTCCAGGACGGGCGGGCCTTGAAGCGGCTGGCGGCGATCTCGATGGCGAGGGGCAGGTAGCCGCAACGCTCGACTATCTCGATGACGCTCCCGGTGTCCGTGGAGCGTTCGGGGCCCACCACGTCGGTGAACAGGGCGACGGCGTCGTCCACCGTCAGTACGTCCAGGAACACCGGTCGGGCGCCCGGGAGTTCGGTGAGGCGCTGGCGGCTGGTGACGATCACCAGGGCGGTCGGTGCGGGCGGCAGCAGCGGGCGCACCTGAGCGGCATTCGAGGCGTCGTCGAGCACGACGACCGCGCGGCGTGTGGAGAGCGCCTCGGCGCACAGGGTGAACACCTCGTCGGCGTCCAGCGGGATGGTGGTGGCGGGCACGCCGAGGCGTCTGAGCAGCAGGGTGCCCGCGGCCTCCGGGGTCAGTGGTGGCTGGTTGCCGACGTGGGCGCGCAGGTTGAGGTAGGCGTAGCCGTCCGGGAAGTGCTCGCGCATCAGGTCGGCGGCGTGCAGGGCCAGGGTGGTCTTGCCGACCCCGGGCATGCCGAGGATCGCCGAGACGGTGACCACACCGCCGCGGGCGAGCCGGGCGTCCGGGCCGGGCAGCACCCGGCGGAGGTCGTCCTCCCGGCCGATCAGCCGGTGCTGTCCGGGGATGTCCGCGGGTGGGACGGTCCGGGAGCGGGGGGCCGGGGCGGCCTCGACCCGTTCCGGCGTGCCGGGGAGTGGTTCGCCGCGCAGCATGAGCCGGTGGAGCCAGGTGAGCCGTTCGCCGGGCTCGGTGGCGAAGTGGGCGTGCAGCAGACGGACGACAGCGGGGTAGACGGCCAGCGCGTCGGCCGGCCGGCCGGCGGCGTAGAGCGCGGTCATCAGGTGGCCGGCGAGCCGCTCGTCGGCGGGGCGGTCCTCGCGAAGGGCGGTGAGTTCGGGGATCAGTTCGGTGAAGCGGCCGATCCGCAGGTCGATCTCGATCCGGCGCAGTGTGGTGGTGAAGTGCTGGTCGGCCATGGCGGCACGGGTGGTCTGGGCCCAGGTGCCCGGCAGTCCGGCCAGGGGTTCGCCGCACCACAGGCTCGCGGCGCGGCTCAGTACGGTTCTGGCCTGGTGGTCCTGTCCGTTCTCGGCGAGTAGTCCGGCTTGGTCGGAGAGGTCCAGATACCGATGCCAGTCAATCAGCAGCGGGTCCGCCCGCAAGGTGTACGTGTGCGACCAGGTGTCGATCGCGGGTGCTTCGCGGAGGTCATTCGCCCCGGCGGCCTGGGCCGCCCGTCTCAGCAGCGCGCGCAGATGGGAAACATGGCTGTACAGGCTGGTCAGTGCGCTGGGCGGAGGGTCCTCGCCCCACAGTCTGTATACGAGCGAGTCGTGGGAGAGCCGCCTTCCGGGCTCCAGGGCCAGGGCCGCCAGCAGCTGTCGGCGCTTGTCGGACGGAATCGCCAATTGCTCGCCGTTTACCGATAGTTCAACTGAACCCAGGAGATGGAACTTCACGCGACGCCCCCCGCCGGTTGGCTACCAGCTTGCCGTGTCGCGGGTGAGCATCGCATGAGCCCGGGGTAATCGGCCATACCACCGTCGGGTTCCATGACCACGCTTTTGGGAATATTCTCGACTTGACGACACGTCATCTGCTAGCGCCATAGCGATAATTCGTCCGAGGCCGGGGGGCCCAGTGACAGGATCGACCGCGTCCGGCAGGTGCCGGTGAACGACGTCAACCTGCCGTACGGAGTGGTGCGGAACTCGCTGGCCGGTGCCGCGACGGTCTCCGGCCCGGTGGTGCAGGCCGGTTCGATCCACGGTGGGCTTCATCTGCACGGGCCGCCCGCCCTGCCCACGCCACGGCAACTGCCGCCCTGTCCACGCCGGCTGGTCGGGCGTGAGGCCGATCTGGCGGCACTGGACCGCTCGTTGGCGCCCGACACCGGGTTCGCGGACGCCACCGTCGTGGTGACCGGCCCCGCCGGGGTCGGGAAGACGGCACTGGCCGCGCAGTGGCTGCGCGGCCAGGCCGGCCGCTTCCCGGACGGCCAGCTGTACGCGGACCTGCGCGGCCACGCGCCCGGTGGTCCCGCTGACCCGGCCGAGGCCCTCGGCGGCTTCCTGCGCGCCTTCGGGATCTCTCCGGTGCCGGTGAGCCTGGAGGAGGGCGTCGCGCTCTGGCGCTCGCTGGCGGCGGAGCGGCGGATCGCGGTTCTGCTGGACAACGCCTCGACGGCCGCCCAGGTGCGGCCGTTGCTGCCGGGCACGGACCACACGGTGGTCGTGGTGACCAGCCGTCGCCGGCTCACCGGGCTGGGCATCGACGGCGCGGTGTTCCGGCTGCTTGGCCCGCTCGCCACGGCGGCCTCCACCGAGATCCTCGCCGAGCGGGTCGGCAGGAGCAGGGTGGTCGACGAGAGCGCCGCCGCTGCCGAGGTGGTGGACGCCTGCGCAGGGCTGCCGCTCGCGATCTGCCTGGCAGCGGCACGCATCGCGGCTCGCCCGGCCCAGTCGCTCGCGGCGACCGCCGAGATGCTCGGGCGCGGCACCGACCGGCTGGCGGCGCTGAACGTGGAGGGTGAGACGGTGCAGGATCTCCTGGACGCCTCGTACGGAGTGCTGGAACCGGACGCCGCCCGGCTCTACGGGCTGCTGGGGCTGCTGCCCTTCCCCGTGTTCACGCTGGAGAACGCCGCGGTGCTCGCGGACGTGGACCTGGCGGCGGCCGACCGGTTGCTGGACGGCCTGATGGACGTGCACCTCATGGAGGAGACCGGGCCCGGTCGGTTCCGCTTCCACGACCTGGTGCGGCTGCACGCCCGGGCGCACGGGGCGCAGGTCAGGGACACCCCGCCCGCCAGAGCCGCACTCGACCGGATCGTCGACTGGTACCTCGCCACGGCCACGGCCGCCGAGGCGGTCGTCTCGCCGAGCCATCGCACCCTCGCCCGTGACTACCGCACCCGTTCCGTCCACCCGGCCAGGGAGTTCGAGGGGGATGTGGGGGCCCTGGAGTGGCTCGACGCGGAACGCGACCGGCTCGCCGAGGTCCTGCGCTGGTGCGAGGAACTGGACCGTCCCGCGGCCGCGTGGCAACTCGCCGACGCCATGTGGCCGTTGTTCCTGCGGCTGCGTCCGGTGCGGCTGTGGGTCGAGGCCCACCGGATCGGTCGGCGGGCCGCCCGGGCGGCCGGTTCCCGCAGCGGAGAGCTGCGGATGCTCACCAGCGGCGGGAACGGCCTGCGGAACGCGGGCGAGGGGGAGGAGGCGGCGCGCTGGTTCACCGAAGCCCTCCACCTCGCCCGGGACACGTGTCGTCCGCTGGCCGAGGCGGACGCGCTGTACGGGCTCAGCCAGACCCATCGGATGGCCGGTGAGCTGGACGAGGCCGCCGACTGCCTGCACGAGGTGGTCCGGCTCCGCGAGGCCGAGGCCTACCTGCGCGGTGCGGCGCTGGCCCGGCTGGCGTGCGGCGAGGTGCTGCTGCTGGCGGACCGGGTGGCCGAGGCGGTGGAGCCGATCGAGCGGGCGGGCCGCGAACTGGCCTCGATCGAGGACGACTACGAGGCGGCCCGCGCGACGGCCTTCCTCGGCCTGGCGCACGGCCGGCTGGGCGCGTAGGAGCTCGCCGAGACCCGGTTCGAGGAGGCCCTCGTGGCCTTCCGGGCCCGGCTCTCCGGCCACTGGGAGGCGCGGACGCTGGAGTTCGCCGGTCAGGTCGAGGAACTGCGCGGACGTCCCGAGGCGGCGCGCGCCCGTTTCGAGCAGTCCTTGGCGCGGTACCAGGAGATCCGTGCCGTGGCCGAGGCGGCCAGACTGGCCGACCGCCTCGGCGGCTACGGCGCGGACTCCGCCGTCACCCCCCGTCCCGGCGACCCCGGGACGTGAGCCGGCTCCACCCGGAGCCCGGGCAGTGGCACCCGGCGGCGCTGACCCGGTCGAGGTCGGTCAGTGCCCGTCCGGCCGCGAGCCATGCGTGCGCCAGCGAGCCGAGGGTCGGCGGCGGGACCGGCTCACCGGCCGGGGCGCAGGACCGCAGGACGAGCCGTGCCCCGGTCCGGGCGAGCACCAGCACCGTCCTCGTGCGGTGTTCGGCGGTGGCGACCGCGCATCCGGGATGCGCCGACAGCACCGCCGCGAGCCGCGCGTGGACGTCCGGTGCCGGAACCTGTCCGAGGTGCAGCACGTCGGCGTGCCGGCGCCAGCGGAACCCTTCCGGCTCGGAGAGGTCGAGCACGAGGTGCTCGTCCACGAACCCGGCCCCCGGCGGTCCGTCCGGCAACGTGGACGCCGGGTCCGCCGGGTTCGCGGCCAGCAGGCCGTGGCGGACACCGGTCGTGGACACCACCCGGGCCTCGAACAGGGTGGCCGGCCCGGTGTCCTTCCCCGGGCCCCGGATCGGCACGAGGCGCACGGTGTGCAGCGCGGCCGTCACCCGGCCCGCCGCGACTCGGCCGCCGCGATCGCGTCCAGCGGCTCGGGCAGCGGGAGCGGCTGCGGATCCGGGGTGTGCGCCGGCTGACCCAGTCCGAGGACCCGGTACAGCAGCCGGCGGGCGTTCCGGTCGAAGCGGCCCGGCTCGGAGCTGATCCGGGCGGCGATGGCCGCGTAGTCCTCCGGGCGGTACTGCTCGGCGGCATAGGCGAGTTGGCCGGTGAGTGGATGCCCGGGCGCGAGTGCGGGCGCGGTGCCGGCGAGCTGCGCGGCCGGCGAGCGCGGGTTGACGTGCCGGTGCGGGTACTCGGCGAGCAGGACGGGCGCGCCGGTCATCGCACCGTACAGGGTGACCGAGCCGTGGTCCCCGATGACGAAGTCGGCGGCGACCAGCAGCGGCCGCCAGTCCGTCTCGGGCGGGATCACCGTGACGGCGCCCCGGGCGGTGGCCTTCGCCCAGGAGTGCACCGCGTAGGCCGAGTGTCTGGCGGCGATGTTGGGGTGGGCCAGCAGGACGGCCCGGTAGCCGTGCCGGGGCAGTTCCGTGGTCAGCCTGGGCAGTACGGCGTCGAGCCGGGTGAAGAGCGAGCCGTCCCCCCAGGTGGAGGAGACCAGGACCAGCTTCTCCTCCGGTCGCAGCCCCAGCGCGGCCCGGTAGCGCTCCCGGTGCGGCAGTGCGGCGGCGATCCGGTCGTAGCAGGGGTCGCCGACCACCTCGGCGATCGGCAGGGCCTCCGGGCAGCTGCGCCGGAGTTCGAACAGTTCCTCCTCGTGGGCCAGTGCGAACGCGGCGGGGACGAGCCGCCCCTCCCAGTAGAGGTAGTCGGGACCGAGCCCGATGGCAGCCCGCTCGCCGTCCGGACCGGTGCGCCGGGACAGCTTGATGTTCCCCGCCCCGTGCGGCAGCCGGACGACCGGGCCGTGCAGCTGCTCGATCCCCTGGGAACCGGCGGCGAGCACCAGGTCGAACTCGTGCCGGACCGCCTGCTCCCACGGCAGTACGGTGCCGCCCAGCGCCCGGAGGACCTCCGCGGTGCCCCCGTTGAACGTGTGCGGTGCCACCGTGAACTGCACGTGGATCCTCAGGTCCGAGGCGAGCAGCGCGTAGAAGTCGTGCAGCCGCTTCGCGTACACCATCGTCTGCGCGACCACGAGCACTTCCTTGCGGTCCCGCAGGGTCTCCCACGGCCCGTTGTTGCTCCAGGCGGCCGTCGTGGCCGCGCGCTCCCCGTTCGTCGGTGTGGTGTCCTGTTCCCCGTGCACCAAGGTCATCCTTCTCCCCCTCCTTGATCCCAGGCCGAGGCCGTCGACCGGCCCCGGGGACGATGGTCCCCGCGCCGTCTGGCGGATTCCATGAGGCGATCTGGTCGGTGCTTGCGGAAACCTTGTGTCCACTTCTCCGCACCGGTGGAGGCCCCCGGAAGGCCGGAAGGGTACTGAGTTCCTTTACGAGGGGTACTGAGTGCCGTATTCTCTCGGTGGAGCCTCTGACGCCAGTCGAAGGAGAGCCGACACGGTATGCCGGTCCAGGTGGCGCTTGTGGCGCGCGGGTCGTTCCGGGCCGGGCTTGGCACTCAGTACCCTCGGCATGACTGAGGCCCTGGATTTCAGTGCACCCGCGCACCCGTGACAGGAGAACCGCTCATGAGCTTGAGGATCGTTGTCTGTGTGAAGCACGTGCCGGATGCGACGGGTGACCGTCGTTTCGCGGACGACCTCACCACTGACCGGGAGGGTGTGGACGGCCTCCTGTCGGAGCTGGACGAGTACGGCGTGGAGCAGGCGCTGCGGATCGCGGAGGCGAACGATGGCGCCGAGGTGACGGTGCTGACGGTGGGGCCGGACGACGCGAAGGACGCGTTGCGCAAGGCGCTGTCGATGGGTGCGGACAAGGCCGTGCACGTGAACGACGATGACATCCACGGTTCGGACGTGATCGGGACGTCGGCGGTCCTGGCGAAGGCGCTGGAGCTGACCGGGTTCGATCTGGTGATCGGTGGGATGGCGTCGACGGACGGCACGATGGGTGTGCTGCCGGCGTTGCTGGCGGAGCGTCTGGGGGTGCCGCAGGTGACGCTGCTGTCGGAGGTGTCGGTCGAGGGCGGCGTGGTGAAGGGCCGTCGGGACGGTGACGCGGCGACGGAGCTGGTCGAGGCGGCGCTGCCGGCGGTGGTCTCGGTGACGGACCAGTCGGGCGAGGCCCGGTACCCGTCGTTCAAGGGGATCATGGCGGCGAAGAAGAAGCCGGTGCGGTCGCTGGACCTGGATGACCTGGGCATCGAGGCGGACGAGGTCGGCCTGACGGGTTCGTGGACGGCGGTGGAGTCGGCGGCGGCACGCCCGGCGCGCACCGCGGGCACGGTCGTCAAGGACGAGGGCGAGGGCGGCACGCAGCTCGCGGCCTTCCTCGCCGGCCAGAAGTTCATCTGAGCCGCCCCCACCCCCCGACCCAGCGAAACACGGAGACATTGAGCAATGGCTGAGATTCTCGTCCTGGTGGACCACGCCGACGGTGCGGTCCGCAAGCCGGCCCTGGAGCTGCTGACCCTGGCCCGCCGCATCGGCGAGCCGTCCGCCGTCGTCCTCGGCGCCGGTGCCGCCGCGGCCGACATCGCCGCGAAGGCCGGCGAGTACGGCGCGGCGAAGGTGTACGTCGCCGACGGCGCCGAGTACACCGACCTGCTGGTCGTCCCCAAGGTGGACGCCCTGGCCCAGATCGCCAAGGCCGGCGACGCCGCCGCCGTGCTGGTGACGTCCTCCGGCGAGGGCAAGGAGATCGCCGCCCGCGTCGCGCTGCGGATCGGCTCCGGCATCATCACCGACGCCGTCGACCTGGAGGCCGGTGACGGCGGTCCGGTCGCCACCCAGTCGGTGTTCGCCGCGTCCTTCCAGGTGAAGTCCAAGGTCACCAAGGGCGCGCCGGTCATCACGGTCAAGCCGAACTCCGTCGCGCCGGAGGCCGCTCCGGCCGCCGGGGCCGTGGAGAACGTGGCCGTGGAGTTCACCGGCAACGCCGCGACGGTCACCTCGCGCACCCCGCGGGTCTCCTCCGGCCGCCCGGAGCTGACCGAGGCCGCCATCGTGGTCTCCGGTGGCCGTGGTGTCGGTGCGGCCGAGGGCTTCGGCGTGGTCGAGGAGCTCGCGGACGCGCTGGGCGCGGCCGTCGGTGCCTCGCGTGCCGCCGTGGACGCCGGCTGGTACCCGCACAGCAGCCAGGTCGGCCAGACCGGCAAGCAGGTCTCCCCGCAGCTGTACATCGCGGCGGGCATCTCGGGCGCCATCCAGCACCGGGCCGGCATGCAGACCTCGAAGACCATCGTGGCCGTCAACAAGGACCCCGAGGCCCCGATCTTCGAACTGGTCGACTACGGCGTGGTCGGCGACCTCTTCCAGGTGCTGCCGCAGCTCACCGCCGAGGTGAAGGCCCGCAAGGCCTGATCCCCGCGGGAGGTTCGGAGGGCGTGGCACCGAGTACCACTCGGTGCCACGCCCTCCGCCGTTCCCCGGTGCCGGGCAGCGGAGCCCCCGGCGGACCCGGGCGAGCGCCGGCGGACCCCCGCGCCTCACTCCGTGACGAACGCCGCGAGGTGCTGGGTGAAGCCGCCCTGGGTGGGCGGCAGCGGGCGCGGCTCCGGGTCCTGCACCGGCGGCGGCCCCTCCATCGGCAGCAGCCGCAGCTCGGGCTGGTCGGAGTCGGCGGAGGAGAGCAGCCGCACCCGGGTGCCGACCGGGACGGTGCTGCGCATCCCGTCCACGATGCACCAGACGTCGAAGCCCTCCGCCATGCGGATCAGGGACTTCTGACGGACCAGCGGCGTCCTGGCCTGCTCGACGGCGCAGCGCCGGACCACGCCGGTGCCCTCGCTCGGCTCCAGCCGCAGGTCGGTGGAGCCGCAGGTCGGGCAGAGCAGCCGCTGGAAGGTCGGGTTGTTGCACCACGCGCAGCGCTGGAAGTACAGCGTCGTGCTGCGGGTGTCGGCATCGATGGCTGAGTGGACCACGCTGTCATCTCCCTGCGCTCGGGCCGGTTCGTTCGGCGGAAGTTCGGCAGAAGTTCGGCACGAAAAGGATAGGGAACTCAGTGCCGCCAAGGGAAGGCACTGAGTTCCCTTTTTGCCTTGCGCATGCATAATGAAGGGTACTGAGTACCGTCGTGAACAGGAGTGGCGATCATGAGCCAGGACTTCGATCTCTTCCGTATCTCCGAGGAGCACGGGATGCTCCGTGAGGCGGTGCGTTCGCTGGCCGAGGCGAAGATCGCTCCGTTCGCGGCGGAGGTGGATGAGCAGGGGCGGTTCCCGCAGGAGG
>NZ_MSJQ01000453.1 GCF_014596515.1 Streptomyces sp. CBMA156
AGTCGGAGCGTGGGGACGGGGATCTGACGTTCTTCGGTGCGGCGGCGAAGTGTTTCGCGTCGGATGCGGCGATGGAGATCACGACGGACGCGGTGCAGTTGCTGGGTGGGTACGGGTACACGCGGGACTATCCGGTGGAGCGGATGATGCGGGACGCGAAGATCACCCAGATCTACGAGGGCACCAACCAGGTCCAGCGGATCGTGATGGCCCGCAACCTCCCGTAACCCGGCCGGCGAGCGAACCACGGCGCGCACCGACGCGCACCGGCGGCCGGGCCCGTGAGCGGCCCGGCCGTCGACGCCGCCCCCGTCCGTGGATGTTAAGTTCCGGTGAATGAGCGATCAGGAAGAGCAGGACCAGTCCATGAATGACGGGCCCTCGAAGCCGGCGATGCGCGAGGCGCTGGTGGCCGCGGCCTTCGAGCTCTTCCTGGAACGGGGCTTCGAGCAGACGACCGTCGACGACATCGTCTCGCTGGCCGGTGTCGGGCGGCGCTCCTTCTTCCGCTACTTCCCGGCCAAGGAGGACGTGGTCTTCCCCGACCACGAGCGCAGCCTCGCCGAGATGACGGAGTTCCTGGACTCGGGCACCGGCGAAGAGGACCCGGTCAAGCACGCCTGCGACGCCGCCCGCCTGGTCCTGCGGATGTACGCCGAGCAGCCCTCCTTCTCCGTCCAGCGCTACCGGCTGACCCGCAAGGTGCCCGGCCTGCGCGCGTACGAGCTGTCCGTGGTCTGGCGCTACGAGCACACTCTCGCCGCCTACCTGCGCGGCCGCTTCGCCGACCGCCCGGACGGCCCGCTGCGCGCGGACGTGATCGCCGCGGCCGTCGTCTCCGCGCACAACCACGCCCTGCGCACCTGGCTGCGCTCGGGCGGGGAGAGCGACTGGGTGGCCGAGGTGGACGCGGCGATGGCCTTCGTCACCGGCACCTGGAGCGACCGCCCGGCCGAGGCCGCCGACGAGGGCGAGTCCGACGAGGTCGTGGTCCTGGTCGCCAGCCGCCGGGCGCCGCTGTGGCGGATGGTCCAGGGCATCGAGAGCGCCCTGGGTGCCGACACCCGTCAGGCCTGAGGGCACCCGCCGGGCCTGACGACACCCGTCAGGCCTGACGGCACCCGCCGGGGCCTCAAGGGCTTCGCCTCACCCGTGCGGCGCAACCGCGCCCGCCCCGGCACCGCCCGGCCTCCCGCGCGCCGTGCGGCGCCCCGGCGTCCGGGCGAGACTCGGTCGCAGGACGGGGCCTCCCGGGCATCGGGCGGCCCGGGAGCGCGAGGGAGCGGCGATGCCGGAGACGTCCCAGCAAGGGGGCAGCGGCCCGACCCTGCGTGAGGTGCTGCTGCACAGGGGCTACCTCCGGCTGCTGCTGGTCTCGGCACTGGTCGGCATCCCGGTCTCGCTGGCCGCCTTCGGCTTCGTCGGCCTGGAGCACGAACTCCAGCACTGGGTCTGGGAGAGCCTGCCCGAGACGGCCGGCTACGGCCGCGCCCCCTGGTGGTGGCCGCTGCCCGCGCTGCTGCTGGCGGGCCTGCTGCTGGCCCCGATCGTGACCCGGCTGCCCGGCCACGGCGGCCACGTCCCGGTGGACGGGCTGGGCGGCCCGCCCACCGCGCCCGCCGCCGTCCCCGGTGTGGTGCTGGCCGCGCTCGCCTGTCTGCCGCTCGGCGCGGTGCTCGGCCCGGAGGCGCCGCTGATGGCGCTCGGCGGTGGGCTCGCGCTGCTCGCCGTCCGGTCCGCCCGGCGGGCCGAACAGCCGCAGCTGGTGGCGGTGTTGGGCACGGCGGGCGCGGCGGCGGCGATCTCCACCATCTTCGGCAGCCCGCTGGTGGCCGCGGTGATGCTGATCGAGGCGGCCGGGCTGGGCGGTCCGCAGCTGATCGCGCTGATCCTGCCCAGTCTGCTGGCCGGTGGGGTCGGCGCGCTGGTCTTCACCGGCTTCGGCCACTGGACCGGTCTGTCGATCGGAGCGCTCTCGCTGCCGCACCTGCCGAGGAGCGGTGTGCCCGACCCGGGGGACTTCCTCTGGGGCGTCCCGCTGGCCGTCGCGATCGCCGCGCTCTGTGTGGCCGGGCAGACCGTCGGCCGCCGGGTGAAGACCCTCACCACGACCGGCACCGCCCGGCAGACCGCCCTCCGTACCGTGCTGTGCGCGGTCGCGGTCGGCGGCTGTCTCGCCGGGTACGCCCTGCTCACCGGCCGCTCCCCGGAGGAGGCCGCGCTCTCCGGGCAGGCCACCCTGGGCGTGCTCGCCGCGGACCAGGGGGCCTGGCCGGTCGGCGCGCTGCTCGCGCTGGTGCTCTGCAAGGGGCTGGGCTGGTCGATCGCCCTCGGCAGCCTGCGCGGTGGCCCGATCTTCCCGGCGATCCTGCTCGGGGCGGCCCTCGGCACGGCCTGTTCCTCGTTGCCGGGCTTCGGCGCCGCACCCGCCCTGGCCGTCGGCCTCGCGGCCTCCGGTGCCGCCGTCACCGGCCTGCCGGTCACCGCGACCGTCCTGGCCGCCGCCCTGCTCGGCGGCGAGGCGGCGAACTCGATGCCGCTGCTGATCGTGTCCACGGTGGCGGCCTTCATCACCGCGGAGTCGCTGCGCGGCCGGCCGAAGCGGGACTCCGCCCCGGCCGGCCGTACGGGGGCCGCCCCGGTCAGCCGACCTCCTGGCCAGGGCCGTCCGTGACCGCGGTGAGGTACTGCTCGATCTGCTGCTGGTTCTCCACCAACCGCAGGCACAGGTGCCGCAGTTGGGCCAGCTCGTCGGGGGCGAAGCCGCGGAAGACGGCGGCCATGGCGCGTTCGGTGGGCACCCGGAACTCCTCCAGCCAGGCCAGCCCCTCGGGTGTCGCCGTGACCAGCACCGCCCGCCGGTCGTCCGGGTCGGGGGAGCGGCGGGCCAGCCCCTCCCGTTCCAGGGTGTCCACCAGCCCGGTCGCGTTGCGCGGACTCACCCCGCCGGCCCGCGCCAACTCGCCCACCGTCAGACCGGATTCACCTGCCTCACCCGCTTCGCGGGCCGCACCGAGCCGCACCAGCACGTCCAGTGCCCCCGCGCTCAGCCCGCGCCCCTGCGATCCGTGCGCCCGCAGCTTCTCCACCGCGTGGAACGCCGACCGTGCGGCGGCGGCCGCCTCCAGCGCCAGGGTGTCCCCGCCCTTGGTGAACACGCCCATCGCGGTCCGCACCCTGCTGTCGTACAGCCGGCCCTCGGCGTCCCGCCCCAGCGGGCCGGGCGCCGTCTCCCCAGATTTATTTACCTGCTTCATAATGAAGTCATTCTGCACTGCTCCGGGAGCCTGTCAAGGGGCTGCGGGCGGTCGGCTGGATCGGCGCTGCGGGTCGTCGACGTTCGCCGGGCGGGGCCGTCGGCACCGCCGCCGGAACGGCCCCGCGGCGGGCGACCGGCCGTGCTGGAGGGTGACCCGGAGTGCTCCGGCCGACTGATTCGCCAGACAGGCGTACGAACTGTATTTCTGCTGATGGGGGCGGCGTTTCTGACGGACTGTGAGACCGCACGGGTGCGGGCACCGGTTGCGGCGGGATCCGGGGCATGGCTCCCTGAGTCCTGTGCGGGGCCGATCGGCGCCGCCGCCCGTGAATCCCGAAAACTCCGTGGAGGAGATCTTCATGCGTGCTCTCAAGCGAGTCGTGGCCGTCGGTGCTCTCACCGTCCCGCTCGTGATCGGCTGCGCCGGCCTGGCCTCGGCCCAGGAAGGCCTGGACGCGTCCTTCGGCAAGGGCCTCTTCATCGCCAACGAGAACGGCGCCGGTGTCGCCAGCACCCAGTCCTCCGTCAGTCCGGACGGGGTCTCGCACGCCGACTTCTGGATCTGGGCCGACGACACCGGCGTCTACGGCTCCTTCACGGGCTCGGGCGCCACCTGGCAGAGCGAGTGACGTAGCCCGCGGGCCCCGAGGGGAAAACCGCGATGGAAAAGCAGAAGGGCCCCAGATCAACTGGGGCCCTTCGCTGGTGTCCGAGGGGGGACTTGAACCCCCACGCCCGATAAAGGGCACTAGCACCTCAAGCTAGCGCGTCTGCCATTCCGCCACCCGGACCGGGTGTCGTCCTCGCGGCTTCCGATCTCTCGCCCGTCGCGCTGACAGATGTAACTGTAGCAAAGATCGGCTTGTGCTCCCAAAACGGTTCCCGGCCGGGGACCGGGGCCGGTGGCGGGGGCAAGGGCCGGCGTGTGGCGGTGGCGTGACCAGGGGGTTTCGGGGCAGTGCGGGGGGTGGATCGGGATCCGGGGCTGGGGGAGGATGGGCGGACGTGCTCGTACGGCCCGGGTGCAGGTCCCGGGGGTGGCGCGCTGGTGCGTCGGTGCGGGCCCAAGACGAGGAGTGACCGTGAGCGAGCGGAGCGAGTCGGCGGCCCCGAAGGTGACGGCTGAGTCGGAGGTCGCCGAGATCTGTCGCGATCTGATCCGGATCGACACCAGCAACTACGGGGACGGGTCCGGGCCGGGTGAGCGCAAGGCGGCCGAGTACGTCGCCGAACAGCTCGCCGAGTTCGGGCTCGAACCGAAGATCTTCGAGTCGGCCAAGGGCCGGGCCTCGACCGTGGTGCGGATCGAGGGCGAGGACCGCTCCCGTCCCGGCCTGCTGATCCACGGCCACACCGACGTGGTGCCGGCCAACGCCGCCGACTGGACCCACGACCCGTTCGGCGGCGAGATCGCGGACGGCTGCGTCTGGGGCCGCGGGGCGGTCGACATGAAGGACATGGACGCGATGACCCTCGCGGTCATCCGCGACCGGCTGCGCACCGGCCGCAAGCCCCCGCGCGACATCGTGCTGGCCTTCCTCGCCGACGAGGAGGCCGGCGGCACCTACGGGGCGCGCTTCCTGGTGGACAAGCACCCGGGGCTGTTCGAGGGCGTGACCGAGGCCATCGGCGAGGTCGGCGGCTTCTCCTTCACGGTCAACGACCAGGTCCGCCTCTACCTGGTGGAGACGGCCGAGAAGGGCATGCACTGGATGCGCCTGACGGTCGAGGGCCGGGCCGGCCACGGCTCGATGGAGAACGACGACAACGCGATCACCGAGCTGTGCGAGGCGGTCGCCCGGCTCGGCCGGCACCAGTTCCCGCTGCGGATCACCAAGACCGTCCGGGCCTTCCTGGACGAGCTGTCGGACGCCCTCGGGGTCGAGCTGGACCCGGAGAACATGGACGAGACGCTGCGGGTGCTCGGCGGCATCGCCAAGATGATCGGCACCACGCTGCGCAACACCGCCCAGCCGACCATGCTCGGCGCCGGGTACAAGGTGAACGTGATCCCCGGTCAGGCCACCGCGCACGTGGACGGGCGCTTCCTGCCCGGCTACGAGGAGGAGTTCCTGGCCGAGCTGGACAGCGTGCTCGGCCCGCGGGTGAAGCGCGAGAGCCTGCACTCGGACAAGGCGATCGAGACCGGCTTCGACGGCGCCCTGGTCGAGGCGATGCAGACCGCGCTGCGCGCCGAGGACCCGATCGCCCGGGCGGTGCCGTACTGCCTGTCGGGCGGGACGGACGCCAAGTCCTTCCAGGACCTCGGAATCCGCTGCTTCGGCTTCGCGCCGCTCCAGCTGCCGCCGGAGCTGGACTTCGCCGGGATGTTCCACGGCGTGGACGAGCGGGTGCCGGTGGACGGCCTGAAGTTCGGCGCCCGGGTGCTGGACCGCTTCATCGACGCCTGCTGATCAGGCGACTGGGTCGGCCCGTTCCCGGAGTGCCGGGGGCGGGCCGACCGCATTGTCGGAGCTGATGATTGTGGGACGGGTTGAGGGAGATCGACAGAAACGATTCTTCCGAGAATTCCAGGCTGATCATGTGTGCGAGTCATCACCGTTGCGGGTGAATGGGAGATTCCTTCCGTACCCCGTTTGCCGCAGTGTCGTTCATCCCTGTGCAGCCCGCCGAACGGGTTGCGTTGTCCATACAGGAGGAATGATGAAGGTCAAGAAGATCGCCGCTGTCACCGCCGCCACCGGTGGCCTGGTGCTCGCCGCCGCGGGTGTGGCATCCGCTCACGCCGGCACCGAGGGTGTGGCCGCCGGCTCCCCGGGTGTGGTGTCGGGCAACCAGATCCAGATTCCGGTGCACGTGCCGGTCAACTTCTGCGGCAACACCGTGAGCATCGTCGGCGTGCTGAACCCGGCGTTCGGCAACTTCTGCGCCAACGTCTGAGCCGACCTCCGGGCCACCGAGGCCTGGTTGAGCGGACTCGACGACCCCCGGGCGGCGGACGCGCCGCGCCGGGGGCGTTCGCGTTTCCGGTGGGCCGGGCACGTCCCGGATACACGGAGCGCGACACGATCGCTCGATCGGGTGAAGCTGATTCGTTCGGCTCAACCTCGCCGTTGGCCTCTCGTTAACTCGTGTGCAGTCGAAGCCCTTGCGTGATTTACGGATATTCCGAAATTCCGACTTTCTCAAGGTTCATGCCAAGGTCGACACGTCATCTCGAAATGTCAGGGGAAAACATGAGGAATGTAGCCAAGAAGGGGATCCTCACGGTCGTGGCCACCGGCAGCGTGCTGGCCACGACCGCCGGCTACGCCTACGCGGGGGGCGCCGAGGCGCAGGGGGGTGCCGTCGGCTCGCCCGGCGTCGCCTCGGGCAACTCGGTGCAGGTGCCGATCGAGGTGCCGATCAATGCCTGCGGCAACACGCTCGACGTGGTCGGCTTGCTGAACCCGTCCTTCGGCAACCGCTGTGCCAACGCCAGTGGCGGGAGCCACCAGGCGGCCAAGCCCGCCCAGGGCGGCCAGCCCGGCGGAGCGGGCAGCGGCCAGGGCGGCAGCGGTCACACCGGCGGGGGTGCGGGTGGCGGCTCTGGCACCGGCGGGGGCTCCGGTGGCACCGGCATCCCGGGCACCACCGGTATCCCGGGCACCACGGGTATCCCCGGTACCACCGGCATCCCGGGCACCGCCGTCCCGGGGGCCAGTGCCTCCGGTGTTGCCACCAATTCGGCCGGTGTGATCTCCGGCAACAGCGTCCAGGCGCCGGTGGACGTTCCGGTCAACGCCTGCGGCAACTCGGTGAACGTGGCCGGCGTCGGCAACCCGGCCTTCGGCAACGACTGCGTCAACGTGGCGAAGGCCGCCCCGAAGCCGGTCGAGGAGTGCGAGGAGGCCTGCCCGACCACGCCCCCGTCGCCGCCGCAGACCTCGGCCGAGGAGGTCACCCGCAACGGTGCTCCGGCCACCTCGGTCGCCGCCGTGACGCCCGTCGCCGCGGCCGAGAGCGCCCTCGCGGCCCCGGCTGCCGCCCCGGCCGCCCAGCTGGCCTCCACCGGCGCCGGCAGCGTCGAGCTGCTCGGTGCCGCCGGCCTCGCGCTGCTGCTCGGCGGCGGTGTGCTCTACCGCCGCTCCCGCGCCGGCGTCCGCTGACGCGGCGGACCAGGGGCCGCTGACCCGGCCCCGCGCGCACCCATTGAGGGAACGACGCACCCGCGGCCGCCGAGTGGACGGGCGGCCGCGGGCGCGTGAAGGATCGGTGCGAGTTCTCCCCGGGGCCGGGACGCCCCGTCCGTCACCAGGCCCGGACCTGCCGGATGATCCGCCGCTTCAGCCGTACCGTCCGGCTGCCGTCGGGGAACAGCCTGAGCCGGTCGAGCTCCCAGTGCCCGTACTCGGCGTGCTCGGTGAGCAGTTGGCGGGCCGCGTTGCGCGTGGTGCCGCGCGGCATGCGCAGGGACTGGTACTCGTACTCCGGCTGCCGGACCGGCTTGCTTGGGATCAAAACGCTCCTCCTGGGGATCACCTTCGGGCAAGCCTACGGCCTGCCCCGGACAGTCGGTCCGGGTATTTCCGGCCGTCCTCCCGTGCGGAAACGGTGCCCCGGGGGGATGCGGTCCGACCGGTCGACTGACAGTGCATCAGTTCTGTTGCCGCCGTGGAGGGGATACCCCGATACCGGCGCGCGAAGCGGCACCCGGACGGCTCCGCAGGGCCCGGCGCGCGCCCTCCGCGCCCGCTGCGCGCCGGTACCGCACGGGGACGAACCGGCACCGATCGGACATCAGGGGGGAAGTTGCGGTGAAAACGGGGGTGTAGGTGACAACCGCTGTGCGTACCGGCGCCGCGGGGAGATAGCGTCTGCACCATGTCTGATGCCGCGCAGCCCACCATTGCCGAGGTACGCGCCGCCGCTGAGGCGGTCAAGGCCGCCATCGACCGTCATCTGGAAGCGGTGTCAAGCCCCAACGCAGCCGATGATCCCGCCGTGTCCGCCGCCTACGAGCAGCTCGCGACGGCGGCCATCGCCTACGACCAGCTCCTGTACGAGGCCTACGACGAGGTCACGCCCTTCGAGATCCCCGGGGACGAGGGCCCCGGCGGGTACCACGGCCCCGAACAGCCCGAGGCGATCAGCGTGCTGATCCGCCGCGACTACCACGTCGTCGACCCCAAGCGGCTGCGTGCCCAGGCCGAGCGGCTGGACGAGTCGCTGACCCCGGGCGGGGTGGGTGCGGGCGAGGTGAACGCCGCGATCGGGGTGCTGTTCGGCGAGTACGAGCCGGACGAGATCGCCGCCCGCAGCGAGGAGTTCGGCCTGGAGGAGGCCGACTCGACGCTCTGGGTCGCGGCCGCCGAGCCGACCGATCCGGGGGAGTGGCTGCCGGAGCCCTTCGAACATGCCGATCCGCAGCTGCTGATCTGCCGGTTCGACGTGAGCGAGGTCTACGACGACGAGGACCCTGACGACTGAAGCAGTCGACGACCGAAGCCGTCCGGGACGGCCGACGGGCGGGCCCGGGACCACCGGGGCCCGCCCGTCGCGCGTCTCCGGCCGGCCGGCGCGGGCCGGCCGGAGCGGCCGGTCAGTACGCCGAGGCGGCGTTCTCGGCGAGGATC
>NZ_MSJQ01000454.1 GCF_014596515.1 Streptomyces sp. CBMA156
CGGAACCGCCGCCGGTCGCCGGCGCCGGCCCGGCCGTTCGGCCCGCGCCGCCCGTCCGCCCGGTGGTGCGGGTCGGCGGCGTCGGCGAGCAGCACGGTGGGGTCGGGTGAGAAGCCGGGGCCGTGGCTGCGTCCGGCGACCACGGGGTGGGCGGCCCTGGCCGCCTTGGCCCGGTACTGGGCGGCGTCGGCCGTTCGGCCCGCGCCGCCCGTCCGCCCGGTGGTGCGGGTCGGCGGCGTCGGCGAGCAGCACGGTGGGGTCGGGTGAGAAGCCGGGGCCGTGGCTGCGTCCGGCGACCACGGGGTGGGCGGCCCTGGCCGCCTTGGCCCGGTACTGGGCGGCGTCGGCGAGCCGGAACAGCCGGTCGGGGGTGGTGACCGGCCCGATCGAGTCCCCGGTGGAGGCGACCCCGCAGGCCACGCCCTCGCCCTCGGACAGCGCGAGCGCCCTGGCGCACAGCTCCTCGGCGACGGAGACCACCTCGTCGGCCTTCTGCCCCTCCACCAGCAGGCAGAACTCGTCGCCGCCGAGCCGGGCGGCGAGGCTGCCGGGGAGCTTGGCGGCGGCCAGCGAGAGCTGGTGGGCGAACCGCTCCAGCAGCCGGTCGCCCATCTCGTGGCCGAGCTGGTCGTTGACCCGCTTCAGCCCGTTGACGTCGCAGACCACCAGCGAGACCACGGTGCCGTCGCGGTTGTGCGCCGCCAGCGCGCTCTCCAGCCGGGCGTCGACCGCGCGCCGGTTGGCGAGGCCGGTGAGCGGGTCGGAGAAGGCGAGCCTGCGCAGGTCGGCGAGGCGCTCGGTCTGCGCCAGCCCGGCCGAGACCTGGGCGGCGAGCAGCGTCGCGTAGTCGGCGTCGGCCTCGGTGAACTCGGGCATCCCGGCCGACCTGGCCAGGTACAGCTCGCCCCAGGCCTGGCCGTGCAGCACGACCGGCGCGACCACGCAGCAGGCGCGCCCGCGCCGGCGCAGGGCCGCGGCGCGTTCCTGGCAGTACGCGCCGGCGGTCGGGTGTGCGTGCCCGGCGTGCGGCTCGCTGTTCTCGGCGCTCTGCAGCCAGGCGCGCGGCAGCCGCCCGGTGGTCCAGCGCTCCTCCAGGTACGTGACGATCTCGGGGAAGTCGGCGACCGGGTACGACTCGTCCTCGGGCAGTTCCTCCTCGCCGGGGGCGAGGTCGCCGTGGTTGACCAGGACCCGCAGCCGGCCGGACTCGCGGTCCCAGACCGAGACGGCGGCCATGGTGGCGCCGAGCGCCTCGGTGGCCCGGGTGGCGGCGGCCCGGACGGCCTCCAGCGGGGTGAGCGCGGCGGCCATGTCCTGGGCCAGTTCGACCACGGACTGGAGCCTCAGGTCGGGCAGCGGGTCGGGCTGCCGCGGGCTGCCGCAGACGCAGCCGCGGTCCGTCATGATCGCCTCACTGCTCACCGGCTCGCCTCGCTCCCTGTGCCCGGTCCTGCCAGACCCCCGTCGACCGGCCGCACCCGACCGGCCGCTTGCACCAAGACTATGGCGGTTTCATTCGGTTATGCCCCGTTTGCCCGGGCGGACCCGCCACCAGAACGTACGGGTTTCAACCGTTCGGCACCCGGAAGGCCCTGCTCGCCACGGGAAACGCCGTGCTGCCCACGAAGGAGGACGACCCGGGAAACGACGCACCGGAAAGCCCGTCGGCGCGCGGCTCTCCGCACGCGCCTGCCCCGCGCGCCGGGCGCTATTCGGCCTTCGGCCGCCGGGTGAGCAGCCACGGCTCGACCAGCCCGAGCCCGCGCACCGGCCGCCGCCACATCGGCTGCAGGTGGAACCTGGCCCCGGCGTCCGGGCCCGGTATCGGCAGCCCGGAGGCGGGCATCCCGGCCGCGGCCGACAGCGCCTCGGCCAGCCCCGGCCCCTCGGAGTCGGCCGGGGCGACGCTGCCGTTCTGCTCCAGCGCGGCGGCGAACTCGCCGTCGATCAGCACCGCGTCCTTGGGCGCGATCGAGGTGAGCCGGCTGGCCAGGTTGACGGTGGTGCCGAAGACGTCGCCCATCCGCGAGGTGACCGTGCCGAAGGCCATGCCGACCCGCAGCGGCGGGATGGTGTCGTCCCCGGCCAGCGCCTCGATCAGGCTCAGCGCGATCTCGGCGGCGGTCGCCGGGTCCTCGGAGACGTAGAGGATCTCGTCGCCGAGCGTCTTGATCACCCGGCCGCCCTGGCCGGCGATCAGGTCCGAGCAGGTGTTCTCGAAGGTCTCGACCAGCTCGCCGAGCTCCTCCTCCTCCAGCCGCCGGGACAGCCGGGTGAAGCCGACCAGGTCGGCGAAGCCGACGGCGAGCCGCCCGCTGGTGATCTCGTTGTCCTCGGCGGCCTGCACCACCCGGCCGGTGACGGCCGCCAGCTGGCGGCGCCAGACGTACACCAGGAACTGCTCCAGCTCCGGCAGCAGCAGCTCGACCAGCGGGTACGCGACGTCGGCGCGGGTCAGCCCCGGCTCGGCGGACTGGGTGAGGTTCTCCAGGAAGGTGTCCATCTGCCAGCCGGCCAGCCGGGCCGTGGTCTGGCCGGTGGAACGGGCCACCTGGATCGCCATCGACTCGCTGAGCAGCCCGGACTCGACCAGCCCGGCCAGCCGCCGCAGCGCGATCACGTCACCGTCGGTGAGCGCCCTGGACTGGCCGATGTCGGGGAAGCCCATGGCCCGCCAGAACCGGGTGGCCAGCTCCATCGGGACGTCGGCGGCGCGCGCGGCCTGGTACGGGGTGTAGCGGCGTGGCGCGTCCAGGATCAGGCGTTCCAGTTCGAGCGCGACCGTGGGGTCGTCGTCGCTCGCCGTCGCGCCGCTGCTGCCGTCCTCTGCCACCGGTCCGTCCCCGTGCGATCCGCCGCACTCGTCTCGTGTCCTACCTGTCCGGGCACGCCGTCCGCCACCCGGGCGGGCAGTGGCGCGCCTCACACCGCTGCCAGGTGGAATGTTCGCACGGAATCGCCGGATCCGGGGCATCAGCCCGGGTCAAGGGGAGGCAAGGAGAGGCGCGGACGGCCGTTTCAGCGGGGCTCGGGGCGCACGTGGACGACGTCCCCGGCGCCGACCGCCCGGCGTGCGCCGTCGGGCGTGCGGACCACCAGCCGTCCGTCGCCGTCCACCGCGACCGCCTCGCCGACCAGCTCCCGGTCGCCCGGCAGGTGCACCTTCACCTGGCGGCCGAGCGTGGTGCAGCGGTCCGCGTAGGCGCGCAGCAGATCGCTGGCGTGCGGGTCGCCGGCGGCGGCCGTCCACTCCCGGTACAGCCCGGCGAACTCCCGCAGCAGGGCGCGCAGCAGGGTGCCCCGGTCGGTGGTCGAGGCACCGGCCAGCGCGAGCGAGGCGGCGGTGGGGACGGGCAGCTCCCGCGCGCGCAGCGAGACGTTGAGGCCCATGCCGACCACCACGGCGCCGCCGGCCAGCTCGGTGAGGATGCCGCCGAGCTTGCGCTCCGCGCCGTCGATCTCGGTCTGGAGGTCGTTGGGCCACTTCAGCCCGACCTCGACCCCGGCGACCCGGTCGAGCGTGCTCGCCGCGGCCACCCCGACCAGGATCGGCAGCCAGCCGTACCGCTCGACCGGCACCTCCTCGGGGCGCAGCAGCACGGACAGGAACAGCCCGGAGCGGGCCGGAGCGGTCCACCGCCGGTCCAGCCGGCCGCGCGCGGCGCTCTGCGCCTCGGCCACCAGCACCGCGCCCTGGGCGGCGCCGGCCCTGGCGCGGGCGGCGAGGTCGCTGTTGGTGGAGCCGGTCTCGGCCACGACGTCCAGGGAGGTCCACAGACCGCCGGGGACGAGCAGGTCGTGACGCAACGCATCCTCGTCCAGCGGCGGACGGTCCAGGTCGGTCCAGGGCGAGGGTCCGGCGTGGCCGAAACCGCGCAGTCCGCTGCGGCGAGGGGTGTCGGGTGCGGTCATGGGGAAACCCTAGGGCCTGGAGGACGGCCCGGGACGGCAGGACGCAGGCCGACCCATCGTCCCGCAGAACGCCCGCCGGCAAAACTGTGTCGATGACCATAACGCCAGGACATGACGCATCGCCCGCCGCGCTGGCTACGCTACCCAGCGGTAGTTCGTAGCGCCGCCCTGCCCTCAGGCGCGGGCCCGCCACCCGGCCCGCGCACACCCGAACAGGTCGCGGCCATGGAGCAGGGAGAGCCACCGGATGACCGAGGCGCCGTACGACCCCCACACCACCGCGGGCAAGCTCGCCGACCTGCGGCGCAGGCTCGACGAGGCGGTGCACTCCGGCTCCGCGAAGGCCGTGGAGAAGCAGCACGCCAAGGGCAAGCTGACCGCCCGCGAGCGGGTCGTGGAACTGCTGGACGAGAACTCCTTCGTGGAGTTCGACGAGTTCGCCCGGCACCGCTCGACCAACTTCGGCCAGGAGCGGAACCGGCCCTACGGCGACGGCGTGGTGACCGGCTACGGCACCGTGGACGGCCGCCAGGTCGCCGTGTTCGCCCAGGACTTCACCGTCTTCGGCGGCTCACTCGGCGAGGTCTTCGGCGAGAAGATCGTCAAGGTGATGGACTTCGCGCTGAAGACCGGCTGTCCGGTCATCGGCATCAACGACTCCGGCGGCGCCCGGATCCAGGAGGGCGTGGTCTCGCTCGGCCTGTACGGCGAGATCTTCCGCCGCAACGTGCACGCCTCGGGCGTCATCCCGCAGATCTCGCTGATCATGGGCCCCTGCGCCGGCGGCGCGGTGTACTCCCCCGCGATCACCGACTTCGTGGTGATGGCCGACCGGACCTCCCACATGTTCATCACGGGCCCGGACGTGATCAAGACCGTCACCGGCGAGGACGTCGGGATGGAGGAGCTGGGCGGCGCGCGCACCCACAACGCCAAGTCGGGCAACGCCCACTACCTGGCCGCGGACGAGAAGGAGGCGATCGAGTACGTCAAGAGCCTGCTCTCGTACCTGCCCTCCAACAACCTGAGCGACCCGCCGTCCTACGCCGACCGGTCCTTCGACCCCACGTTCGCCGACGTCACGGAGGAGGACCTCGAACTCGACACCATCGTGCCGGACTCGGCGAACCAGCCGTACGACATGCGCAAGGTGATCGAGCACATCGTCGACGACGGCGAGTTCCTGGAGACCCAGCCGCTGTACGCGGGCAACATCATCACCGGCTTCGGCCGGGTCGAGGGCCAGTCCGTCGGCATCGTCGGCAGCCAGCCGATGGACCTGGCCGGCTGCCTGGACATCGCCGCCAGCGAGAAGGCCGCCCGCTTCATCCGCACCTGCGACTCCTTCAACGTCCCGGTGCTGACCTTCGTCGACGTGCCCGGCTTCCTGCCCGGCACCGAGCAGGAGTGGGACGGCATCATCCGGCGCGGCGCCAAGCTGATCTACGCCTACGCCGAGGCCACCGTCCCGCTGATCACCGTGATCACCCGCAAGGCCTTCGGCGGCGCGTACGACGTCATGGGCTCCAAGCACCTGGGCGCCGACCTCAACCTGGCCTGGCCGACCGCACAGATCGCCGTGATGGGCGCGCAGGGCGCGGTCAACATCCTGCACCGCCGCGAGATCGCCGAGGCCGAGGCGGCCGGCACCGCCGAGGAGAAGCGGGCCGAGCTGATCGCCTCCTACGAGGACACCCTGCTGAACCCGTACCTGGCGGCCGAACGCGGCTACGTGGACGCGGTGATCGCTCCGAGCGAGACCCGTCGGCACATCGTCCGCGGCCTGCGGGCGCTGCGCGGCAAGCGCGAGGTGCTGCCGCCGAAGAAGCACGGCAACATCCCCCTGTAGGCCCCGTCCCTGTCGGGAGAGAACCAGCCATGTCCCCGATCCACGTGCTGCACGGGCAGCCGACCCCCGAGGAGCTGGCCACCGTCCTGGCGGTGGTCCAGGCCCGGGCCGCCGCCGCGCAGGCCGCCGCCGAGACGGCGCGCCTGGCCGGTGCCGGCCCGGCCTCCCCCTGGAACGACCGCGTCCGGCTGCTCCGCCCCGCCGTCCGTCCGGGCGTCAACGCCTGGCGGACCTCGGGCTGGGCGCACTGACGCCCTCGTGCGGGGTGGCGGGCCGGCTCCGTCGGCCCGCCACCCCGCACGGCCCGCTCCGCCCGCTTTGCCCGGAACATGAGTACGGATACTCAGGCGCCGGGACCCCCGCGGGAGCACTCTGGACGGGTGCTCTGGTCAGATCCCCGCGACGAGCCCTCGCCCGAGGCCCGTCGGATGCAGGAGCGGATGCAACGGGCCGGAAAGGTCCTCGCCGCCCTGGTGCTGGTGGGTGCCGTACTGATGATGATCTCCCGCTCGTTCACCTGAACGGCGGACACCGGCACCCCCTACCCTGGTGGGCATGACCGACCAGCGCCCCCTCGTCCTCGCCTCCGCCTCCCCCGCCCGCCTCGGGCTGCTCCGCCAGGCGGGGCTCGACCCGCGCGTGGTGGTCAGCGGCGTCGACGAGGACGCGATCACCGCCGCCACCCCCGCCGAGCTCGCGCTCGTCCTGGCCGAGGCCAAGGCGAAGGCCGTCGCCGCCGGACTCACCGGCGGCGAGCTGGTGATCGGCTGCGACTCCGTCCTGGAGCTGGACGGACAGGCCCTCGGCAAGCCCGCCGACGCCACCGAGGCGCTGGCCCGCTGGCAGTCGATGCGCGGGCGCGCCGGCGTGCTGCGCACCGGCCACTGCGTGATCGACACCGCGACCGGCCGGCAGTCCTCCGCCACCGCCTCCACCACCGTCCGCTTCGGCACCCCGGACGACGCGGAGATCGCCGCCTACGTGGCCTCCGGTGAACCGCTGTACGTGGCCGGGGCGTTCACCCTCGACGGCCGCTCGGCGCCGTTCATCGACGGCATCGACGGCGACCCGGGCAACGTGATCGGCCTGTCCCTGCCGCTGCTGCGCCGGCTGCTCGCCGACCTGGATCTGCGCATCACGGATCTGTGGACCGACTGACCTGCCGCACGCCGGCCCCGCACCCCTAAGCTGACGGGCGTTCGGACGGGGAGGGCAGATGACCGACAGCGTGCTCAACGTGGTGCTCGGCCTGGTCGCCAGCGCCATCAGCGCCGGTCTCGGCTGGCTGGCCCAGGTGCTGCGGCGGCGGCGCAGGGTCGAGCGGGTGCGGGAGTTCTTCGGGCTGCCGGGCGGCAGCGAGTGCCTGGTCGTGGTGCCGCGCAGCATCGGGACGGGCTCGCACGCGCACACCGTGACCCGGCGCGACGCCTACGCGCTGATGTGGCT
Organism: Streptomyces sp. CBMA156; assembly: GCF_014596515.1. Lineage (GTDB taxonomy): Bacteria > Actinomycetota > Actinomycetes > Streptomycetales > Streptomycetaceae > Kitasatospora. Next base: position 7,208 of record NZ_MSJQ01000454.1, read on the forward strand.
GGCCGGCCTGGTCGAGGAGTGCGGGGCGCGGCCCGAACTGGTCGCCCACGACGCCGCGCACCGCGGCCTGGGCGCCAAGACCGAGCTGTGCCTGGGCGGTCCGGTCAGCAACGAGCGGACGGCCGCGCACCTGGCCTGGGGCCTGCCGGGCGCGCTCGTCACCTCGGGCCCGGGCCCGGGCAGCAACGTGATCGTGGTGGGCGGGCGCGACTTCACCGCCGACCGCGACCAGGCGCACACCCTGCTGGCCCGGATCGCCACCCCGGACGGCGGCCGCCCGGTGTTCCTGGTCTCCGGCCAGACCGGCATCGCCAACCAGGCGGGAGTGCGCTACCTGGTCGCGCACCACCGCGAACTCGCCCGGACGTACGGACGCAACGGCACCTTCGCGCTCGTCCTGCGGGTGGTCAACCCGGAGGCGTACGGGCCCGACATGGTCGAGCCGGTGGCGGACGTGACGGCCGAGGCGCTGCAACGGCCCGGCGCCCACTCCGGCGCCGCTTGAGCGGCCAGGACGAGCGTGTGGCCCCGGCCACTCGGCGGGCCCGTCCACCGGGCCGCACGGGGTATCACCGAGCGTGTGGGATAGTTCACAACCCGGGGCTACTCGCCGGTACTGCCCTGGAATCCATAAACTCGACGAGGTTCAAGAAGGGAGCCACAGTGCGCAAGGTGCTCATCGCCAACCGCGGGGAAATCGCTGTCCGCGTCGCTCGGGCCTGCTCGGACGCCGGTATCGCCAGCGTCGCCGTCTACGCCGAGCCGGACCGGGATGCGCTGCACGTCCGCGCGGCCGACGAGGCTTACGCGCTGGGCGGTGACACTCCCGCTACCAGCTACCTGGACATCGCCAAGGTCCTCAAGGCCGCCGCCGACTCCGGCGCCGACGCCGTCCACCCCGGCTACGGCTTCCTGTCGGAGAACGCCGACTTCGCCCAGGCCGTCCTCGACGCCGGACTCACCTGGATCGGCCCGCCCCCCCAGGCCATCCGCGACCTCGGCGACAAGGTCACCGCCCGCCACGTCGCCCAACGCGCCGGCGCCCCCCTCGTCGCCGGCACCCCCGACCCCGTCGCCGGCGCCGACGAAGTCGTCACGTTCGCCCGCGAACACGGCCTCCCCGTCGCCATCAAGGCCGCCTTCGGCGGCGGCGGCCGCGGCCTCAAGGTCGCCCGCACCCTCGAAGAGATCCCCGAACTCTTCGAGTCCGCCGTCCGCGAAGCCGTCGCCGCCTTCGGCCGCGGCGAATGCTTCGTCGAGCGCTACCTCGACAACCCGCGCCACGTCGAGACCCAGTGCCTCGCCGACAAACACGGCAACGTCGTCGTCGTCTCCACCCGCGACTGCTCACTCCAGCGCCGCCACCAGAAACTCGTCGAAGAGGCCCCCGCACCCTTCCTCACCCCCGAACAGAACGCCGAGCTCTACCGCGCCTCCAAGGCCATCCTCAAGGAAGCCGGCTACCAGGGCGCGGGCACCTGCGAATTCCTCGTCGCCCTCGACGGCACCATCTCCTTCCTCGAGGTCAACACCCGCCTCCAGGTCGAACACCCCGTCACCGAAGAAGTCACCGGCCTCGACCTCGTCCGCGAGATGTTCCGCATCGCCGACGGCGAGGAACTCGGCTACGACGACCCCGAAGTCCGCGGCCACTCCTTCGAGTTCCGCATCAACGGCGAAGACCCCGGCCGCGGCTTCCTCCCCGCCCCCGGCACCGTCACCCTCTTCGCCCCGCCCACCGGCCCCGGCGTCCGCCTCGACTCCGGCGTCGAGACCGGCTCCGTCATCGGCCCCGCCTGGGACTCCCTCCTCGCCAAGCTGGTCGTCACCGGCCGCGACCGCAAGCAGGCCCTGGAACGCGCCCGCCGCGCCCTCAACGAGTTCAAGGTCGAGGGCATGGCCACCGCCATCCCCTTCCACCAGGCCGTCGTCACCGACCCCGCCTTCGCACCCGAGGTACACGGCAGCGACGAACCGTTCACCGTCTTCACCCGCTGGATCGAGACGGAGTTCGCCAACACCATCCCGCCGTTCGCCGGCGCGGCCGGTGACGGCGAGGAGGCCGAGACCCGGGAGACCGTGGTGGTCGAGGTCGGCGGCAAGCGGATCGAGGTCTCGCTGCCGTCCTCGCTGGGCGTTGCGGCGGCCCCGGCGGCCGGTGCGACGGGTGCCGCCAAGGCCAAGCGCCGGGTGGGCACCAAGAAGGCCGGCTCGGCCCTCAGCGGTGACACCCTGGCCTCGCCGATGCAGGGCACCATCGTCAAGGTCGCCGTGGAGGAGGGCCAGGTCGTCGCCGAGGGCGAGCTGATCGTGGTCCTGGAGGCGATGAAGATGGAGCAGCCGCTGAACGCGCACAAGGCGGGCACCGTCGTCGGCCTCAAGGCCGAGGTCGGCGCGAGCGTCAGCAGCGGCGCCGTGATCTGCGAGATCAAGGACTGACCGAGGTCCCTGGTTCCACCGACCGGTCCGTACGCCCTCGGGGGCGTGCGGACCGGTCGCGTCTCCGGGCCCCGTACGGGCTCAGCGCCCGCGCGGCAGGCCCATCTCGGCCAGCCTGGCCGGCATGCCGCCCGGGCCGGCCGGCCCGCCGTGCGC
>NZ_MSJQ01000455.1 GCF_014596515.1 Streptomyces sp. CBMA156
GCGCGGCCGGAGCCCGCAAGGCACCGCGTCGCCAGGCGGGCCGCAAGGCCGGCGCGGCGGCCTCGGGCGAGTCGCTCACCTCGCCGATGCAGGGCACCATCGTCAAGGTCGCCGCCGAGGACGGGCGCCGGGTCGAGGAGGGGGATCTCATCGTCGTCCTGGAGGCCATGAAGATGGAGCAGCCGATCACCGCCCACCGCTCCGGCATCGTCAAGGACTTCTCGGTCGAGGTCGGTGCCTCGATCTCGGCCGGTACCGTGATCTGCGAGATCAAGGACTGACCGGCCCCGCGCTGTGGACCGTGACGCCCGGCCCGGTACCTCCGGCCGGGCGTCACGGCTGTCCGCCGGTGCGCCCGGCTCCGGTCCGTCAGGCGGGCACCTCGGCGACCACCAGCCAGCGCCTGCCGCCGTCCTCGGCGGAGGCGACGAGGGTGCCGCCGACCAGGGTGATCCGTTCGCGCATCCCGGTCAGCCCGTAGCCGGGGACGTGGTCGGCGTCCGGCCGGCGCCCGCCGCGGGTCCGGTTCTCCACGCTGAGCCGCACCGCCTCGGGGCCGAAGTCCAGGGCGATCTCCACCCGCTCCCCCACCGCGTGCTTGGCCGCGTTGGTCAGCGCCTCGCGGGTGGCCTGGGCGAGCGACACCGCGGCGGCCGGGGCCAGTCCCCGCACCCGGCCGGTGATCAGCAGCCGCACCTCGCCGGGGTGGTTGAGCCGGTGCTCGGCGGCGAGCTGTTCGATCGCCTCGTCCAGCGGCGGGACGTCGTCGCGCAGCGCGGCCACCGCTTCACGGGCCTCGGTGAGGCCCTCGTCCGCGAGCCGGTTGGCCCGCCGGACCCTCGCGAGCGCCCCCTCCGAGTCGCCCTTCTCGATCTGCGCGGTGGCGACCTTGAGCTGGACGGTGAGGGCTCCGAGCGAGTGGGCGAGCACGTCGTGCATCTCGCGGGCGATCCTGGTGCGTTCGGCGAGGGCGGCGCCGCGGGCCTGCTCGCGCTGCATCAGCCGGGACTGCGCCAGCAGCTGTTCGGCCTGTTCGGCGCGCAGCTGGGACTGCCGGCGGTTCAGGCCGATCAGGGTGAGGAGCAGGACCAGCAGGGTGTGGCCGAGCACGGCGCCGAACGGCCGCCCGGCGAGGGCGCAGCTGATCCAGGTCAGCGCGAGGCAGATCATGATCACACCGGCCATCAGCTGTCCCGGCGGGCCGGTGAGCGCGGTGAAGCGGCCGAGCACCACGCAGAGCACGATGACGGCGGTGCTGTCGTGGGCGGCGCCGACGGCGAGGGAGGGCACCAGCGCGCTGGCGGCCAGCATCGCGGCGGCGGCGCCCGGGCGGGTCCGGTCCAGGGCGATGAACAGGAGCCAGGTGACGGCGCTGAAGGTGTAGGCGGCCCAGATCCGCGGGCTGTCCTCGTGCGCGGTGCCCAGCGCCACCGCCAGGGCCAGGGTGCCGAGGCACTGGACGACCAGCCACCCGGGGGCGATGCGGTCGATGAAGTGGCCGCCGTCTGGCTTCGGTGTCATGCGTACCATTCCGGGAGGGTGCGGTGGGCCGCGGCCGCGGCCCGGTGAACGGGCCGTCCGCCGCGGACGGGGGTGCCGGTGCGGTCGCTCCGGCGGAGTTTGCGGATTCCCGGGAAGCCGGGGTAGGAGAACAGAAGACGCGTCGTCACATCGCCCTGGCCACGGCCGGGCGGTACACCACGGCGACGCGAACGGTACGACCTCGGGGAACGCACATGAGCGAGACGCAACGACCGACCGGCCCGGTGCGGGTCCTGGTCGTCGACGACCAGCAGATCGTCCGCGAGGGACTGATGTCCCTGCTGGACCTGATGGACGACATCGAGGTGGTGGGCGGCGCCGCGGACGGCGTGGAGGCCGTGAGCATGGTGGCCGGGACCCGCCCGCAGGTGGTCCTGATGGACCTGCGGATGCCCCGGGGCGGCGGCGTCGAGGCCACCGCGCGGATCGTCGCCGACCACCCGGAGGTGACCGTGCTGGCGCTGTCCACGTACGCCGACGACGAGTCGATCGCCGCCGCGCTCGGCGCCGGGGCGCGCGGCTACCTCACCAAGGACGCCAACCGCGAGCAGATCGCCATGGCGATCCGCAACTCGGCGCACGGCCAGTCGACCTTCGATCCGACGGTGACCCGCCGGCTGGCCGCCGCGCTCGCCGCGGCGCCGCCCGTCCCGCCGCCGGCCCCGGTCCAGGAGACCGAGGCGGTCCGCCGGGCGAAGGCCCGCGGCGTCCGCCGGAAGGTCTTCCCCGACGGTCTGACCAACCGCGAGGTGGACGTGCTGCGGCTGATCGCGGACGGGCTGAGCAATCCGGAGATCGCCGGCGCGCTGTTCATCGAGGAGGCGACGGTCAAGACGCACATCAACAACGTGTTCGCCAAGATCGACGCGCGCAACCGGGCGGACGCGGTCCGCTACGTGTTCCGGCAGGGCCTCGACCGGCTCTGAGGCGACGGGGCGTCGGTGGCGGACCGGAGCGTCGCGGCCGCCTCGGCGCGACGCCCGTCCGCGGCTCAATCCCGGCCGCCGGCGGTCAGGTCGCGCAGGTGCAGGCGCAGGATCCGCAGCGCGGTGTCCGCCTCGATGCCGCCGGGCTGCAGGACCATGCCGAGGGCGAGGCCGTCCAGCAGGGCGGCGAGCCGCCCGGTCTCCAGTTCGACGTCGACGTCCGCGGGGAGGCCGCCGGCGGCCCTGGCCTCGTGCAGGACGCGTGAGACGAGTTCCCGGGCCGCCTGCTGCATCAGGGCGGCCCCGGGTCTGAACTCCGGCCGGGTGCGGGCGGCGAAGGTGAACGCCAGCCACAGCACGGCCTCTTCGCGCCTGGCCTCGTCCAGCGGCAGCAGTTCGGTCAGCAGGGCCTCGGTGACGGCGCGCCGGTCGACGCCGGCGTCCGGGTCCAGCAGCTTCTCGGCGTGGACGCGGATGCGGGTGTCGATGCGCCGCCGCAGCTCCTCCATCGCGAAGATCAGCACGTCGGCCTGGTTGTCGAAGTAGTGCCGCACCGAGCCGATCGCGAGGCCGGCCTCCTCGGCGATGTTGCGCAGTGAGGCGTGTTCGAGACCGTCCCTGCTGACGATGCGCAGTACGGCTCGCGCCACGTCCTGACGGCGGGTTTCGGGGGCTACGACCTTCGGCATGTTGTTGTTATAGCACGGGTGCGCTAAATTAACTTCGGCAAGGCCGAGGGGCGGCCCGGGAACAAAGGGGCACAAGCAGTGAACACCTGGCTACTCGTGGCGATCATCGCCGTCGGCGCTGTTGCCCTGATCATCAAGCGCCTGATCGGCGAGCCGATCAACGTCCGTGACCTCTTCGGCCCCGCGGTGGTGCTCACCGCGCTGGGGATCTGGTCGGTCGCGGAGGTCAAGGAACTCAACGGCACGGACATCGGCTGGGTCCTCGGCGGCTCCGTCATCAGCCTGGGCTTCGGCCTGGTGCGTGGCTCCACCGTCGTCGTCTTCGAGAAGAACGAGGTCCTGCACCAGCGCTACACGCCGAAGACCTTCCTGGTCATCGTCGCCGCCTTCGTCGCCTCCGCGCTCTACGGCCTGCTCGCCAAGAAGATGGGCATGCACGAGGACGCCCGGCCGATGAACCTCTCCATCGGCATCGGCTTCCTCGGCGAGGCGCTCGTCATCGGCTACCGCGGCCTGCTCAAGGGCGGCAACTTCGCGCCGGAGAAGCCCAGCCTGCTGGACAAGTACACCGGCCGCGGCGACCAGGGCCGGCAGGGGCCGGACCAGGGCCAGGACCAGGGGCAGGGCCAGAACCAGGGCGACGGCCGGCCGGGCCAGAACCGGAGCCCGGGCGCCGGCCTCCTGGACCGGTACCGCTCCGGCGGCAGCATCCTGGACGACCTCGACAAGTTCAAGCGCCGCTGAGCGACGCGCACGGTACGCGAGAGGCCCGGCCGGGGTTCCCGGCCGGGCCTCTCGCACTCCCGGGGCACTCCCGGGGCACCTCCTCGCGCGGCCCGGGAACGCCGGAAGGCGGCACCGCCCACGCGTGTGGGTGGTGCCGCCCTCCGTGACCGTCCTCGATGACCGCGACCCGTGGCTGCGGTCCATGGCCGCGGTCCGTGGCCGCGACCCGTGCGGATCAGGCCGGGTACAGCTCCGGGCGCCGGTCCGTCAGGTACGGGGTGGTGGCCCTCGCCTCGGCCACCACCGCCGGGTCGACGTCCGCGAACAGCAGGCCGGCGTCCGCATCCAGGTGCAGCGCGGTGCCGTCCGGCGCGGCCACCGTGGTGTTCCCGCAGAAGCTCAGGCCCCCGTGCTCCCCCGCCCAGTTGGTGTAGGCGATGTAGAGCTGGCTCTCGAAGGCCCGGGCCGGCACCAGGGTGCGGGCCACGAACTCCCAGGGCCGCATCAGCCCGGTGGGCGCCAGCAGCAGTTCCGTCCCGGCCAGCGCGTGCGCCCGGACCATCTCGGGGAACTCCACGTCGTAGCAGATCAGCAGACCGACCGTCAGGCCGCCGAAGGACGCCTGGACGACGGCGGTGTCGCCCGGCGTGAACAGCGCGCGCTCGGCCCGCCCGTACAGGTGCGTCTTGCGGTACACCGCGAGGGTGTCACCGCGACCGTCCACCAGACGGACCGAGTTGTAGAGCGCGTCACCGTCGGTCTCCGGCCAGCCGTGGACCAACCCGATGCCGAACTCCCGCGCGATGGCCGAGACTTCGGCGCACTGCGGGCCGTCCACCGGCCCGGCGGCCTCGTTCCGGACGCCGGGGAGCAGCGGGTAGCCGCCGACCGAGATCTCGGGGGTGACCAGGAGTCCGGCCCCCTCCTCGGCCGCACGGCGCGCCGCCTCCCGCAGCTGTTCGTACGACTGCCGGACGCCCGTCGTGCCGGACGCGGCCTGAAGGCAGGCGATTCTCACTGGGGGAAACCTCCGGGATCTCGGGTACGGGCGCGGCAGCTAGCGCAGTTCCTGTGCCAGCTGCTCCAGCTGCCGCTTGTCCGGCTTGCCGTTGCGGTTGAGCGGGAAGCGGTCCAGGACGACGACCCGGTCGGGCTGCTCGTAGGTGGCCAGCATGCCACGGACGGCCTCCCGCCAGTGCGCCGCCTCCCGGCCCTCCTCGTCCTCGACGAAGAAGACCAGCTGCGAGCCGCGGCGCTCGTCGGGCAGCGGGACGATCCGCACCGAGCAGCCCTCGGCCGCCACCTTGCGCTCGATCAGCTCCGGGTAGAGCGTGTAGCCCATCCGGTCCACGGCGAACTTGCGGCCGAGCACGAAGAGGTTGCCGTGCTCGTCCAGGTGGCCGAGGTCGCCGGTGCGCTGCCAGCCGGTCGGGGCGGGCAGCAGCGAGCCGTCCTCGGCGAGGTGGCCCTCCATGCCGTCCGGGGTGTCCACCTCGATCTCGCCGGCCTGGCCGGCGGGCACCGTGGCGCCGTCCTCGTCGACGACGCGCAGCGCGATGCCCTCCATGACCCGGCCGGTGGCGACCGGGTTCTCCAGGGTGGCGAAGGCGATGTTGCCCAGCTCGGTGCTGCCGTAGCTGTCCAGCAGCGGCAGCCCGAACTCGGCGACGTACCGGTCGACCAGCGCGCCGTCCAGCGGGGCGGCGCCGACGCAGAACATCCGGCTGCGCTCGATGTGCGCCCGCAGGGCCGGCTTGCGGCCGATCAGGTTGAGGATGGAGCGGTAGCTGGCGGGGGTGGCGTCGATGACGGTCGCCCCGGTGTCACCGGCCATCCGCAGCGCGCGGTCGAGCCGCTTGTACGGGGCGACCACCAGCGAACTGCGGGTGAGCCAGGCGATGAGCACCATGGACAGCCCGTACTGGTGGGAGAAGGGCAGCAGCGGCAGCAGCACGTCGTCCGCCACGTGGCCGACCTGGCGGGCGTTGCGCTCCAGGTTCTTCAGGAACTTCCCGCCCGACTTGACGACGCCCTTGGGCTGGCCGGTGGAGCCGGACGTCCACATGATCAGGCCGTCGGGCATCTCGCCCCAGGCCGTCACGTCGAGTTCGCGCTCGGCGGTCTCCCGGCCCGCCGCGGCGACCAGGAGTTCGTAGAGGTGGATCGGGTCGTGGGACGGGTCGATCGGGGAGTCCTCGTCGACCAGGACCACCTTGGCCCCGGTCCGCCGGACGATCCGGGCGGTCTCCTCCACCGTCTCCTGCTGGTCGACGAGCACGATGGAGGCTCCGGCGTGCATGAGGCCCAGCAGCGTGCCCAGCCAGGCCACCGAGTTCCCCGCCTTGAACACCACACGCTGGCCTGGGCCGACACCGCGCTCGCGGAGGGCCTCGGCGATACGCAGGGCCTCCTGTTCGAACGCGGGGAGAGTCAGCACCGTGTCGGGGCCGTAGATCTTCGAGGTCACTGGTCGGGCGCTTCCTTCCTCGGGCCCGGAGGCGAGCGGCGCGCGCGGCCGCGAACCGGACAGGAAGCCGCCCGGGGCATACGTGCCGTCGTCGTCCGGGACGGTTGAGGGGACCTCCGGTTCGCCACCGGGACGTCGTCAACGGTCCCCACCCACGAAGTTAGGGAGCGCACACCCGTCCGGGAAACCCTTAGCCGCCCCTAGAGCCCCTTGTTCTCACCCGAGATGAGCTGGTCGTGCACCAGGTTGGCGACCTGCCGGCTGTAGCCGTCCGGACCGCCGTGCGCCCGGGGCAGGACCTCCAGCGAGAACGGTCCCGTGGTGCAGGACTCCCAGGAGCGGACGTCCTCGACCAGTGCCCGCGGGCTGTGTTCCCGGGTCAGCGCGACCACCGGGCAGCGCAGTTCGGGGCCGGTGCGGGCGGGGCCGCCGCGGCCCGAGATGAACAGCGTCGCCGGCACGACGCCGGCCTCCTGTTCCAGCCGCTTCGCCACCTCGTAGGCCACGTCGGCCCCGACCCGGTGCCCGAACAGGGCCAGCGGCCGGTCCGTCCACGCCATCAGCGTGCCGAACGCCCGGTCGGCCAGCTTGGCCGTGCCGCCGATCCGCGGCGGGCCGTCGAAGTCGTACGCGCCGGGGTACTGGAAGGCCAGCACCTCCACCGTCGGCAGCAGCAGCTCCGCGAGGTCGAGCAACCGCACCGAGGAGTCGAGGAGGTGGGGGAAGAAGGCCATGCGGAACGTGCTGGGCGACATCGGGTGACGGATGTTGATGAGGTCCACATCGCCGCGGGTGTCCAAGGTCACGGTACTCGTCCCTTCAGGAGCTCGTGGGGGCGGTTCGGGGTGACGTTCGCGTTCGCGTTCGCGCTCACGTCGGCGTTCACGTTCGCATTCGCATGCGCATTCTGTGCTCACGTTCGTGGACGCGTTCACGTTCACGTTCAGTGCCGCCGACACTACGGCTTGTCGGCACCGGCGGCCTCTACCCCCGGGTCTAGTCCCGGGTGGAGAAAGGCAGTCCGCGAACGGCCCCGGCGGGCGGCCGGGGCGGCACGGGCCCTCGTCACGCCGGCCGTCGGCGCCCTGCGCCTGAGCCGGACCCCGGGGGCGGTCGAGGAACCCCCGGTCAGCGCTGGGGCGTCTAGGGGTTGTCCGGCCGAAACGGCGGCCGTTAGCGTCCCAGTGCACGCACCGTGGTGCGTGTCATCACACCCCCCGCAGCGCAGCGCGCCGACGGGGACCGATGCCATTTCTCCGATGGGTACGGCGTGATGTTCCCATGCCCGAAGGCAGTTGCGCACGACCGGATGAGGCATCGCAGATGATCAAGGTACGAGACCTTGCCAAAACGTTCCGCTCCGGGAAACAGGAAGTCGCCGCCGTCCGTGGCGTGAGTATCGACGTCGCCGACGGCGAACTGGTCGGCTTCCTGGGTCCGAACGGCGCCGGCAAGACCACCACGCTGCGGATGCTCGCCACTCTGCTGCGCCCGACCTCAGGCGAAGCCGTGGTCGCCGGGTGCGACCTGCTCTCCGACCCCGCGGGCGTGCGCCGCCGCATCGGCTACGTCGGCCAGGGCAACGGAGCCGGCACCGACCAGCGCGTCGGCGACGAACTGATCACCCAGGCCCGGCTGTACGGCATGAGCGCCGCCACCGCCAAGGCCCGGGTCACCGACCTGCTCGACCGCTACGACCTGTCCGGGATGGAGCAGCGGATCGTCTCCACCCTCTCCGGCGGCCAGCGCCGGCGGCTCGACATCGTGATGGGCGTCCTGCACCAGCCCGGGCTCGTCTTCCTCGACGAGCCGTCCACGGCGCTCGACCCGCAGAGCCGCAGCAACCTCTGGGACCACATCAGGTCGCTGCGCGACGAGCACGAGACCACCGTCTTCCTCACCACCCACTACCTCGACGAGGTCGACGCGCTGTGCGAGCGCATCCTCGTCATCGACGGCGGCACCATCATCACCGAGGGCACCCCCGACGGGCTCAAGAGCGAGATCTCCGGCGACCTCATCACCCTCACCACCGACGACCCGGCCGCCGCCGCCGAGATCGCCGGCCGGCTGCCCGGCGCCCGCGAGATCGCCGTCGACGGAAAGGTCCTGCGGGTGCGGGTGCCGCTCAGCTCCACCGTCCTGCCGGGGCTGCTGCGCGAACTCGACCGGGTCGACCTGGCCGTGCACGAGGTGCAGACCCAGCGGCCCACCCTCGACGACGTCTTCCTCACCCTCACCGGCCGCAGCCTGCGGGACGCCGACGCCACCCCCGACGCCGAAGACCAGGGAGAATGACGGTGCGCTACTTCCAGCAGACCGGGCACATCTTCGTCCGCTCCGTCCGCCCCTGGGTGCGCAGCCCCGCCCAGCTGCTCGTCGGCGTCTCCGGACCGCTCGTCTACCTGGTGCTCTTCGGCCCCCTGCTGAAGAACACCCTCCCCGGGGACATCGACGCCTGGCAGTGGTTCGTCCCCGGCATGCTGATGCAGCTCACCCTGTTCGGCGCCGCCTACGCGGGCTTCTCCATCACTCCCGAACTGCGCTCCGGCGTCATGGAGCGGCTGCGCGTCGCCCCCGTCAGCCGGGCCGCGCTGCTCTCCGGCCGCGTCCTCGGCGACCTCGCCCAGACCGGCATCCAGGGCGCCGTCCTGCTCGCCGTCGCCACCGCCTTCGGCTTCCGCGCCTCCGTGCCCTCGGTGCTGCTGCTCCTGGCGCTGTCCGCCGTCCTGTGCGCCGGGATCGCCTGCTCCTCGTACGGGCTGGCGCTGATCCTCAAGCAGGAGAACCGTTTCGCCCCGCTGCTGAGCATGGTCCTGGTGCCACTCATGCTGCTCTCCGGCCTCCTGCTGCCCATGCAGAACGCCCCGGACTGGCTGCACACCCTGGCCCGCGCCAACCCGCTCACCCACGTCGCCGACGCCCTGCGCGACATCGCCGCCGGCCACTACGCCACCCAGGCCACCGCCACCGGCACCCTCGCCGCCCTGAGCCTGGTCGTCATCTTCGGCCTCTGGGGCATGCGCGTCATCAACCGCGAACAGGGCTGACCGCCCGTCCCACTCGCCCCCACGCCGTCGGCCCCCCGAGCGCACCCGCTCGGGGGGCCAGGGCATTCCTCTTCCGGGCCAGTGATTGCCGCGGTGTCAATCTCCGGGCCCATCACGCCGAGCCTCTCCACAGAGTGCAGAGTCCCCGACTGCCGGCGGTGGTCGCACCTCACCCAGCATGTAGAAACCGTCATCGGCACCGGCCTGCTTCGCACCAGCCACCGCCGCGAACACCGAACGTCATCACCGCATCCAGCGGCCACAAAACCCGCCACGTCGAGCCGGCCGTCAGAAGGTTCGCGGCTTCGTCGAGATGTACCGCCCCCGAGGCTACTGCCCCCACGGCATCCGCATAGAGCTCCCTGAAGACGTCGTCACAGAATTCGGAGGCAACAGCGGCGTCATGGAGGCGCCCCTTCGCCATCGACACAAGACGGCTTGCAAACCTTGCCTCAACCGCCCCGGACCCCAGCTTGCCCGGCACAACGACAGCGGCGCCCCACAAGGTTCGCCAGGGGTGAATCAATGCCTCCCGCAAAAGGCACGCGCAGCGTGCGACCCGTCCCGAGCCGCCCACTGCCGTCACTGCCCTCGCGTACGGTTCACAGGCAACGCGCGGGCATCAGTCCGGCCACCCACACACTCGGGCACCAGGCTTCGTCATGCCGTTCCCGCTGAAGGCGGCGCCCGCGTGACGCCAGCGTATCAACATGCGCTACCAAATGCCGCACACCGACGCCGCCTCCCTCAAGGAAGTTCTGCTGCAACAGAGACTTCCCGGTTCCAAGTTGACCGTCCGGAGCATGGAACCCGTTTTCCTCGCGCGCACGCGCGCACGCGCGAGCACAATCGAGGATGGTACAGCACTCCCACCGATTGACCACGCCAAGAGCGATTTCGCTGCTGAAAATCGGGCCCTGCACGCCTCCCTTCATCGATTTTGCAGCCTTTGTCCCGATATGACCAGCCAGCCAACCAGCTAGGAAATTTGATGCGCAATCAATCGGAGGCTGCGTCACTTTTTCTAAGTGGAACGCCGCTTGCCACTTCCGCGGTGCGCGCTCACTCGCAGACCCACATTGAAAGAGCTCAAAAGTTCGGTACGCTGATGCCCGTTGTTGATCGGCTGCAACCGGCGACAACTGACGTCAGCCCTGCCCAGGGCTTAAGCGTTCCGTCCGGAGCATCTCCAAGCCTTTTCCTCGCAAAGGAAGCATTCGTTATGTCTCAGACGATCCCCGACCCTGCGCCGACCGGTCCCGATGGCCGTGTTCCCTCTCCGGCGCTCGCCGCAACGTGGCAGGCGTCCCTCATCTCCGTCCTCTTGCTCGTATCCCTGTTGACAGCCTTGATCGCGCTGCTCTTCAGGGGCATGACGCTGGAGGAAGCGATTGCCGCACTGGGCGCCGGCGGGCTGTTGGCGGCCGAGCTCCGACGCCGACTGCTCGAATAGCAGTCACATCGAACAAGTGCCCATGCGTGGCATGCACTTACGTCGGCGACCTGCCCGGCACGCCTCACTCAGAGAATCAGCGCCGCCTGGACCCTTCAGAGCAACAGCCGCAACGGTCTCACCGGCAAGCCTGGCCGAGCACTTCTGGGGCAAGCGATGAGATGAGCAGCTTGGTGCGACCCGGTCGATCACGAACTTGCGCGTGGTCGACCGGGTCGCACCCACCAGGCCCCCTTGGGAGCAGCCAGGGCGAAGCCCGCCCTGCGAGACACTTCCACGATTCACAGGGCAGCTCCGCGCTGCCCTGGTGAGCGAGGTGCCGGCGCAGCGGCGTTGGGAGGCAGGAGCTGATGCCGTACCACAAGGCCGGGCACCTTCCAGAACCCGACCCGGCTGCACGTTTGCGCAGGTTACACTGCGCGGCATGGCATCGGGTCACGGAAGTACGACGCTTCAGCTGAACCTCGTTGGAATCGGCGAGATACTGCGCAGCGAGCGGCTGATCGTTCCACAATTCCAGCGAGCCTACTGCTGGAAGGTGGACCAGGAGGTACTGGACTACTGGACGGACCTGAGCCGTGCGGTCCGCGACGGGGCCGAGGAGGAGTACTTCTTCGGCACGATCGTCCTCACCCAAGACGGTGCGGAGCGACGCAAGAAAATCATCGACGGCCAGCAGCGGCTGGTCACGTCCTCACTCCTGATCGCGGCCATCCGCGACGAGCTGCACCGCCTGAACCACTCTCGTGCACAGCTGATCGGAGACGAATTCCTGGCGAGTCAGGCCTGGGATGCCGAAGGCACTGAGCCTCACCTCAAGCTCAACGAAGATGACAATCCGCCTTTCCACGGCATCGTCACCCGAACGACACTGCCCGCCCTGCCGGCGAAGCGGAGCGACTCGGACATCGTCAAGGCGTACGGCTTCTTCCGGGAGAATCTGGAAAGCCTGAGCGCACGGTACGGCGAGGAAGCCACCGGCGAGTTGCTGAAGTGGGTGAAGTACATCCAGCACCGCGCCCAACTTGCCGTGGTGGAGACGCCTTCGGAGGCGGATGCGTACGTCATCTTCGAGACGCTCAACAATCGTGGCGCGGACCTGACCACAGCGGATCTGTTGAAAAACCACCTCTTCGGTGCAGCCAAGACGCATCTCGATCCGGTACGCAATAACTGGCACAAGGCGATTGGTGCGCTTTCATTGACGGCAGCCAACGAGAAGTTCACCAAGTTCCTCCGACACTACTGGAGTTCAAGGGTCGGAAAAGTCACGGAGCGAGATCTGTACGCTCAGATGCGAAAGCAGGTGACTCGCAGTCAGGATGCACTCAGATTCTCGGAGGAGCTGCTGACCGCGGCGCGGATCTACGCCGCTCTGTCCGACCCGAGCCACGAGATCTGGGCGGAGAAGTGCTCCACCCGTAAGCCGGCGCTCGACACCCTCGCGCTGTTCAACCTTGTCCCGAACAAGATCCTCCTGCTGGCTGCCGTCGACCATCTGCCGCCGCCCCAGATCGACAAGCTCCTGCGAGCCATGATCGGCTGGTCAGTTCGAGGCATGGTCACGGGAGGGATCAACCGTGGTCGGTACGAGGACCTCTACTCCCAGATCGCAACGGAGATCCGGCAACACAAGGTCACCACGCTGAGCGAGATCCGAGAGCGCGTGAACGACCTCATCCCTTCGGACAGTGATTTCAAGGCACAGTTCACCCTGACCACACTTGGCCGCGGCGATGGCAGCAAGATCGCGCGTTACTACCTGACCGCCCTGGAGCGGACCGCGTTGAAGGAGGGGCAGCCGGAGTTCGTGCCCAACGACAATCCTCACGAGGTCAACCTCGAACACGTCTACCCCCAGAATGCGCTGACCGACCACTGGTCGGACTTCATCACTGCCAGTGGGAAGCGCGAGGACGCGGACAGCTGGATCTACCGGCTCGGCAACATGGTGTTGCTGCCCGCCGGATCCAACTCACGGCTGGGAAACAAGCCTTTCAAGGACAAGGCCGAGGTCTTCAAGAACTCACAGCTCACCTTGACCCGGGAGGTCGGCGAGCGTGACCTGTGGACCCCCAAGGCAGTTCAGGAGCGGCAGGAGCGACTCGCAGCGCTGGCAGTGCGCACGTGGCCGCGGTGATCGTCCGGTGAGCGTGGCCCTCCCTTCGGGAAGGCCACGCCCCACAGGTCCCACTTACCGCCTGAACTGCACGTCCACTGCGACGTTGCGATCGCCGGCACCGAAGTAAGGGTGTGCACGTGAACCAGGAGTGGGCCAGTGCGCGGGGGCGAACGGCGATCGGCCGGGTGGCACTGTCGGTTCCCGCGCGTCAGGCGCTCGCGGACGGCCAACTACGGCCGGACCGTACGGTGCTGGACTACGGCTGCGGTCGTGGGAATGACGTCAGGGTGCTGAAGCGCCTTGACTGCCAGGTGGAGGGATGGGACCCCTACCATCGGCCACATACTCACCCCGTCTCCAGTAACGTCGTCTTGCTGACCTACGTGTTGAACGTCATCGAGAATCCGGAGGAGCGTCGACGGACCCTCCAACGAGCCTGGGAGCTGGCCTCGACGCTCCTGGTGGTCTCGGCCCGACTCACGTGGGAGAAATCCAAGGTCCACGGCGAGGAATTCGGCGACGGGTTGCTCACGAGCCGCCAGACCTTCCAACACCTCTACACTACGGCTGAGTTACGCCGGTACGTCGAGGAGGTGACTGGAGCGCGGGTGGTCGCCACGGCACCCGGTGTCGTGTATGTGTTCAAGGATGACACGGCTCGTCTGAGCTACCTCGCCTATCGAGTGGTCCCGGACGCCGAATGGCTCACGTCCGAGGACACCTCTTCTGCCCTCGAGTCCCTGGTGGCCTATGTGGAGCAGCGCGGTCGGCACCCTCGAATCGAGGAGATGCCTCGCAATGTCGCAGAACTACTGGCCCATCTCAGGCCCACGGAGCTGAGGCGACTGGTTCGCCAGGGGGCCGATCCCGATCGGATCGCAGCAGGGGGCAAGCGCTCCGCCTTGAACACCCTCCTGTACTTGGCAGTAGAACTCTTCAACGGTCGTGGCCCCTTCGGGAGCCTCCCGGTGCACATTCAGCAGGACATCCGCACCTTCTTCGCCTCCTATAAGGAAGCGTGCCGACGCGCTGATCGGCTTCTGCTGAAACTGCGCGACGACCAATACGTGCGAGGTGCGATGCAGGCCTCCGTCGCCGGCAAGATGACGCCAACCGCCCTGTACGTCCACCGTCGCGCTCTCGAACGGATTCCGACCGTCCTTCGGCTGTACGAGCACTGCGCCTCGATTGCCGCCGGACGTCCGGAGGAGTGGACGGTGGCAAAGCTCAGACACCAGGGCCGAGCGGTTTCCTGGCTGGACTACCCGAAGTTCGACCAGGACCCGCACCCTCGAATCACGGCCTCCTACGGGGTGGATCTCCAGACGCTGGAGTCGACGCATGTCTCGTACCTGCAAGCGGCCAGCCGGCCCCTGTTGCACCGGAAGCACGAGTTCCTGGCATCGGATGATCCGGAGGTGCCGCGCTACCGGCGGTTGACGGAAGCCGAGGTACGCGCAGGGTTGTACCGGCACCCTCACCTGATCGGTACGGAGAAGGGATGGGAGGAAGAACTCGCCAGGTGCGGGCGCCAGCTACGAGGACACCGTCTGATCCGGCGCAAGGATGACACATGACAATAGGGTCAGGGCACGGCCGAACACGACACAGCTCATAGGTTCTCCTCCGTGAGGCCGGATTGGAGTTCGAGCTCGCACCCTAGGGACGCCCACACCTCACGGGTGACCGGGCTGCATGGAAGCGATGGTCTTCACGACTCCGTCCAGATCGAAGTCCGCGGCCTGCGGAGGGAACCAGGACAGACGCAGCCCGTTGGCGGCGACATCCTCGTCCAAGCCCATGGCCTGCAGGACGTGGCTAGGGGTGTAGGAGGCGCTGGTGCACGCCGACCCCGTGGCAATCGCGATTTGGTCCTTGAGTCGGACGATCAGCGCCTCGGCATTGAGCTGGTCGAAGCTCACGTTCAGAATGTGCGGGACAGAATGTGCGGGATCCCCATTGATCCGGAACCTCGTCGCACTCAGTGCATCAAGAATTCTTTCCCGCATCGCCCACGATTCGCGGTCCCACGTCGTATGGCTTGCCGTGAAGATCTTCGCTGCCTCATAAAGGCCCATGATCAAGGGCACGGCGAGCGTACCGGGCCGTAGCTTCCGCTCCTGGCCGCCGCCGAACATGATGGGCTCCAGGGGCACCTTGTTCCACCCGCGACGCCGGGTCACGAGAGCACCGACACCCTTGGGGGCTCCGATCTTGTGGCCGCTGATGCTGATCAGGTCGATCGGAGCGGTCAGGTCCCCGGGAACCTTGCCGTACCCCTGGGCGGCATCGACGTGCAGGAACGTCTGCGTCGCCTGCAGCTCCCGCGCCAGTTCGGCGACGGGCTGGATGACACCGGTCTCGTTGTTGACGTGCATCAGTGACACCACCAGTGTGTCCGGACGCAGCCGCTCCAGGACCGCCTCCGAGCTGACGCGGCCCGAAGGTCCGGGGCGGAGGAACTCGACGTCGAAGCCACGTGTGTCACGAAGGTGAACGAGGGGTTCGATGACGGCCTTGTGCTCGATGGCCGAGGCGATGATGTGCTTGCGGCCGGCCTTCTCACCATGGGGTGCCAGGCCCAGCAGTGCGATGTTGTTGGACTCCGTAGCCCCGCTGGTGAAGATCACCTCTTCGGTCTTGGCGTCGAGGGTCTGTGCAATGAAGGCGCGGGCCTGCTGCACCGCCTTCTTGGCTCGTGCGCCGTACTCGTGTGTACGACTGCCGGCATTGCCGAAGTCTTCCGTCATCCAGTGCAGCACCACCTCGGCGACCCTGGGATCGACTCGTGTCGTCGCCGCCACATCCAGATACGCCACCACAGCGCTCACCCGCCTCAGAGCCGATCCGACACCCACCGCGTACGTCAAGTGCTTAACGTACACGCTCGGCCCTCATGGCATGAAGCCAGACCAACGCGCATCATGCTCCCTACTGTGCAACCACCATGGCTCCGCTCCTATTCCAGTACCGCGCGGGTGCTGGCACAGCGGTCGCACTGTTACACCCGCAGCAGCATCCGAAGCCTCCGGCACGTCGACGGACCAGACACGTACGTCTTCTCGAAGACGTACGTGCGCTACAGTTCATTGGTGCAGACTGAAGCAGCGAGCAGGGCTGCGGGGCGGGTCGTCTCGCAGGCTTCAACGGGATTCGAGTACACCTTCCCCGCCATCCGTGGCGTACAGGCGGGTCGAGAGTTCTATGCCTCGATGTGTCCGCTGAGACTCATCCCGAAGATCTTCCTGTTCGACGACGAAGACCTGTCGGCGGAGCTTCGGGCACAGCGAGTCCTCAACAAGGGACGCTTGCCGGCGCTCACGCGATACATCCTGGACAACCCGGATGACTACGTCTTCAGCGCCCTGACCGCTTCGGTCGATGGAGAGATGACCTTCGAGAGCCAGGGCAGTGCAGGGGTGGCTCACCGCACTGGCCACCTGCGGATCCCCATGGACTCACGCTTCCTGATCAACGACGGGCAGCACCGCCGCGCCGCCATCGAACTTGCTTTGAAGGAAAATCCGGAGCTCGGCGACGAGACCATTGCCGTGGTCTTCTTCTGCGACGCCGGGCTCACGCGCTCCCAGCAGATGTTCGCCGATCTCAATCGACATGCGATCCGACCGGCTCGATCCATTGGTGTTCTGTATGACCACCGCGACGGCAATGCGCAGATCACTCGCGCACTGGCGGAACGCTCCGCGGTTTTCAAAGGCTTTGTCGAGATGGAGAAGAGCACACTCTCGGCCCGCTCTCGCAAGATGTTCACGCTCAGCGCGTTGTACTTCGGCAACCAGTCACTGCTGCGCGGGCTGGAACTGGCACAGGAAGACGCCATTGTCCTGGCTCGGGAATTCTGGGAGTTCGTTGACGGGGTGCTTCCCGAATGGAGCCAGGTACGTTCCCGCGACCTGTCGGCTCAGGAAATGCGTCGCGATTTCATCCACAGCCACGGGATCGCGCTCCATGCCCTGGGCAGGGTGGGTAACTCCATTCTGCGCGAGTCCACCAAACCTACGAGGTGGAAGAAGGGACTAGCCCCACTGAAGGGCGTGGACTGGACCCGGTCGAATATCGACTGGGAGGGTCGGGCCATCGTCGGCGGCCGAGTCTCCAAGAGCCACCAGAACGTAACGCTTACTGTCAACTATTTGCGTCGGCATCTCGGTCTCGAATTGAGCTCCGAAGAACAGCGCGTGGAAGACGCATATCTGCGAGGCGATTCATGAGCACCATCCCACTCGATCTCGGACTCACTCCTGTGCGGCGCAAGCCGTTCAACGGGCAGACCTTGAACGAAGTGACCGAACGACTCACGGACGAGATCCGCGAACTCTATACGGCCGACCAGGTGCCGTGGGTCATCGGCTACAGCGGCGGCAAGGACTCCACTGCGGTCCTGCAGCTGGTCTGGATGGCACTTCGCGATCTGCCCACAGAACAACGCACCAAGACCGTCCATGTCATCAGCACCGACACCCTGGTGGAAAACCCCGTGGTGGCGGCTTGGGTGTCTGCCTCACTCGACACGATGAAGGATGCTGCTCTCGCCCAGGGGCTTCCGGTCGAACCTCACCGCCTGACGCCGGAGATCAAGGACACCTTCTGGGTCAACCTGATCGGACGCGGCTACCCGGCTCCCCGACCGAAGTTCCGCTGGTGCACCGAGCGGCTCAAGATCAAGCCGTCGAACGCCTTCATCCGCAATGTCGTGGCGGCCCACGGTGAAGCGATCATGGTCCTTGGAATCCGCAAGGCAGAGAGTCATGCGCGAGCCCGTGCCATGGAGAAGCACGAGAAGCGCCGCGTGCGTGACCGTCTCTCGCCCAACGCGAATCTACCCAATTCTCTCGTCTACAGCCCCGTCGAGGACTGGACCAACGACGATGTGTGGGAGTTCCTGATGCAGATCCCCAACCCTTGGGGCTATAACAATCAGGACCTGCTCACGATGTATCAGGGCGCCTCCGGTGACGGAGAGTGCCCGCTCGTCGTCGACTCCACGACGCCCTCCTGTGGTTCGAGTCGGTTCGGTTGCTGGACCTGCACCCTCGTGGAGCAGGACAAGTCCATGTCCGCGATGATCCAGAACGACGAGGAGAAGGAGTGGATGCTCCCCCTGCTCGAGCTGCGTGACAAGCTGGACGCGCCGTTCGGCTACTACGAGGAGGGCGATCCCGACCTGCCACCTGGTCGCAAGGCGCCGTTCGCACGCCCCGACAAGCCGGCCCGGGACTTCCGCCGGATGAATGGCTCCGTGATGCTGTTCAACAACGACGCGATCCACGGACCCTACCTGCAGTCCTACCGCGAGTCGTGGCTTCGTGAACTCCTTGAGGCGCAGACCTGGATCCGTGAGCACGCACCGGACCATGTCAAGAACATCGAGCTGATCACGCTGGATGAGCTGCATGAGATCCGACGCATCTGGGTCTTCGACAAGCACGAGGTCGAGGACGCCGTGCCCCGGATCTACCAGGAGACCACGGGAACGGCCTTCCCCGGAGGTCCCCTCGACGAGCAGCTCGTCATGGGGTCCGACGAGATGGACGTGCTCAGGGAAGTCTGCGACGGCGACGAGCTGCACTACCACATGGTCCGTGAACTGCTAGGGGTGGAGCGGAAGTACCGAACCATGGCCCGGCGGTCCGGCCTGTTCCAGGCCTTGGAAAAGGCCGTCCAAAAGGGCTACTACGAGAGCCACGAAGATGCCGTCGACTTCGCCACCCGTAAGAAGAAGTGGCGTGATGACATCTCTGAGAACCTGACCTTCGACGACGAAAACTAACTCGATGCTCCTGCGCAAGATCACCCTCGAAGAATTCGGGGCCTACCGCGGAAAGCAGTCGCTCGATCTCACTCCGAGGAAGAACAAGCCGGTCATCCTGATCGGCGGCCTCAACGGGTGCGGCAAGACGACCCTGCTCGACGCGATCCAGCTGGTGCTGTACGGCAACCGCGCGCGTTGCAGCGGCCGCGGAACCAAGACGTACGAGACCTACCTCCGCGAGAGCATCAACCGCCAGGCCGACCCGGCGCGGGGATCCGCGGTGACACTCGAGTTCACCAGCCTGTCCGGCGGTCAAGAGCACTACTACCGCGTGGTCCGTAGCTGGCACACCAGCGGCAAGACACTCAAGGAGTTCCTCAACGTCTTCGTCGACGAGACGTACGGGGAACGTGCCAAGACCGTCCGCACTGCTCAGCCGGAACCCCGGTTCAACCGGCTCGTCAGTGACGGCTGGGCCGATCACATCGAGTCGCTGTTGCCGTTGGAGATCGCTTCCCTGACGTTCTTCGACGGGGAGAAGATCGAATCCCTCGCCGATCCGGATCGTGCCGCATCCGTGATCGAGTCGGCGGTTCACTCACTGCTCGGTGTCAGTACGGTCCAGCAGCTGCGCAACGACCTCCTCGCCTTGCAACGGCGCCAGAAGCTCTCCGCCGAGGAGCAGCACCTCCTGGACAACATCCGCGCGCAGGAACGTGAGCGTGACGAGGTGCAGGCCACGTACGACGTCGCGCACCAGGAGCGGGGCGAGAGCCGAACGAACCTGCGCAAGGCCGAACGCACGCTGGAGAGCTTGGAGGACGCCTTCGAGAAGGAAGGCGGAAACCTGTTCAACCGACGGGTGGAGCTGGAGAACGAGAAGAAGAGCGTCATCGAGCAACTTACCCAGGTGCGGACCGACCTCGCCCACCTGTCCGCAGGTCCGCTGCCGCTGCTCATGGCCACTCAGCTGATCGCGGACCTGCGTGAGCAGGCTGCGAGGGAAGAGCAGGCCCGACAGTCTGCGCACGTCCTCGAGGTGCTGCAGCAGCGCGACAGCTGGCTCTTGGACATGCTGCCTGATGCCACTCGTGCCGAGGTGGTCGCGAAGTTGGAGGCGGACCGCGAGGTCCGGGCGAGGTCCACCGATCTCGACGTCGATCTACAACTGCCGCATGACGCCGCTGAGCAACTCGGCGTCCTGGAGGAGATCCTGCAGCGGGACACCGATCGCGGGCGGCTTCTGCTGACCGCAGCTGCCGACCTCTCCGAGCAGCTCGACCAGCTCGACCGGCAGCTGGCCGGCGTGCCGGCCCAGCACAAGGTGAAGGCCCTGCAGCAGGCCCGTGAGGAACAGCTGGTGGTGGTGGCGCAGTGCCAGGCGGCGTGCGAACGGGCCGATGCCCGCTTGGACGAGCTCAAGCGACGTCGCGAGCACGTCAAAACGCTACTGGAACGCGCACATCACGAGTTCGTCCGCACCAAGGTGAAGGCGGAGGAGGTCGAACGCATCATCAAGTACTCCGAGAGGGCGCGCGACACTCTCGAGCGCTTCGGGTCCGCTCTGTTGCGACGCCACATCGGCAAACTCGAATTGGCGGTGCTGGACAGCTTCAAGGTCCTCATGCGCAAGCAGGGGCTGGTCAAGGACCTCCGTATCGACACCGACAAGTTCACGCTCACACTGAGCGACTCCGCCGACAACCCGATCGACCCGGCACGTCTGAGCGCCGGTGAACGCCAGCTCCTGGCGGTGTCGCTGCTCTGGGGTCTGATGCGGGTCGCCGGCAACCGCCTGCCCAGCGTCATCGACACGCCTCTCGGCCGACTCGACAGCCGTCACCGCGAGCACCTCGTCACGCGCTACTTCCCACAAGCGAGCGATCAGGTCCTGCTGCTGTCGACCGACGAGGAGATCGACGAGTACCTGTTGAGTCGGCTGAACAAGTCCGTCGCCCGCACGTACACCCTTGTACACGACGACAAGGAGTTCACCACTCAGGTGGTCGAGGGCTACTGGTGGAACGAGGGAGCGCAGAATGTCGGTTGACAACGTCCGCCTGTCACAACCGGCCAAGGACCGGCTGGTCTATCTCAAGCGCACCACCGGCATCACCCAGTGGAACGTGCTCTGCCGTTGGGCACTGGTGATGTCACTCAAGGATCCTTCGACCCCCCTGGTGAAGGACATCGTCACCGACTCCAATGTCGAGATGACGTGGAAGACCTTTGCCGGCCAGCACGGTGATGTCTACCTGGCTCTGCTGAAGCAGCGTTGCGTGACCGTCGGAGAAGAGCCGTCCGACGAGAACGTCGCGCGAATGCTCACGGTGCACCTGCACCGCGGCATCGGCTATCTGGGCGCTGACAAGGAAATGGCCACGGTCGAAGGCATGGTCGGCGCCGCCCTGGTCGCCTGACGCCGAACGCGTGTGGTTCGACGGAGTGCCAGGCCGCCGAACCACACGCCGTCAACGCGGGCGTTGCGGGGGCACAAGCGTCCCGACCGAGCCCTCCTCATCTCGGTTGAGGAGATCCACCGCTTTTCGGTACAACTTCGGGGAGCACCGGGTGTCCCACAGGACTGGGGACGTTCGGCGGCGCTTCAGCCTCTCGTGGCGGTCAGCTCACGCCACGGAGTGATCGGCCAAGTGGCATCGGGGCGTCCGTCCGCCGCCTCACGGTGGCTCAGCCGATGCCTCTTCGACGACAAGGACCGGAAACACCACCGATGGCAGCAAACCGCCACCAGAGCATGCGCGACCACCCTGCCGTGGCGGCGCTCAGGGACTGGTTCGAGGGCCTCGGCGCTCTTGAGCAAGACCTCGTGCAGAGGCATCTCTGCGCCCGTAATCCGCTGACGCTGACCCATCTGGCACACAATCACGCCATACCCGTCGCCATCGTTCGACAGACCCGGAACCAACTTCACCTCAGGTTGGACGAGACCCTCCTCCAGGACACGGCAGCGTTGGGCTCCGTGACCGCAGTGGACGACGAACTCCTGGTACCCACGGAGTGGGAGGAGCTGGTCGCACGCCACGCGTGGCTCGGTGCGTCGCTGAGCGACCGCTACGACATCACGACGCTGAACATCCTGCTCGGCCTGAGATGGTGCGACGCCCAGAACGGCCCGTGGCTGTTCGAGAACGATATTCGGAGCTGCGTCGCCGGAACACTCAAGGTCCTCGACCTCGAGCCCCTGCAGGTCATGACGTTGGAGGCGGCCCGGCGCTGCCTGACCGCGGCGAACACTCCCGTACCGCTCCACGAACCCCAGCTGCAGCGTTGGCTCACCTACTGCGGACTTGAGACCTGGCGGACGCCCCAAGGTTGGACTGTCCGCGCATCGGCGCCTGAAGCCAACCTCGTAGAAGACGATGGCAGCCGATCAGAGATCGACGACGAGGCGCTGTACTACTCTCCTTCGCTTCCGAAGGCACTTTCTCGACTTGCAAGCCTCATGCACGCCGAGCATGAGGGCGCGGGCCCGGTCACCTTGGGGCAGATCCTCAAGACGGCGGACAACGCGGAGGGCGAGCTTGGCCTGCTCTCACGAAGCATCCGTGACGCCGTAGCAGCTGTACCCGGCGCTTGGACTCTCGGCACCGGAAGGCGGTACACCGCCGCGGTCGAGCACGTACACACCGCCACAGACCCGGAAGGGACTGACGATGCGGCAGAATCCGACGACGAACCTACCGACTCGAACGCTGAGAGGGCTGAGTGGCTGCAGTCTCTCCAAGACGACAGCCGAGCCGTCCTGCTCACCACCGGCGTCTCCCTGACGGCAGGAGAGATCGTGGAGCGCCTCGACCGTCGGGTACGGCTTCGGACGCTCCGTGATGTCTTGACAAAGGACGAACAGGTCATATCACTCGGACGCGACAGCTGGACCCTGGCACCCCTTCCGCCGGACCAGCCCACATCCAAACCGAAAACGCGATCCCAGCTGGATGCCCCAGCCGAAGTACTCGCACACGAGGGCTTTCCCCTCTCGACGGCCGAACTCAGGGAACGGTCCGGACTGCGTATTCAGCCCACCTATCTCAAGCAGAAGCTGGATACAGACCCGCGGTTCCATCGTTCGGCCAAGGATCTCTGGGCGCTCAGTGAATGGGGGCTACCGGTCTACAAACCGATGAAGGAACTCGTCAGTGACCTGGTCGACCGGCATGGTGGCGCAATCGGTGCCGATGATGTCGTTCGCCAACTGGTGAGGGACTTCGGAGTCAAGGAGCCGAGCCTCCGCCAGGTCATGTCCTCCCCTCCCTTCACCGTTCGCAAGGGTCTGGTGCGCCGCCTGGCGGACATACAGGAGGAGCAAGCCGGCTCCCCCGCCCCCAGCGGTCACAGCTCATCAGACCGCCCTGGAGCCCCCACGGTTGACGACCTGATCGAAGACATGGGACTGATTTGATGGACCCCATCACCAGATTGCGTGACACCGGTCTTGGCCCTGAGTACCGGAGCGACCGTGGTCACATCGTCCAGGACTTCTACCTGCCGGCGCTGCGGGTCGCCACTCGCTATGACCGAGCGGTGGGGTACTTCACTTCCTCCAGCCTTGCGTTGCTGGGCCAGGGTCTGGATGACTTCGCTGCACGCGGGGGCGTGATGCGCATCATCGCCTCCCCCTATCTCGAACTGCAGGATGTCGCGGACATCGAAGCCGGCTACGCCCTGCGCGATGTTCTTGAACGAGCGGCGCTCCGTGACCTGTGCCAGGCGATCGAGGAACCGTGTGCGGCCCGGGGGCTGGGCAAGCTCGGACAGCTCGTCGCGACCGGCCGGGTGGAGTTCAAACTGGCTTACGTGTCCAGCGGGAACCGAGTCGGGATGTACCACGAGAAGATAGGCGTATTCCGCGATGACCGGGATCTGATCGCGTTCAAGGGCAGTGCCAACGAGACACGCTCTGGGCTCGTAGGAAACTTCGAATCCATCGAGGTCTTCCGGAGCTGGGATCCCCGTGACGCGGACCGGGCACTCCGCATAAGCCAGGACTTCGATAACCTTTGGCAGGACCGCACACAACTGCTGCGGGTCCTGCCATTCACCGAGGCCGCCAAACAGATCGTCGAACAGGCTGCCCGTAGCACTGCAAATCGCTCAGACCTTGATGAGCTCCCGAGCGACGGTGCGCCTATGTCGGTCGACCAGTCGGCAGGCGCGCACCGGATCCTCACCATTCCTCGGGACCTTCGTATCCGTGACTATCAGAGGGAGGCTGTTCAGAACTGGTTTGCCCGTCGGGGACGAGGCATGTTCCGGATGGCCACGGGCACCGGTAAGACGGTCACGGCGCTGGCCGCAGCGGCTCAGCTCAGCGCGATGCTCCTGAAGAGGAACAACCCCCTGCTGACCGTGATCGTCGTCCCGTACCAACACCTCGTGGACCAGTGGGCCGATGACGTGGCACGGTTCGGTGTGACGGCCGTCCGGGCCTACGAATCCACCAGCGTCTGGAACCAGCGTGCCGCTGACCTACGGCACGGACTCGCTCTGGGGGTGACTCAGGCCGGAGTCGTCATCACGACCAACAAGACGTTCGGTGAGGAACCCTTCCAACACTTCCTGAGTGGTTACCGAGGACAGCTTCTGTTCATCGCCGATGAAGCGCACAATCTAGGAGCTGCCCGTCTGCGGACCAGACTCCCCCCGAATGCCCAGTATCGGCTCGGGCTGTCCGCAACACCGGAACGGTGGTTCGACGATGCAGGCACGGACGCCCTCACCGACTACTTCGGAGACATCGCCTTCGAGATGGGCATCGGCGAGGCGATCCAGCTCGGCGCACTGTGCCGCTACACCTACTGGCCTGTACTGGTCGAACTGGACGACGAGGAGGCCGAGCTCTACGTCACCGTCACCAGCAAGATCGCCAAGCTGATGGCATCCCGTCAGGGCAACGATCCGCTGGACGACGACAGTCCACTCGGCGCGCTGCTTCGCAAGCGCGCCAACATCCTCGGGCACGCACGAACCAAGCTGCCCGCCCTCAAGCAGGAACTCCAACGCCGGCGGGAGCAGGGGCATCAACTCATCTACTGCGCCGAAGGCCGTCATCCCCTCTCCTACGAGAACGGCACTGCCGAGCCCACCCAGCTCGACCAGGTGATGATGATGACCGGTACCGACCTCCACATGCCGGTGGCCCGCTATACCTCCGAAACCGGACGAGCCGATCGCCAGGACGTCCTACGCCGCTTCAGCGACGGTGCGAACCTCCAAGCCATCGCCTCGATGCGCTGTCTGGACGAAGGCGTCGACGTACCGGCCGCCCGGACCGCCTACCTCCTCGCCAGCTCGTCCAATCCCCGCCAGTTCATCCAACGACGTGGCCGGGTCCTACGCAAGGCCGACGGTAAGGACACGGCCGAGATCATCGACTTCATCGTCGTCCCGCCTGAGGGCGCCAGCGCTCTGCAGTACGAGGCCGAACGACGCATGCTCCGCGGCGAATTCGCCCGTGTCGAAGAGTTCGCACGCCTTGCTGAGAACGAAGCCCACACCCTCGACCTTCTGCGCCCGCTGCGCACGCGCTACGGTCTGTTCGACACATGATCAGCCTCAGCCAGCCAAACCTCCTGCCTTCTCAGTTGGAGCCGAATTGACCACAGAGCCCACCCCCCGCCGCACCGCCCGCGACGTGCTGAGCGCGCTCTCACCCGAGGCTCGTCAGCTCGCACATAAGGTGACACAGCTGGAGCGGGAGTTCCTTCACATCAGCAACCCCTCACAGGTTGTTCCTGGCATCGTCGAAGAAGTTAAGAGGCTGGTCAAGTGAAGCTTCACAGGCTGAGTCTCAAAAACTTCCGGGCCTTCTACGGAGAACAGGTTCTCGACCTGGCCACCGAGGAAGGAAAGCCTGCAGTGCTGATCTTCGGCAATAACGGCGCAGGAAAGACCACGCTCCTCAATGCCTTCGCCTGGGCCTTGTACGGAACCTTCTCCGACGACGTTGAACAACAGCACCGAATCATCCACGACAAGGCATGGGCGGACGCCGGGTTCGGCGAGCCGATCAACGCCTCAGTCCGACTTGATTTCGAACACGAAGGAACACACTTCTCGGTCACCCGAGACGTCACGGTCACCAAGAATTCCGACGACCAAACGACTGCCGCACCACAGCTCACAGTCACTGAGACCTCGGCGGACGGTGAAACCAAGAGCGTCATCAACGGGCAGGACCGCATTGAGAAGATCCTCCCTGAAGGACTGCGCCGGTTCTTCTTCTTCAATGGCGAGCGCATGGAGAAGATGTTCACCGGCGAAGAGAACAACGACGAGGTCAAGCGCGCCATCAAGACGCTGCTCAACCTGGAGACGATCGAACGCGCCATCCACCAGCACCTCCCCAAGGTATCCAAGCAACTGGCTCGCGATATCGACAAGCGGAGCGACGCCAGACTCAGCGGACTCACCGAGACCATCGAGCGCCTTGAGCAGCAATTCGCTGATTTCGAGGCCAAGTGCCTGCAATTGTCGAAGGACGCGAGCAGCTACCAGCGAGAGGTCGAAGAAGCCGAACGGGCGCTTCGCTCCAATAGCCAGGCTGCCCCACTACAGCAGCAGCGGGCGAGTCTGAACCGGAGGATCGCCAGCGAGTCCGAGAAGCTCGAGGAGCTGAAGGCCCGCAAGCGCGAACGACTTTCCAAAAGTGGATTCATCGCCTTCACTAAAGGCACGGACGAAGCCGTAATGAAGCTCGCGGAGGGTATGCGCCAGCGCCGCGAACTTCCTGCCGGCATCCAGCGGAGCTTCATCGACGGACTCCTGGAAGACGGCCAGTGCATGTGCGGGCGTCCGCTCCATTCAGGAACCCCGGAGTTCGTCGAGCTTGAACGTCGCCGCTACAACGCCGGCCTGGCGGATGTCGAATCCCGATGGCTCTACGTCGATGGACAGATGCGAAACCTCCGCGACGAACGCACCAGCCTCCTTGCAGACATCCAGCAAAATTCTCAAGATGTCCAGCTGGTGAACGAGGCGATCAACCAACTCAATGCTGAGCGAAGTGAGATTGAGCGGCAGCTGAAGGGCGTCGACATTCAGGATGTCCAACGCCTTGAGCAGCGCCGCAAGACGTACGCCGAAAAGAAGACCCAAGCTCTGGTTGATTTTCACCAAAACAAGGAACGCCAAGCCCAGATCGAAAAGGATATAGAAAACAACAGGCGCCTCTTCAAGAAGGAGGAAGGGGTGAGCGAGAAGTCCCGTAAGGTTCAGCGGCAAATGAATCTTGTCGAAGAAGTGCGAGAGGCTTTCGCGGAGGTCCTCACTCTGAAGACGGAAGAGGTTCGCGAACAGCTCGACCAGAAGATCAAGGAGGTTTTCTCTCGAATCTTCATCAAGTCCTACACTCCCGAGATCGACGACGCGTTCGAGCTGCACCTCAAGTCGCCGGCCGGCGTTGCGATCCGCTCCACCGGAGAGAATCAGATCCTCGGCCTCTCGTTCGTCGGAGCGGTATCGGAAGTCGCCAAAAATCTTCGCGACCGCAGAAGCGGCGCCGATGACGTGCTTGCCGGCGGGGGAAGCGTCTACCCAGTGGTCATGGATGCACCGTTCGGGAGCCTCGACCTGACCTACCAGGAGGAGATCTCCCGGGCCCTCCCTGAACTGACCTCACAGATCGTCACACTCCTCTCCCAGTCCCAGGCCCGTGGCAAGGTCATGGAGAACCTTCAGGTGTCGGCGACCAGCATGTATGTCCTTCGCTCTTTCACCCCCAACAGGCAGGCGAAGGAAGAAACCATCGAGATAAACAATCGCGCGATCCCGTACGTCTCCCACGGAGAATTCGAGCACACTGTCCTGGAGAAGGTGAATTTCTGATGGCCTCCGTCGACCGCTTCCGCAGGCCTGCCCAGCATGAAGAACTTCTCAATGAAATTCATGGTAAAAACGGACCATTTCGCAATATGGTGGAATGCATGATGTTCGCCGCCGCACTCGGACATCGAAAGGGGCGGCGGGAAGAGTTCGAAAAGGCAGGGGAACCTATCCGACTGGCCTTGATGGACGGACGTCAGTATGGTGATGTCCTCATCGATATGCTCGCAGCCGTAGAAGTCCAGGACGACCCGAAGATTCTCGCCGATGACCGACTCGACGAGCGCGTACGAATCTTCGAGGAATATGCGAACGGCGGGCTGAGCTACATCCGCGGTGAGCTCAACACTGCAGCCGTCCGTGACCTTGATCAGATCATCGGTGCCCTGGTGCTCGAATCCCTGGTATCTTCCCCCGAAGAAGTCGATGAAGTCGGCGATTTGATGTCTTCCGCAGATCTGGACTGGTAGTAGGCGTCGTCCAGCACCTCGACCCACTGGTCGGCTCCGGCGGCTCGCTCCTGCGGGCCCAGGATGAAGACAGCACCGAACCCAGCGCGCCCGAGCCTGCACCCAGCACACTTCCCCTGCATGAAGACAAGATGCTCCATGAAACGGCGACGGCCTGCACCCTGCGGTGCAGGCCGTCGCCCACATGTACAACCCTATCTGAACCACAGGAACCCGCCGGCCCTTGATCATCGCGGAATAACTGGAAAGAGAGTGGCCTTGGCCTCCGATAAGTGGGCCTGAGCGGGGCAGAAATCCGGTCGATCCTCCGGCGGACACCGCGTTTCCATGGGCTTCTTTCTGTTTTCGCCCGGTATGTCGTGTCGCTTTGGCGCGTCCCGACCTCATCAGGCCGTAGAACGCCAAGAAAATCCTATGCTGCTAGTAGCCCTAGCTTCCCCATCCATCGCACCACCAGATCGCTCTGTGTCCCACTGAGTTCAAGCCCAGGAAGTGCAATCAGTAGATCTCTAAGATTCGCCGCATCGGCTCCCTCTCGCAGGAGGTTTCGCGCTTCAAAGGCCCCCTCGATCCTCTCCATAAAAAGCCGGCAGAGCAACTCTGCGTCACAAGTCTCGACAAAGCGAAGACCAGCCGACGTCAATGCAATTGAATCTCCCTGTACAACCGCAAGCCCCAGTGAAACAAGATTCAGCAATCGCCGCCGAGCCTCCGATTCAAGAGTAACGCTCGGGAATTCTTTGATGAATTTGGCAATACAAGAAGCCAGCTGCCCGCTCTCTTCGACCAACTGCGCCATCAGCAAAATGATTTCGACGTAGTCGCCGCTTCGACCACCTGGCACCTGAGCCAATCGATATCTCGCTCCTGCACCTGCCTGCCGCAAAGCCTTGCTTTCCGATTCCTCGATTTCAAAGTGCTGAAGTGCCGCGACCGAGTTACTGTCGACTTCCTTGGGGAGGGTAAAAACTCTGTCGACTTGCTGCATGAGCACACTTGGTTCAGCCATCAAAAGGCGTCGCCCTGTCACGTCGCGCAGTTCCTCGACGAGACGAACATGAGGCAACCGAGCCAGCTGCGGATTTCCGGGTCGCCACCAGTCCTCCTTGAGGTCTCGCGTCACAAACAGAACATCGGAATTCCTGACAGAGACCTCATCGAGAAGCTGACGCCACACCAGATAGTCCCCGGCGGCTTCCCCGTCACTTTTACCATCTTCAAAGTCCTTAAATCCCGGAGGGATTCTCTCAGCTGCCCGTCCCTTGGCAAGTGCAATCTCCGCAACGTGCCGTTCGGCATCGTAGGCCTCACCAACACGTCCAGCCAGCAGTGATTCGAGCTCACCGATCACTGGATCAGTGTTTGTGTCACGAATGCCCGGCACCGTGTCTCGATCCGCCTGTGCGCGCAGCAGTTCCTGGAGACCGTTAAATGCCGCCCGCGCCTCACTCAGCCGCAGCTCCAAAGGTGCAACGGATTCGCTAACCTCACGAATGTGGACATTCTTGGCCCAGTCCTCGATTGCCCTTTCAGCCTTGTGATAGGCATCATCCAAGGTCTTCTTGGCCGCCTCAGCCTTCTTGTGATGATAAGTAAGCAACTCCTCACCATGTCGATTGCGCCAGAACTCGACCAGGACCTGATGGGGGACCCACAACCGCTGCTCAACCGCTTTGAGCACCGCAAGCATGTCCTCTCGGACCCGCGCGTTCATGCGATACAAGTCCAGGAGAACGTTGGTGTCGAGTACCACCATGCCCTGCTCCAACACTGCCTTGAAGTCTGTGGGACCCGGATTGCGGTAGGCCTCAAACCCATCGAACAGACCTTGCCTCATCGCCGTAACCCCCCAAGTGACGTCGGTGAGCCGACGGTACCTCGACAGACAGGAACCCAGGAAGCGAATAGACGGACTCCCAGGGCAAGTTGAAGCAGTGTTCGACCACGGTGCAGAGCCAGCAGTCGTGAGCCGGGGTTCGGTGAATACACCACCGGGCGGCTCGACCTGCAGATCCCCCCTTTGCGCGCGCCGGCCTCCTGCTGGTGCGCGTGTGCGATCGTGAAGTCCACGGAAATGTCCCAGGTGATCAGGCCCTTCGCATCTGCTCGGACCTGGACCTGCTCAACGATGCGGTGCCACGTGCCGCGGCGCTGCCGGCGGCAGAACAACAGCCCGTACACCGTCTCCCACGGCCCGTAGTGATCTGGGAGATCCCGCCACGGTATGCCCGTTCAGGTCCGGAACCGTATGCCGTTGATCGGTTGCCGCTTGGTGTGCACCGGCGGCCGGCCGGTCTTGATGCCCTTCGACAACAATGGTTCCAGCACCGACCACTGGGCATCTGTCAGATCTCCCCGAGCCACGGAAAGTGCCACCGCATGACCTTGATCTATTCGGGATGCCGGCCGAGCCCAGCACCAGGGCGAGCGCGGGCCACTCCAGGCGCCCGTACCGCGCTACGGCGTACGCGCGCAGCACCACCGGCGGGTCCGAGGGCCACGAAGCGCACGCCCGGGTGCAGCGGGATACCGACAGGCAGCAGGCCCACCCCCATTCCGGCGGCGACCATCAGCTGCATCAGGTAAAGACCTCCGCCGACGAGCCCGCACGGACATCCGGACACCGGGGCAGCGCCCGCAAAGCCACCCACGACCTCGTCCGCGGCCGCGGGTACGCACCAGCTCACAGAGCCCGGCCGGACCGGGGCCGCTCCGGGAGGTGGAACGGCCCCGGTGGACATCAGCGGGTGCTGAAGTCGGCGTTCCAGGAGGCCGCGCCCGTTCGTGCCAGGCCGACCTCGTTGTAGTCGCCGATCATGATCCCCAGGTGGCCCGGGGAGTTGGTCCAGCCGTCGACGGCCGCGTCGATGTTCGTGGGCCCGTAGAAGGCGATCTCGCCGAAGCCCCGCCCGGTGTAGCCGAGGCCTGCCGCGATGGCCGACGAGTTGCAGAAGTGCCCGGAGACCCGGCGCTGGTCCATCTGGTCGGCATTGCACTTCGCGGCCTGGGAGAGCGTCGAGTTCAGCCGCACCGGCGCCTTGCCGTACTGGGCGCGCACGGCGTTCAGCCGGTCCAGGAAGCGCTGCTGGTCGGAGGTGACCGGGCCCGGGCCCGGGCCGGTGCCCGACCCGACCAGGTCGAACCGCTGGGACATGCTGCCGTCGCAGCCCTCGACGGTGACCTCCCGGTCGAGGCCGTGGTAGGTCAGGCAGCCGTTGCCCTTGGCGTTGTGGAGGTAGGTGCCGCCCTGGGCGGCGGACTCCAGGGTCCACTGCTGGTTGTCGCCCGCCCACCAGTGGATGAACTGGGTGGACCGGCCGTCCCGGGTGTCCATCTCCAGCACGCGCTCGGTGCCGTTGACGTTGCGGGCGAAGTCGACCCGGTCACCGGGCTTGTTCGATATCCAGAACGAGGTGGAGGCGTCCTGGTAGCCGCGGGCGACGATCCGCGAGCCCTCGCCGTCGGAACTGGCCAGCGAGTGGTGGTTCTGGTGGTCCTGGATCGTGATCATCTGCTCGACCACGCCCGCGGTCGCGGCGTTCGCCGGCGCCGCCAGCAGCGTGGCACCGCTCGCGGACACCGCGGAGACGGCGAGCGCCAGGGCCGCCAGCCGGGTGCGGCGGCGGGTGGCGGTGCCGGTGCCGGGACGGAGGGCGCGGGTGGACGGGTGGGACACGGGGATCTCCTGCTCTCGGTGGACCGCGTGCGGATGAGCAGGCGGGCGCAGAGCAGGACATCAGGGCCGGGTAGACAGCCGATCAACGACGTGTCGACGCGGGCGGGGAAGGTGGGGGTGCGGTCGACCCGGGCACCTCGCTCCGGGCCCCGGGGCGGCATCCACCACGCCCCGGGTTGCTCTTCCGCTCATGGGCCGCAGCGAGAACGGCCATCCGAGCCGCCGGGATGAATCAGAGGACGAGACGAGGCGCCGTCATCGCCGATGCCCTGATCGCCCGTTGGGGCCGCAACGGCCACCGCTGGACGGACGTACCCGGAACCACGCCCCGACCGGACGGTTCGCACGTCTGGATCCGCGCCCGGAGGGGCATCCCACCATCACCCTGCCGACGGGCCCGGCTGAGACTCCCCCACGAGTTCAACCGGGCCTCTGGCCGGCGTCCGGGCCCGGACGCGACTCCCCCCACGGAGCGGCAACCGGGCCCGCATGGCGTTCAACCAGCGACACGCAGCGTACCTGTCACATCCACTCAGCGCTACCTCGCGACGGAACGCTCCCGCAGCTGTGCACCGCGGCGACGCAACGCCCGTGGGTCGCGCAGCACCTGGCGCGCCCGGGTGGCGCCGAGGATCGCGACGTCGTAGCCGGTCCTGAGCCCGTCGGCCGCCGGGTGCGTCATGCGCCGCCCCTCGCGGACTCGGCCGTCCGTGCGGTCCGGGTGTCCGCGGACGAGGCCGGCAGCAGCTCGGCGGCCCTGGCCAGCAGGTCGTCGCGGCCGATGGCATCGGCGCGGGTGGACGGCACCGTGCACGCGTACGCGCCGGCCACCACGCCGTACAGCGCGCAGCGGCGTACCTCCTCGCCGGCGAGCCAGCCGAGCAGGAAGCCGGAGGCGAAGGCGTCGCCGGCGCCGTTGGTGTCCACCACGGGGCCGGGCGGGGTGACGGCGGGGACGTGCGTCAACTGCCCCTCGGCCAGCAGGTACGCCCCCTCGGCGCCGGCGGTGGCCACGACGATCCTGGCCCGGCCGCGCTCCGTGATGTCGCGCATGGTGCGTTCCGGGTCGGCCAGGGCGGTGGTGGACAGGAAGACGAGGTCCGCGGCGAGCGCGAAGGGCTCGTGGTAGGGGTTGGCGCCGTCCCAGTTGTGCAGGTCGGTGGAGATGGTGACGCCGGCCTCGCCGAGGGCGGGCAGGGCGAGGGCGCACGGGTAGGTGATCACCACGTGGGCGTGCC
The DNA here is from genome assembly GCF_014596515.1 of Streptomyces sp. CBMA156. Lineage (GTDB taxonomy): Bacteria > Actinomycetota > Actinomycetes > Streptomycetales > Streptomycetaceae > Kitasatospora. Next base: position 32,974 of record NZ_MSJQ01000455.1, read on the forward strand.
GGCCGGCCGCGGCCAGGGCGCGCACCGTGGCGTCCGGGAGTCGGTCGCTCTCCTGGGAGCGGGTGTCGTCGTACAGCGAGAGCCGCCGCCCGTCCGGGCCGACCAGGTTGACCGCCCGCTTGGTGCCCCGGGCCGAGGGGACCTCCGTGAACGGGATGCCCCGGTCCCGGTGGAACGCCCGGACCAGGTCGCCCTCGGGGTCGTCACCGAGCAGGTCCATGTGGTGGGCGCGCAGGCCGAGCGCGGTCACGCCGAGGGCCACGAAGTCGCCGCTCTGCCCCGCGCGGGTCACGATGCCCGGTTCGATCATGTAGCTGTCGGCGTACGGGAGCGGCAGCTCGGGGACGTGGACGATGGTGTCCACACCGGCGCCGCCCAGCACGAGGATGTCGGTCGTGGTGCTCATGGGGTGGGATTCCTCTCTGGTGCGGGTGGTGTCACAGGTCGCGGTGGAGGTCGGCGACCGCCCTGGGGCCCGAGTGGTGGGCCAGGGCTCCGGTTCCGTGTCGCCGACCCCGTGCGGGACCGAGACGCTCGCCCTGGTCGCCATGAGGCTGACCAACAAGCAGATCGCGCGTGTGCCCGGCATCTTGACGCACGGCGCCAAGCGCCCGGTCGGCTCCGTCCTGCTGAAGCCCGGCTCGCCCGACCGGACGGCCGCCGTGATCACGGCGCTGAGGGAAGGGCCGGCCTGACACGACGGCACCGGCCTGCCTGCCCACGAGCGCGCGGGCAGGCCGGCCGGTCGGGTTCGGAGGAGGACCGGTCACCCGGTCCTCCCCGTCGCCCCTGTCATGACTCGGTGGCCGGCGACACCAAGGCGCCACCGGCCGGCCTCTCCGTGCCGCCGCCCTCCTCCGCGTCCTCCGGCGCGGTGTCGGCGGCCCGGAGCCGCTCGGCACCGAGCACCGAGACGACCAGGGCCACCACGGCCGCACCCGGGGCCAGCCAGTAGCCGGTGGCCGGGCCGAAGCGGTCGACCGCCACACCGGCCAGGGCCGAACCCAGCGAGATGCCGCCCAGCAGACTGGTCACGGCCAGCGCCATGCCCTCGTTGATCTGCGAGCGCGGCACCAGCTTCTGGACCATCGTCATGCTGGTGACCATGGTCGGCGTGTTCGCCATACCGGCGACGAACATCAGCAGGCACAGCGACCAGAGGTTCCCGGCCAGCTGGAGCGGCAGCATCAGCACCGCCATGGCGGCCAGGCCGAGCAGGAACCGCGTGGTGATCCTGCCCTTCGGCACCACCAGCCCGAACAGGACACCGGACACCGCCGAGCCGGCGGCCTGGAGGGCGATCACCACACCCGCCGCCGAGGCGTTCCCCAGCTCCTCGGTGTACGCGACGGAGGCGAGGTCCAGGGAACCGAAGATAGTGCCGGTGAAGAGGAACGTCAGCAGCATGACCTGGAGGCCCCGGTTGCGCAGCGGCGCCGGAGCCGACGGGTCGGGCTCCTGCACCGGCGGTTCCGTGGACTTCTGGGCCGCGAGCAGCAACGTGCCGCCCAGCGTCAGCACCATGGCCACCAGCCGCCCCGCCTCGGGGAACAGCGCGGTGCAGAGGAAGACGGTGAGGATGGGGCCGACGATGAAGCAGATCTCGTCCAGCACCTGCTCGAAGGAGTTGGCGACGTGCAGGGACTGCTCGTCGTCCCGGTAGATCTCCGCCCAGCGCGCCCGCACCATGCCGCCGGCGTTGGGCGCGGTGGAGAAGAGGCCGGTCGCGAAGAGCGTCCAGGCCGGGGTGTCGTAGTGGGCACAGAGCATCAGGGCGACGGACCCGAGCGCCGAGACCGCGGCGGCGGGAACGGCGACCCTGGCCTGCCCGTACCGGTCGATCAGCCTGCTGATGCGCGGAACCGTCACCAGCGTGGCCGCCAGCGAGACGCCCGAGACGGCACCCGCCAGCGCGTAGGAGTCGCGCAGGGAGGCGACCATGATCACGGTGCTCACGCCGTACATGGACAGCGCGAGGCGCGCGAGGAACCCCGACAGGGTGAACGCGAGGCTCCCCTTGGGGGCGAAAAGACGGCGGTACGGGGCGAACAAGAAGCGTCTCCTTCCCTCGTCCGGATGTCGTGCGGTGCTCCGCCCGGTCCGGGGCCGCCCCTCCCCGGGCGTCCTCTCGCCGAACGCCCCTTCGCCGGCCGGCCGGTCGGGGACCGCGGCCCGTAGCGTAGCCGCCGGCCGCTCGGGGTCGGCCTCGCTCACCCACGCCCCGAGCCGGGAGACCGGCCCCACACCGCACGTCGGAACCACTCGTCAGCCACCGGCCGGCGGGGCGAGGGTGCCGGGGTAGAGGTACTCCTTCGGGGGGATCACCGTGCTGTGGGCCCAGGCGTCGAAGAAGCCCCTGAGGTCCTTGCCGGACACCTTCGCGGCCAGGGCCTCGAACTGCGGGAAGGAGGCGTTGCCGTAGGCGTGGTCGGCGGTCCAGCGCTTGAGGGTGCCGAAGAACGCGTCGTCTCCGACGGTGCGTCGCAGCGCGTGCATCATCAGGGAGCCCTTGAAGTAGAGGGCCGAAGCGAGTTCCTTGCCCTGGCCGGGGTCGTACAGCTTGGTGGACCAGTACGCCGGATCGTTCCTGTTCCCTTCGATGCCTGCGGCGTAGAAGGCCGTGTCGAGGTTCGATCCCTTGTGCTCCTCCCACAACTGGTTGGCGTACTGGGCGACGCACTCGGCGATGCAGCCGTCGCGCCAGTCGGTGAACGAGACACTGTCGCCGAACCACTGGTGGGTGATCTCGTGGACGACCGCGGCGTCCCAGAAGTAGTTGGTGTAGGTGGGGCGGCTCTGGGTCTCCAGGTCCGGCGCGCCCGTGCCCGACTCCTTGGGCCAGCTGCGGACGATGGCGCCCGCCGAGGAGAACGGGTACGGGCCGAACTTCGAGGCCAGGAAGGCGAGGATCTCCGGCTGCTGGGCCTCGGTCGCCCGGGCCGTCTCGTCGATCGGCACGTCCGGGCCGTAGGCCGTGATGACCGGCGTCCCGTCCGGCAGCTCCGAGCGGTGGACGGTGAACCTGTCGATGGCGACCGTGCTGAGGTAGGTCGCCATCGGCTTGTCCTCGCGCCAGCGGAAGGTCGTCGAACCGCCCGCGCCGGTGGTCGGACCGGGCCGGCCGTTGCCGATGGCCGTCCAGCCGTCGGGCACGGTCGCGGCGAGCGAGAAGGTGGCCTTGTCGGACGGGTGGTCGTTGGACGGGAACCAGGAGGTCGCGGAGTGCGGCTCGCCCATCGCGTTGACGCCGCCGGACACCAGCAGGTGCCAGCCCTCGGGGTCGGGCTTTCCCGCGTACACCACCCGCACCGCGAAGGTGGCGCCGCCGGCCACCCGGCGGGCGGGTTCGATGTCCAGCTTGTGCGCGCCGGAGCGGGAGAACGATTTCGCCGGGGTGCCGTTCACGGTGACGGAGGCGACCTGGAAGCCCTTGAGGTCCAGGGAGAGGCGGTCCAGCGACCGCAGGGCCCGGGCGGTGACGGTGGTGTCCCCCTTCAACAGGTCGGGCTGCGCCGGGTCGTAGGCGATCCGGACGTCGTAGTTCGCCACGTCGTAGCCGGCGTTGCCGTCGTCGGGGAAGTACGGGTCCCCGACCCCGGCCGCTCCCGCGGGGACAGCGGTCAGGGCGATGCCGAGGGCGGTGGCGGTCGCCACCAGGATGGCGGCCCTGCTGCGGCGGTGGCTCGGTGGTGTGCGCATCTGTGGCTCCTGGGGACGGGTGGTCAGGACCGGTCGGTGGCGGGGGTGGTGGCAGGGTCGGTGGCGGAGTTGGCGGCGGCGGGCGTCTTCGCGACGAACTGCCACACCACGCCGATCAGGGCGTTGGTGCTGGTCGCCTGCGTCGCGGGGTCGACGTTGGCGAGGTCGTCGCACGCGCTGTGGAGGCAGTCCGAGACGCCGCTGCTGAACCCGGACGACGGGATGCCGGCGTCCCCGAACGACTGGGTGTCGGAGCTGTCCAGCGGAATGTCGAACGTGGCGTGGCCCCGGGCGCCGAACCAGTTCTCGAAGGCCTGGAAGGCCGCGGTCTCACCGTTCTTCGCGTCCTTCACCACGAGGTACTGCTGGACGTTCTTGCTGCCCGCCTGGTCGAGGTTGAGGTACAGGTCGATGGCCTTCCGGTCGGCGGCGGACAGGTTCCTGACGTAGTCCGCCGAGCCGGCCATCCCCAGCTCCTCCGCTCCCCACCAGGCGAAGCGCAGGTGCCGCTCGGGCTTCAGCCTGGCCTTGGCCACCTGGAGAGCGGTGGTCAGGACGGCCGCCGAGCCGGAACCGTTGTCGTTGATCCCCGGACCCATCGGGACGCTGTCCAGGTGGGCGCCGGAGAGCAGGACGTGGTTCGGGTCGCCGCCCGGCCAGTCGGCGATCAGGTTGTAGCCGTCCTTGCCGTCGTGGGAGAAGTGGCGCAGCTGCGTCCGGAAGCCGGCCCGGTCCAGGGCCTGCTTCACGTACGCCACCGACTCCGCGTACCCCCGGGTGCCGTGCGCGCGGTTGCCGCCGTTGCGGTCCGCGATCCGTTGCAGGGCCTGGAGGTGCGGCATCACCTCCGCCGCTGTGACGGTGGGCGCGGCGGGGGCCGACCCGTGCGTGGCCGCCGTCGCCGCGGCGGCGGGGACGGCGGACAGCAGCAGGGCCGCCCCGAGGGCGCGGGCGGTGAGGGAGACCGGACGAGGGGAGGGCATCACACGGGAGCCTTTCGGAGGCGCGGCCGGGGCGCTCCCCCGGCGGATTCCACCCACCCTGGTCCTTCGGTGTCAGGAACTTGTCGGGAGGCTGTCATCGACCGGTGGGGGTGCCTCCGGAGAGCGACTTACGATCATCCTCATGTGTGCACACGTCGTGGTCGCCGAGGACGATCCCAAGCAGGCCGACCTGGCCCGCCTGTACCTGGAGCGGGAAGGGCATCACGTGGTCGTCGTCCACGACGGGCGCGCCGCACTGGAACAGGCCCGGAGCGGCCCCACCCAGCTCCTGGTCCTCGACGTCATGATGCCCGTCATGGACGGACTCGACGTCTGCCGCGCCCTGCGCGCCGAATCCGCCCTCCCGGTGCTGATGTTGACCGCCCGCACCGCCGAGGAGGACCTGCTGCTCGGGCTCGACCTCGGCGCCGACGACTACCTCACCAAGCCCTACAGCCCCCGCGAACTCGTCGCCCGGGTCCGCGCCCTGCTGCGTCGCGGCTCCGCCCCACTGCCCCAGGACGCCGTCGCACCGCCGGTGACGCCCGTCTCCCCGCCGTCGGCCGTGCTGAACGCCGGGGCCCTCACCGTCGACCCCCTGCGCCACGAGGTCACCGCCGACGGACGGCCCGTCAGCTGCACCCCCGGTGAGTTCCGGCTGCTGGAGGTCCTGGCCGCCCAGCCCGGCCGGGTCTTCACCCGGGCCCAGCTGCTGGACCACCTGCACGGCATCGACCGGTACATCACCGCCCGGACCGTCGACACCCACGTGATGAACCTGCGTCGCAAGATCGAGCCGCAACCAGGCAGCCCCACCCGCATCCTGACGGTCTACGGCATCGGCTACAAGCTCGCGGAGGGGCCGCGCGGTGCGTCGTGACGCCCCGCCGCGCCGCGGCCTGCTGCTCCGGCTGCTCGCCCTCTCCGCCCTGGTCTCCCTCTGCTCCATCGCCGCGACGGCCTGGCTGACCGCCCGCACCACGACGGGCGTGATCACCCAGGAGCGCCGCCAGGTCCTCGCGGACCAGACCCGGATCTACCACGAGCTGCTCGGCTACGCCGCGACCCACCCCGACTGGAGCGGCGCGGAGCCGACCGTCCGGCAGCTCGCCGCCGACACCGGGCAGCACATCCTGCTCACCACGCCGCGCTTCGAGCCGGTCTTCGGCTCCGCGCCCCCGGCACCGGCCCCGGACCCAGCCGCCGGCCACACGGCACTGCCCCGTACGCCGACCACCACCGTCGACCCGCTCTCCGTCGATCTCGCCATGCTGCCCGACGCTCCCGCCGACCGGATCGACGCCCGCGCCGTGGGCCCGTTCCGGCTGACGGCCGCCGAGCGCGCGGCCATGGAGGAGGCCGCGCGGAACCGCGCCGGCTGCCTGCGGTCGGAACTGGGCGTCGAGGCCACCGTCGTCGACGACGCCGCCGGGCGCCCCGTGGTGAGCGTCCCCGGCGCCGGGGTGCCCGGCCCGCGCTGCGCGTCCCCCCTGGTGCTGGACGCCCCGACCCGCACCGAGAGCAGCGCCCTCGCCGACCTCACCGCGCTCGTCAACGCCTGCCTGGAACGCCAGCAGGTCCGGCCCGTCACGCTGTCCCTGGCACTGCGGTGGTCCCCGCCCCGCGACCGGGAGCAGGAGCAGGTGATCTCCGCCTGTCTCGCCAACTCCCGTCGGCAGCAGCTCGTCCGGTACGTGGCGCCGCCCGTGCTGCTGTTCGTCGGTGCACCCGCCGGGGCGGAGGGTCCGGCCCCCGCCCTGTCCCTCCACCACGGGCGGGTCGCCGAGGTCGCCGCGCTGGTGCTGGCGATCACGGTGGCGATCACCACGACCGTCGTTCTACGGCTCTCCCGGCCGCTCAACGCACTCACCCGCGCCGCCCGGCGGATGACCGACGGAGACCTCTCCGCCCGGGTGGCCACGACCGGCCGCGACGAGATCGCCGGACTCGCCGCGGCCTTCAACGCCATGGCTGAGCGCCGCGAACAACTGGAGGAGCTGCGCCGGACGATGGTGGGCGACATCGCGCACGAACTGCGCACCCCGCTCAGCAACATCCGCGGTTGGCTGGAGGCCGTCGAGGACGGCATCGTCACCGCCGACGGCGCCCTGACGAGCTCGCTGCTGGAGGAGGCCCTGCTGCTCCAGCACCTGATCGACGACCTGCGGGACCTCGCTGCCGCCGACGCCGGTGAACTCGCCCTGCACCGCCGGCCCGTGGACGCCGGGGACCTGCTCGCCCAGGTCGCGACCGCCCACCGTGCCCGGGCGCAGGCCTCGGGCGTGACCCTGGTCGTCGAACCGATCGCGGCCGCGGCCGGGTGCGAGGCCTTCGCCGACCCGGTACGTCTGCGCCAGATGGTGGGCAACCTGGTCGCCAACGCCGTCCGGCACACCCCGGCGGGCGGCACGGTCACCCTGCGGGCCCACCTCGACGCCGAGGCCCTGCTCGTCGAGGTCGCCGACACCGGCACCGGCATCGCGGCGACAGACCTGCCACTGGTGTTCGAACGCTTCTGGAGGGCCGACAAGTCCCGCAACCGCCAGAGCGGCGGCAGCGGTCTCGGCCTCGCCATCGTCCGCAAGCTCGCCGAGATCCACGGCGGCGACGTCCACGCGGCCAGCACGCCCGGCACCGGCTCGGTGTTCACCGTGCGCCTTCCCGTCACGGCCGCCGCCCCACCCGAGGCCCTCAGCGGCCGGCGGCGCCCGCGGAGCGCCTCCACCGCGTGATCGCCCCGGACATCGGCCAGGGCGTTTCGAAGCCCCGGTGGCCACGCGAGTGCGCGGGGGTCGCAGTGGCGCGAGGAACGCGGGCCGGACCGAGGAACGCGGGCCGGACCGTCGCGCATGCAACGAGGCCCGGTTGAACGGGGTGCCTTCCCAAGCCGCCCCGAACCACCGGAACTTCGACCCGAGGTTGCGACGGACCGACTGCGGCAGACGGTGACGGAACGCCGGTCACTCGCGGTAGAGCAGGAGGGTGCCGCCGGCCAGGACGGCGCCGGCGACCAGGGCCCAGGCGGTCTGCCCGTGCAGCACGAGAACGGCGCCCGGGGCGGCACCGGCGAGCGTGGTGGCGACGGAGAGGATCTTCCTGCGCTGACGGGGGGGCGGTGCCGCCGGCGAGACGGGAGTCGGCGGCCAGCCGACCTGGTGGCCACCCTCGTCACCGAACAGGCCGCCCGTGCCGCGCCGACCGCGGAGGACTCCCGCTACACCCGGATCTGGGAGATCCGCTCCTACATGGACCGACACCTCCGGGACACGGAGCTCGGTCCGAAGGCGATCGCGGCCGCGCACGGCATCTCCGTGCGCTCCCTCCACAAGCTCTTCGAAGGGGAGGACGTCACCGTCAGCCGCCTGGTCCAGCGCCGGGCCGGCTCCAGGCGACCGCCCAGGAGTTCACCCGCCAGGACGGCGGCGACAGCACGGTCTCCGGCGTGGCCCAGCGGTGGGGCTTCACCGACGCGGCCCACTTCAGCCGGATCTTCCGCGCCTGGTACGGCATCTCGCCGAGCCAGTGGCGCGACACCCGCGGCGGCACCGAGCCGTCCGACGGGCAGGACACCCACGGCCCGGTGTCCTGACGGCCCATCGACCCGAGAGGCACCCGGTGTCCGCATCTCTCTCCACCGCGTCGTTGTCCGCCTCCGGCCGGGCGGAGTGCTGGCACGAAGCGGTGTCCCACGCCTTCGTGCCGATGGCCGTGAACCTCCTGGAGGAGGTGCCGTCGCCCGGGAGGATCATCGGCCACCGGCTGGGTTCCGTACGGATATCGAGGGTCCAGGCGGGACCGCAGACGGTGACGCGCAGCAGGCGCATGATCGCCGACGGCGATTCGTCCTCGCTCATCCTCAGCCTCCAGGAGCGCGGCACCGCGCTCAAGGAGCAGGACGGGAGGGAGACGGTCGTCCGGCCCGGCGAGTTCTCCATCACCGACACGTCCCGCGCCTTCCGGAAGAAGATCGAGGAGGGGTTCGTCTTCACGTCATTCCTCTTCCCCCGCGCGGAACTGGACGTGCGGGAGAAGGACCTGCGGGCGCTCACCGCGACGACGTTCAGCGGCACCGAGGGCAGCGCCGCGCTGGTGGCGACCTATCTCTCACGGATGGCGCACGAGGCGGAAGGGCTGACAAGGTCCTCGGGTGCCGCGCCGCGGCCACCGCGCTCGACCTGCTCGCGATGCTCGTCGACGACCGGGGCGGACGTGCTCGGCCGCAGGAGTCGCGGGCCGCCGCCTCGTTGGAACGGGTCAAGGACCACATCCTGCGGAATCTCCACGATCCGGACCTCTCACCGTCCACGATCGAGGAGGCGAACTTCATGTCGGTCCGCTTCCTCCACAAGCTCTTCCAGGTCGAGGGCGTCACGGTCGGCGGGTGGATCCGAACGCAGCGGCTGGAGCGCTGCGGCCGGGACCTCCTGCGGCCGATGGCCGGGGAGGTCGGGGTGGCGGGGATCGCCCGGCGCTGGGGCTTCGCCAACTCCAGCCTCTTCAGCCGCGCCTTCCGCGCCTTCCGCGCCTTCCGCGCCTTCCGCGCCACCTACGGTATGTCGCCGAGGGATTGGCAGGTCGGCGGCAAGTCTGCGTGAGTGGCGTTGCGCGCCTACGCGTACGGGTCGCGCAGCGGCCGGGGTTCGCGGACTCCGCGCGTGATCTCCTCGGGAGGATCCGGGTCGGCGGCGCAATGGCGGCCCTGGGCCTCGCCCTTGACGGTGAGCCGGCCGGCGCGGACGAGTTCGCGGATGTCGCATTGGGCCTGCCGCTGGTGGTGTGCGCGCAGGCAGGACCGGATCCAGGGCAGGGTGTCGCGTGCTGGAGTCCGGACAGGGCCGCCGACCTCGGCGAGAACGTCGCAGTAGCGGTAGGAGTTGCCGGCCCGGCCGTCCGTCCAGCGTCCCTCTCGGCGGCCTGCGCCCGGCCGGTCCCGTTCGCGAAGAGTGAGCAAGGCCACACCCCGACATGGTCCGCCACGTCCACTAAGGTCGGCTTGGGACCCGCCCTGAACTGGGATTTTGCGTCGGCCACAGCGATGTGACCGCCGCGGGTCCAGCCTTTCTGGAGATCGCATGACCGATCCGGCATTTCGCTCCGCAGGCCAACTCGCTGCCGCCATCGCGGCGAAGGAGATGTCGAGCACCGAGTTGCTCGACCACTACCTCGCCCGGGTGGAGCGGCTCGATCCGAAGGTGAACGCCATCGTCGCCCGGGACGAGGAGGGCGCGAGGGCCGCGGCACTGGCGGCCGACCGCGCGGTCTCCCGTGGCGAGCCGCTCGGCCGCCTGCACGGCGTCCCCGTGACGATCAAGGACAGTCTCGAGGTCGCGGGCATGCGGACCACCGGGGGTTCGGCCCGCTGGGGAGAGCACGTCTCGACGAACGACGCCGAGTCGGTCGCCCGGCTCAGGAACGCGGGAGCGATCGTCTTCGGCAAGTCCAACCTGCCGGCCGACGCCAGGGACTGGCAGACCTACAACGAGGTCTACGGGACCACGAACAACCCGTGGGACCCGACCCGCGGACCCGGCGGTTCGTCCGGCGGGTCCGCCGCGGCGGTCGCCGCGGGGCTGACCGGCCTGGAGCTCGGCGGCGACACGGCGGGATCGATCCGGGTGCCCGCCCACTTCTGCGGCGTGTACGGGCTGCGCCCGTCGTTCGGGATCGTGCCGAGGCACGGAAGCGTCTCGGGACACGCTCCGGGCACGCTGGCGGACTTCGACATGGCGGTACTCGGCCCGCTCGGCAGGCACGCCGAGGACCTCGACCTGGGCCTCGACGTCCTCGCCGGAGCGGACCACGACCGCGCCCCGGGATGGCGGCTGGAGCTGCCCGCCGCCAGGTCGAGCACCCTGCGGGACTTCCGGGTCGCGGCCTGGTTCGACGACCCGTTCTGCCCCGTCGACAGCGAGCTGGCCGCGATCATGCGGGCCACGCTGGAGGCGGTCCGGGCCGAGGGCGCCGTCGTGGTCGAGGGCAGCGGGCCGGTCGGGCTCGAAGAGACGATGGCCCTCTACCAGCCGCTGCTGATGGCGCAGAGCGGGCTGGTCGAGCCGGACGAGTCGTATGCCGGGCTCGTGGAGCTCGCCACGGCGGAAGGGGCCGCCGGCGGGTTCGCGTCGGACCTGACGATCAGCTTCCGTGACTGGCACGCGCTCGACGAACGCCGGCAACACTCCCGCCGCCGCTGGGCCGAGTTCTTCCGCGACGTCGACGTGCTCCTCTGCCCGGTGAGCCCCACTGCCGCCTTCCCCCACGACCAACGCCCCGATCCCGGGTGGTCGGTCCGGACACTGCGGGTCGACGGCGCCGACCGGCCGTACCGCGAGATGCTCACGTGGATGGCACCGTCGGCGGTCAACCACCTGCCCGCGGCGGTGGCGCCCGTCGGCGCGACCCGGGACGGGCTCCCGGTCGGCATCCAGGTGATCGCGCCCTACCTGCACGACCGCACCGCAGTCCGGTTCGTGCAGTGCCTCGCGGAGGTGATCGGCGGCTTCCGCCGTCCGCCGGGATTCTGAGAGCCGCCGCCGGGCCGTCCGCCTGCCGCGTAGCGGCGGCCGGCCCGGCCACCGCGCTCCCGTCGCGTGCGCAGCGCTCCCCCGACCGAGGGCACCTGCCGGCAGGCCGGGCCTTCCCCGTCGCGGATCCTGGGACGCCGCCCCTCACACCGGTCCCGCGCCACCCCCGGGACGCGGTCGGTCAATTCGGTCCTGCGCGTGACGTCGGCCTTCAAGACCCGCACCACCGTGTCACCCCGCGCCTGGACGGACACCTCCCGCACGTCGTCCACGACGGCGTGCCCGCCCCGGGCAGGGGCGCTGAGCCACGCCCACAGGAAAGGCGGCCCGCCGATGTCCAGATGGAATTCGATAAACCTCAGGAGGAACACGAAGCCGGTCCCCGGGAGTTCCTCGCAGAGAATCCCACTGTCGCCGCCCCGGCCCGCGGCCCCACCCGCGGTCCCGGAGAGCGCCGCAGGGCGAGGCTGATGGGATCCAGGCCGTTTCCCCAGCTCAATGAAGTGATCGCCATGCGTTCCTCAGCCCAGCGCGGCCGCGTCTACCGCCGCTGCGGCTACCGCGACAACCAGCGTTGGCAGCTCGGCACCTGGACCTTCGCCGTCGACAGCCACAGCGCCCTCGACGACCTCGCCCGCCCCCACCAGCGCGGAGAGGTCACCGTCCACCGCATCCTCGCCCCCTCTCCAGCGCCCTCGGCGACGGCGTCCGCAACGACCGCCTGCCCCGCAACATCGCCCGCCCGGTGATCATCAGGCAGCCCCACCGCGGCGAGGCCCTCGCCCTACACGAGGACGACGCCTACCTCGACAAGCGCTCCGAGTACATCCGCCGGACACTCGCCGCCATCGACAACAACCAGCTCGTCTTCACCGCCCCCCAGACACGCTCCAGCCGCAACTGAGCCGCCCTCTCCAACCGCGCCACCGACGCCATCGCCGACCAGATCACCCCACCGCCTTCCACCGCCCCAACCCACCCCCGGCCATGGCCTCGTCTTCCACCGCCACGACCAACCGATCTGCCCCGGCTACGTCCTCGACCGCTTCCACCACCTCTGCCCTGACGCCGACGCCCCGTCATCCGCCTGCACGACCTGCGCCACCTCGCCTGCACCCTCTCCATGGACGAGCACGTCCCGGCCCCCATCGCCTCCAAGACACTGCGGACGACCGTGAACATCCACCACTCCCTCAGCGCCCGAGCCGCCCACGAAGCCGTCAACGCCATCGACCACGCCCTCAACCAAGCCGACAGCGACACCAGATACGGCCGCCACACCACCCCAAGAAACACGACCCGGCCGATCACCAGCCCCACCCACCGAAGCACCGCACCGGCACAACGGCAGGACCACGCCGCGACCACCAGCCGACGGAACATCAAAAAGGCCGCCTCCACCTTTCGGTGAAAGCGGCCTACGACCTGCGAAAACGCTGGTCGGGACGACAGGATTTGAACCTGTGACCCCTTGATCCCCAGTCAATAGGTTCAACTAGTGTCGACAGCCCAGGCCTTGAGTACTCGGCTTCTTCTTTTCCCAACTTCACTGAAACTAGAGAGAGTTGAGTCTCACCGTGACCATCAGGAGTCGGCAGATCCCAAACCCGGTCGATGCTAAGCCGGGTTCAAGTTCGTACATAGATGTCCGTAAGCGCCCACGGGCGCTCACCAGGTGCGGTCCGAAGCTGGTCCCCAAATGGTCCCCAGGTCCCCGGAGCGGCCTTCGTCACCGCGAGTAGCAGCAATCTGTCGGCCCTTCAGCAGGGCCCTTCTGCCGACCGCTGCGGCCCGTCGTGCATTCCCCTGGCCAGACGAGGTGGTCCGGACGGATCAGGGTCGACTACCCACTGGATACGGATAGTGATCTTCCGGACGGTGTGTCGTCTTGAGCGTGTCCCCGCCATCCAGTTCTGAGTGCTTCGCGCACCGCCCGACGCGCTATGCCGCCACACCCGACACAGCAGCCACTCTTGCCCCAGATTCACCAGGCAGTCCAGGCGAAGGGGAAGCTCATGGGACAGCGTGCGCAGCGGGGCAGGGCGTACCGGCGGCGCGGGTGCCGGGACGAGGGCGGGAAGCGTTTGGTGCGTGGTGTGTGCGGCTGTTGGAGGGGGCAGAGTACGGGTCGTGGACGTAATGCGTCGACCCGGTACCGGAGGGCGGCAGGCGGCCTACCCGGCGACGGCGAGGGTTCACAACCGAGGCCGAGGCCGCGCAGGAGCTGGCGGCGGTGCTGGAGGGTGAGCTGAGCGGGGCGCACGAGGATAGTCGGACTCCGGCGGTGTGCCTCCTGCGGAAGCGGCTCGCCGCGCAGGGGGGTATTGGAGTCGCTGCTCGTTCTGCCACCGGATTTGCCGGACACGCCGGCGACTCGGTTGAGCCTCCCAACCGTCTCGCCGACGTGTCCACCTTCAGCTCCTGCTGAAGCACCCCTACTCGAGATCGTCGAACAGCTCAACCTCGTAGACTCGCTGGGCCGTCGGACGGACCGGCCTCAGCCAGCCCGGGTACGCCGTGGCCGCGCCCTGCTGCGGCGCTGGCACCGGGTTCGGGCGGGGCCGGCGCTTCCGACGGGGCGGGATCGTCGCCTTGGGCGAGCGAGTGGTCGCCGGGCGCGTGCTGCGCTGCCGGCTCTTGCGCTGGTTCGAAGTCATGGTCGTCTCTTGGGTGTTCGTTGGATACCGACGAGTCCGAGCCGCTTCACCGGAGTGATTCCGGTAGCCGCCTCGGAGGCCCGCGACTTGATGGTGCGCCAGGCGACCATCATCGAGCTCGGGCCGATGACGCAGCAGCGTGCCAGATATCCCCGCAGCCCAACAACTCCGAGGCGTTAACCGAACGTTACAGGCCTCCCGACGGCTCGTGCGATGCTGTCCAAGACGCATCTACCAGGCCAATTCGCGCTTCAACATTGGTGATTGACATGAAGTTTCGCCTGCTTGGACAGTTGGTCGCACTCGACGACGGAGAATCGATCGATGTTCCGTCAGGCAAGACCTGCGAGCTCCTAGCTCTTCTGCTACTGACCCCGGGCGAGCCGGTTCCCCATCGCAAAATTTTTCGATTCCTATGGCCGGGTGAGGACACGAAGCCCTCGAACATCCGGCAGTACTGCCTCAGGTTGCGCCGCGCCGTGGGGCTGGAGGTAGGAAACAGCGGAGGCGCCTCCCACATCCGGGTAAACCCCGCCAGCGTCGACCTGGTCCGTTTCCGGAGCCAGTACGCCAGCGCGCTCCGCACCGGGAATCCACAGAATCGGCGCGCCACACTGCTGACTTCGCTAGCCGAATGGCGCGGATCCACCCCGCTGGAAGACCTGCCAGGTGAAGCCTTCGCCCGGCAGCGGGCTCGAATCCTCCGCGAGCTACACGACGCGTTCGCGGACTGCGTGCGCACCGACTTGGAGTGTTCCGAACCTCACATCGCGCTCCAGCGGGCGGACGATGCGCTGGTCCACTGGCCCGACAGCGAGACCCTGCTCGGCCTCAAGGTCCAGTCGCTAAGCACGCTGGGCCGCCACCACGAGATCGACCCGCTGCTCGCTCAATGGAAGCGCCGGTTCAACCAGCCGACCGCCCATCTGCTGCTGGCAAGGACGAGCAAGAAGAACATCACCTCCGGCATCACGTCCCCGGATCTGGGGTTCCCTGAGCGGCCGAACCAGCTGCCGTCCCTGCAGGGACGACTGATCGGCCGTCGGTCAGAGCTGGGACTCCTCGCCGACGTCGTGCTGGGCAGGGAGCCCGGATCGGGGCCGATCGCCGTCGTGGCGGGCCTGGCGGGCGTCGGGAAGACATGCCTCGCGGTGGCCGCAGCCCAGCAGCTTGCGCCGAACTTCCCGGACGGGGTCCTGTACATCGACCTCAGGGGATTCTCCGTCCTGGAACCCGAGGAAGTCGCTTCTGTCCTCGTCCGGTTCCTGAACGACTTGCGGACGACCCCGGCCACCGTGAACCTCGACGGGCTGGTTTCGGCCTACCGTTCGGCGCTGTTGGACCGCCGCGTGCTGGTCGTCCTGGACAACGCCCGGAACGAAGCGCAGGTCCGACCGCTGCTGCCCGGTCCAGGCCGAAGCGCCGCAATCGTCACCAGTCGCCGGCAGCTGGAGGGAATGGTCGTCAAGGAAGGTGCGAAGCTGATCAATCTCACGCCGCTCGACCGCCCCGAGGCCGCCGAGTTGCTGGAAGCAGCTCTGGGAGAGGAACGGATGGGCCTTGCCAGACCGTTCGCCGGTTCCTTGCTCGACTACTGCTCCGGATTACCGATCGCTCTGCGCATCGTGTCCGCCCAGATCACCCGCCGCCAGCCCCGGGACCTACCGAGCGTCGTCCGCAGACTGCTGGAGGAGAGTTCTGGGCTGCGCCCTCTCGACCTGCGTACCGATGAGTTGAACGTCGGCTCCCTGCTGGAGAACTCCTACCGTCTCTTGTCTGCTCCTGCCGCCAAGCTGCTGTGGCAACTCTCCGTGCATCCCGGCCCGACGATCAGCTGGCGGGCAGTCCAGGCACTGGGGCACGGCCGTGTCGCGGTCGACGGATCGCTGAATGACCTGATCCACATGAGCCTGGTGACTGAACCGACCTTCGAGCGCTATGCGATGCACGACCTGGTGCGCATCTACGCTGCACAGCTGGCCGATCAGCAAGATCCTGGAGATCGCGACGAAAGCCTCGCGACGGTAATGGAGTTCCTCCTGCAGAACGCCTGGTCCTGTGATCGGGTACTCGACCCGGATCGCCAGCTGCCGATCACCACGAGCGGGGATTTCGCTGTGGTCTCGCCCACAGACCACGCGGCCGCGACGGCCTGGTTCGACGCCGAGTACGCCACCCTGGGCGCTGTGCTCCAGCTGGCTGGGAGACTCCAGCTCGACCGGTACACCTGGCTTCTGGCGCTCACTGTGCTGACCTATCAGTGGCGGTCCAACCGATACCTGGACGCCCTCGGCCACCTCACCGACGCCCTCCCGGCGGCCAGACGGATCGCAGGCCCGGGAGACGTGGCCATGATCCGGCGTCTGCTCGCCGGGACCCACCGCGGACTCGGCGATCGTAGGAGGGCCATGGCGGAACTGCGCGGGGCGGTCCGCACCAGCCAGGACCACGGCGACCTGAAGGGCACTGCGCTGGGCCGTTACAGCCTGGGCATCATGCTGCACGAGGACGGCGCCATAGACCAGGCGGTGGTGGAACTCAGGGCCGCCCTGACCGGCTTCGAGGCTCAGGAGGACCGGCTCGGCCAGGGAGCCGCACTCGACGGCCTCGCCAACGTCCACCACCGGGCCGGCGACCACTTCTCAGCCCTCGAGCACTGCCGCCGGTCGTCGGCCCTGCTGAACGATACGGCCGATCTCAACGGCCAGGCACACAGCTCGTTCACAATGGGCCGTATCCGGGCTGCGATCGGCGAGCACGACGCGGCGGCGGCGGCCTACCGCCACGCGCTGATGCTTTACCGCTCGATGGGGTACCCGAGCCGGGAGGCCAGGACGCTGGTCCGGCTCGCCGACTCGCTCAGCGCACTGGGTCGTGACCAGGACGCCCGGCAAGCCGTCGAGGAGGCCCGTGCTCTGCTTGCAAGGCTCGGCGAGGAAGACCTCGATGCCGCGGTGGAGCGTCAGCGGCAACTCTCGTGACCCTCGGCGGCTGGCTCACCGGTTCGGCTCGGCCAGCCGGAAGTAGGTCGAAGGGTCGGGGCGCGCGGCCTTCGGACTCCGGTCGGAGCCGACCCTCGGCAGCCAGCACTCGAGGTAGCCGCGGACCTCTCGAACCTCGGGACGCTCGCGCGGGTCAACGGCGACCATGGCAAGGCCGAGGCTCTTCAGCTTTCCGGGCATATGGGCATCGAATCCGTTCAGGAAGGCTGGCTCCGTCTCGCCGGGCGGGCCGTCGACATGACTGTAGGGCAGTTCCGAGGTCATCATTTCGAAGAGTAGGACGCCGAGGGCGAAGACGTCGGATTTCGCGGTTGACTCGGAATCCTGCACATACTGCTCGGGAGCGGCGTAGCCCGGTGTCCCGCGGGGATCGTAGTTCGGGGTCGAGAAATCTGTGGAGATGCCCACGTCAAGGAGTCGAATCCGCCCGTCGGGTTGGATCATCACGTTGTTCGGTGTTACGTCCCGGTGGACGTAGCGCTCGTGCACCAGCGCCAGGGTGTCGCAAAGCTGGGCCACCACACAGACCGCGTCGGTGGCGGACACCGGCTGGTGCCTGCCCATCCAGGACCGGAGGGTGGAACCGTCGATCAGTTCCATTACGATGTATCGCTGCTTTCCCCAACCATCATGCCAGCCGTCGTCCAGCACGCGGGGAATCCCGGGCACCGATTCCATGAACCGCAGTCGACCCAGTTCTTCCTCGAGAGGCTTGGCCTCCCCGGAGTAGTCGGTCACTGGTTGGCCGAAGCGTCGAAACTGTGCCTTGACAGCAACATCTCGGCGGCCATATTCATCACGGGCGACGAAGAGCTCGCCTTCGCCGCCTTGGCCGAGTTCCCGCAGGATCCGAAAGCGATGATTCAGGAGGGCACCAGGACGCAAGACGTGAACTCCAGGACCAGATCCGCCCGGTACCGGGCTCGGATGGCAATAGACAAGAAGTGGGGGACAGTATGACAGGAACCTGGCCGCCCGAAGGCTTGGTCGGACGTTCTTCCGTGATCGACATCCGACTGGGGATGTTCGGGCCGGAACGCTATCGGTGCCCGGCTTCGGATGCGCTCAAGGCCCGCGGAATGCGACCGGCCCGGTCAGCCGCGTGGAAGCCCGAAGCATTGGAAACGTTCACCAACGGCCCGTTCATGGCCGCGCTCGACCAGATCGAACTGCCGGACGACGACGCAGACTCGAACAGGTCCAACAAACCCGCTCACGACGGGGTGCACCTGTGGACCCGACATGCCCTCCGGATGTACGAGACGGCGTTCGCCGACAGCTCGGAACTCCAGCCGGCCCCACGCCCCTGGGGCTACCGACACCGCGGCTCGCGGGGTGACGGGTCGGTGAGCACGGAGTACCGGATCAGTGTCTGGGGGCGTTGCTTCGAGTCGGTGGACGGCCGACTGCGAGAACTCCGGCTCCCGGTGAACCGCCTACGCTGGCGCACGGATGCCGAGCGGGCGATCGCAGCCTTGGTCGCGGCGGAAGGCGAGCCTGACGAGCGATTGGAGCGCGTCCGAGTGATGCAGTTCGCGCTCTCGGACGGGCGGACCGAGAAGCTGTTCGACGGCACCCGGGCAGAAGCGCTGGCCCTCTATCGGCAGGACGGAGCGCCCGCGGTCCGGTCGCTCCTGGACCGTCCGGAGTATCGGCCCGGATCTGCCTGCGTGTCCTGCCGGGTGGCACCCGTCTGCCCTGCGCTGCCGCGAGCCCCGGGATTGCTCGGGATAGCCGATCGCACCCGGCCACGCCGGAGCTGGTCCCCGACCACGGGCCGCGGGCACAGCTCTTGCCCGGCGCGCGGCTACCTCCGCGGCTTGCGCCTCCCGGTGGACGACTCCGTCGAACGCAGTGCCGCGGCCGAGCGCGGACGCGCCGTCCATGCTTTCCTCTCCGCCCGGCACAGCCAGGAGCAACGGACGCCGTGCACCTCCGATGTACCCGCCGACTGGGTCCCCGACGGTTACCGGCTCCCACAGTCCGAGCGTCTCCTCGGTGCCCGCCTCCTGCGTCATCACGCCGAGGTGTGCCCGCTCCGCATCGCCGATCCGCAGTCCGAGAGGACGCCGGAACCCCTCCTGGTGTTCGACGACCCCGCAGCCGATCTGCTGGTGCTGACGGAGCCCGACCTGCTGTACCGCGAACGCGGCTCGTGGGTATGGCGTGAGACCAAGACCTCCGCTGGCAGGAGGATGCCGCGCGACCTGCTCTCGGCCTACCCTCAGCTGGCGCTGGCGGTGAGGATCATCGCCAAGGGCATGCTGGCCGCCGACCGGGTTGAGCTCGAACTGCTACGCCCCGGCGGCGTGGACCTCCGGAGCCTCGACCCGTTCGCGCCGGAGACCGTAGCCGCAGCCGAAGCGGTGCTGCGCGATCAGGTCACCAGCTGGCACCAGGAGCGACTGTTCGAAGCAACGCCGAGCGCGGAGTGCGACAGCTGCGAGATGGCGCGCTGGTGCTCGGCACGCCGACTGTCAGAGCCTTCACAGGAGGCGCCGAAGTGAGCCCGGACTTCGAACTACTGGCGGCGGTGGCTCGCGGCGTGCTGGACCTGAGCGACGTTCCCCGTCCGGCGGCGCTCCGGCTCCCGTACCCGACGAGCACTCAACTAGCCTTCGATCGTGTCGTGTGGACATGCCTCAAGCAGGACCGGCCGGCACCCCTGAGCGTTCCCGATCTGCTGTCCCGCTGCCGGGACCTCCTCACGACCTGGCCGCTGGCACTCCCGCCAGGCGTCCTTACCGATGACGCCCGGCTGATCGACCGAGGCTCGGCCGAGCCGACCCGAACCTGTGCCGAACTCGCCTCATACGGCCGCCTCGGCAGACTCGAACAAGGCGCCGACAGAGTAATCGCCGATCTCGCCGACGCCTGCGGGGCCCCCGAGCGGTTCGCCTCCTGTCGGGACTTCCTGATCGCGCACCCCGTCATCCTGAACCCTGACAGCTCCAAGCTCATGCGTCCGGCCACCATCCGCACCTGGCGACTGGTTCGGGAGCTGTACGAGCCGGTGCCCGAGAACTTCTCGACCGACCACACGGTCTCCACCTGCACAGAGTGCCTACTTTTTGCCAAGCCGACAGAGGGCGCCGGGGCGTGGTGCGAGGGAGAGTGCAAGAAGCCGCCCGGAGGGCTCGAGAAGGCGGAGGTGCCCAAGCACCCGATCGCCCTCCCCCGCGCTGTCCGGCTCTTCCTCACCCTCCCCGCCCGCACCGAACTGGCCTTGCGCGAGAAGCTGGCTGGTTGGTCCGGGCTTGTTCCGACGGGGACGGGCAGCCTCCGACTCGTCCACGAGAACGGGACGGGCAGGGCCGTCCGGGTGCTCGACCGTGAGCAGCCGGCGCTGGCCGCGTTCAGGGCCTCCGAGTTGGCCACCCTCGAAGACTCCCCGCTCGATGTCGTGATGCCCGACGCAGTCGTCGACCGACCGGGCTACCGGAAGGCCTTCGACCACAACCTTCCCGATGGCGCCCTGGTGCGGCTCAGATCCGTCAGCGAATTCACAGCTCCGTATCAGAACGACCGACCCGGGAGAACTCGTGCGTAGCACTGCCAAGGCCCTGCACCAGGTGGTGCGGGAGCTCCGCTCCAGCAGCTCTGCACTGCCGCGCCGCAAGCTGGTCGACCTGTGTGAGATCGAACTCGGCCTGTTCCTCCAGGAACAGCTCACTCCCGGTGCTCCTGCCGCGGAGGGCTGGACCCTGTTCAGCGGCTATCCGTTCGCTCGTGAGCGCGACGACATCTCTGACCGGCAGGAGCACATCCGTCGCACCGCGCGCTACGCCCTGTGGACCTGGGGGCGCCGACTGGCCTGGTCCGAGGCGCTGAAGGACTACCAGCAGCAGGACCGCCAACTCAGAGCCTTCGACGTACCGGACCTGAACGCCCCCGCCGTCCGCCGTCCGTCGCTCTCCGTGGCGGAGGACCGGTGGGCCTCCTACGAGCGCCTGCTGAACCAGGCGCCGCCGTTCACCGGAGAGCCGGCCACCTTCGCCGCCCCCGGCCGGTACGCCTTCCCCATCGGCCGGCACCTGACCACCGTGCTGATCCCGGAACATTCAGCCCCCACTCCGCCCGGTCACGACCTCGGACGGCTTCCGGTCCATGCGGGCAGGCCGCTGACCTTCACGTGGAAGAAGCTGATGATCACGGCTGCGACCATGGACGCCCGGAAACCGGCCGGCTGGCTCACCCGCTTGAAGGCGATCCGGCTGTCCACACGCCGCCGCGGAGGCTTCCGTCCCGCCCGCGACTTCTCCGTGTCCGGCATCGAGCACCTGCTCGGGATCGTCGGAGCCGGCAAGAGCACGCTTCGGGACGTCTTGGCCGTGCACCTCGCCGGGCAGGGACGGAACCTGACGGTGGTGGTCGGCGACGTCGCGGAGCAGCTCAAACTGGTCGAGCTCTACAACACCCACGTTCCCGCCTCCGCCGCACCCGTCCTCGGCGCGACGGGCCGTCAGCAGCACGCCGAACGGCTCCACCGAAGGACCGCAGGACGCGGCGAACCCAACCTGCTCGCCCACCTGGACCCCGGCTTCCAGTACCTGAGCACCTCCTGTGCTTTGAACGCGCTGCGCCACGCCGACGGCCACCCCGCCGACGACCTCCTGGGATTCGGCGAAGCACCGTGTACCAGGCTCCAACCGCCCAAGAAACGCGAGGTGGACCCCGACGACCCGTGGACCCCCTACCGGACTGCCTGTCCGTTCTGGTCCCAGTGCCCGCGCCATCACGGGCCACGGTCCCTGGTCGACGCGAGGATCTGGGTATCCACCCCGCCCAGCCTAGTGGATACCCGTGTCCCGCACCCACAGAACCCGGAGCGCATCCGCTACCTCGAACTCGCCTGCCGACGCAGCGACCTGGTGATCGTCGACGAGGCGGACCGGGTGCAGATGCAACTCGACCGCATGTTCGCCCCCGCCATCCCACTGCTCGGCGGTGGCCCCGATACCCGCTCGTTCCTCGACGAGGTCAACCAGCACCGCATCCGGGAGCTGGCCAGCGCCGGACGGGTGCAACTATCCGATCGCGACGTGGAGAACTGGTCGGCGGCGGTGAACACCACCCAGGCTGCCGCAGACCGGCTGGTGGCGATGCTGGTCCGCGACTTCGACCTGCGCAAATGGGTCCGAACCGGCTACTTCAGCGCCGGAACCCTCCAACTGCGCCTGCTGGAGGAACGCTTCCCCCTGCCGGAGGACTACGACGGCCAGGCTGGGCCCCCAGCCGAGGACCCGCACCGGGAACCGCGGAAGCACCTGATGGAACTCCTGGACGCCTTCCGGGACAACCCGTTCGGGGACCGGCGACCGCCCAAGGACGACACCCTGCCACTGCTCGGGTTGCTCGGAGAACTGCTCCACACCAACTACCGCGAGCACACCCGTGCCCGGCTGCGGGAGGTGGTGTGCGACCTCTTCGAGATCACCCCACTCCTGGGGGAGGAGGAGGCGAACCAGGACCGGTACCGCGAGCTCAGGTCACTGGTGAACGGGAACCGGGACACGTCGGCAGGGCAGCAGGAGAGTGCTGGCAAGAACACGAAGCGACGGCGACGCGCTCCCCTTCCCGAGGACTCGGACGACTGGCTGGATGCCCTGCTCGACCGGTTCGAATTCACCCTGCTGCTCAGCGCTCTGGAGCCCAAGCTCGCCCTGATCAACACCATGTGGCCGCGGGTCGCGGACGCACTCAGCCTCGGCTTCAACGAGATGTACCGTCGCCCCCTCGACTACGCGCCGATGGTCCCCGAGTCCCCGATGGGCAATGTGATCGGGTTCCAGTTTCTCCTGGAGGGGCGCGACGAGGGCGGTGTCCGCAGCGGCGAGCTCCGTTTCTTCCGCTGCAGCGGGGTGGGGCGTGAACTGCTGCGCGCCATGCCGGACCTACCTATGGTGGACGGCTTGCCGGGGACCAACGTCCTGCTGATGTCTGGCAGCAGCTGGGCCGACAAGTCCAGCCGCTACCACGTTCCGGTACCGATCGGCACACTGATCGAACCCGACCCTGCGGAACTGGAACGGATCGCCGACCAGAGCGAGTTCCGCTTCGAGTTCGTTCGAGAGGCCTGTGCCTGCCCGACGCGGTGCACATGCGACAGTCCGAGCGAGGCCCTGCGGCTTTCCGGAGCGCCGATCGACCGGCGCGAAGACGTGCTGCGC
The DNA here is from genome assembly GCF_014596515.1 of Streptomyces sp. CBMA156. Taxonomy (GTDB): domain Bacteria; phylum Actinomycetota; class Actinomycetes; order Streptomycetales; family Streptomycetaceae; genus Kitasatospora. The sequence continues at coordinate 56,006 of NZ_MSJQ01000455.1, forward strand.
CGGATGGCCACCGAGCTCGGCCGCAACGACCGAGGCCAGGGGCGCCTCCTTCGGGAACTGCATAGACTACCGGAACCCCGTCGGCACATCCTGCTCCTGGTCGGCAGTTACGACGAGGCCGCATTGGTGGCGGACACGCTGCACACACTCAACGAGCGTTGGCGCGGCAAAGTCCGGCGGCTGGTGTCCGACGACGACCCGGATGCCGCCGGCCGTCCACTGGACGACGAGCACCACGCCCCAGTACTGCGCCGCGGTGACGTCGAGACGCTCGCCGCCACGGACGCCGAGATCTTGGTGGCGCCGCTGCTCGCGGTGGAGCGCGGGCACAACATCCTCGCCGTTGACAGCAAGGAGGCCGCCATCGGCTCAGTCTACTTCCTGGCCCGGCCCAACCCCCGCCCTGACGACCTCGGCCTCGCGGTGCACGCGATCAACGACTGGATCGTCCGGCTGATGGACGGCACCGGGTTCTCCGATCTGGTGCGCGGCGCGCCCACCCTCGGTCTGGGTGCGCGTAGATTCCGCGACGCCGCCCGGTCCAAGTGGTTCCACGTCCTCGCCAGGAGCATGGCCTGGAGTCACCTCGACGAAGAGGACCGCGTCCAGGTCACCTGGGACATGCTGGTTCTGATCTGGCAGGTCATCGGCCGCTCCGTCCGGGGCGCGGTACCCACTCGGGTCGCCTTCGTCGATGCCGCGTTCGCGCCCTGCCTGGCAGCGGCCGACTCAACCGGGCCCACCGACACGCCGAAAACGAGCCTGCTGTACAGCATCCGCGCCGTGCTCACCCCCTACTTCGGCCCGGACAGCACCGAGCCGGAGGCCGAACGCCGCATCGTCCAGGCCCTCTACCGGCCGCTGTGGACCGCTCTCAACCGCTGCCTGACCGAAACCACTGAAGGGCGAGGTTCCGCATGTACCCACTGATCCACCAAACCGCCTACGAGCCCGACCCCGATCACGGGCCGTGGTTCGAGCAGTTCCGCGTGATGTATTTCCCCGAGGAGTGGCGCACCGAGTTCCTGGACCTCTACCACCGCCGACGGCACCGCCGGAGCGAGCCCCCGGGCCTGCCGATCCGCAGGCTCAACGCCCTACTGAGGGCCACCGCACCCGGTGTACTGGCAACCGGCCGGGGGGCAGGGTCCAGCTCCGAGGTGCCGTGGTTCTACGCCACCGATGACCAGCCAGCCGAGTTGGTGGCCCCGCTTCTGGCCTCCTGGGTGATGACCCTGTCTCCTGGTACGGACAAGGATCCGGTACGGGCCGCCGGGCACGAGGCCGCGCTCGACCGCGCCCTCGCACTGATCGACGAGGTGACCCCGGGCTGGCGCGACGAGAGCGTCGACCTCACGGCCACGGAAGTCTCCGCAGGCGGCACCGCCGAGCCCGACCGACGGCTCTACCACCTGCTGCCGGAGCGGATCGGCGCGTTGCTCGCGGCCCGACCGCTGCTGATGGACGGTGCCGAACTGCGTTTCCGCCAGGTCACCCGGGACCAAGGGGTGGAGCTGGTCAGCTGGCCGCCGCGCACCTATACCAAGTACAAGCGCACCTGGTACTACTCGGCGCTGGTGACGGTCACCGTACAGACCGCACCCTTCACGGATCGTTTCCGGGTGCACGTCTCGTACGGCGTGCGGCGCTGGGTCACCGACTCTCCGGTGAAGCTGCAGAACGGCAGTGGGGCAACCGTCCTTCTCGACGCACCGATGCCCTGGGCCGAGACTTCCGACCGGCGCCACCGGCTCGCCGTCAACTCAATCTCCCTGGACCGGACCCTCCGCGTGCCCGTGTGGAGCAGGCAGAGCCTGGTCGACCTCCTGCCGGAACTGGACATCCAGCACGTGTACCCGAAGCCCGCCGAGCTGACCGGCGAAGCAGCCGAGTGGCTGGCAGGCCGGGACGGGGTGGCTGCCGGCATCCTCTACGACACCGGCTTCGGCAAGCACGGTGTGGGCGCCGGCCTGATGCCGCTGGAACGAATGCTCCTCGACCGGTGGATCGAGGAGGGCATCCGCCCGTTCCTGCGCCGGGTACCGGCCCTCGAACGGGTGCACCGCCGATCGAACCCCAGACTGCTCGCCACCTCACACACCAAGGACCCAGGGAAACTGGCCGAACGCGCACGGCTACGCGTCGAGGCCAGGCGCGCCGCCATCCGCACGGTACTCGACGGCCAGCCGCTGTCCGTGGACGTGGTCTGGCAGACCGAGGAGACCCGGGACGGACTCGTCACGGCACTGCGCCAATGGCTCGACCTCCCGCCTGCTGTCCCCGATGCGGACGGCACGTACGAGTGGCACGCCGACGAGCTGTGTGTGGTGCTCCGTGCCCGTCCGATGGAGTCTCTCGGCAGCGCCATCCGAGTGGTCCGGGAGACTGGCCTCTCGCGCGCCCAGTCGGTGGCGTCGGCCGTTCGGGAGCGCGCGGCACGAATGACCGCCAGGCTTGGCGCGCACCGGAAGACGGCCGGAATCGCATTCGTGGAGATCCTCGGACGCGACCGTTTCCCGGCAACCGATACCGATCCCAAGTCGGCACTGCGTCTCGGGTGCGCTGGAGCCGGGCGGGTGAGTCAGTTCATCGTCGTGCCGGAGGACGCTGACGGCCCACTGTCCGAACGGGCCGGCTCTGCGGTCGCGGACGGGATGCGCCAACTCGGCGCAATGGTCCCTCCCGAACAAAAGCTCGACAAGGCCCTGACCGACGACATGCAGTACCTGGCGCTCTGGCACGTTCGCCATCAGGCCAGCGGCTCCACCCGGCAGGCCAGCCGTCACCTCGTCGCACTACGCATCCGCCCGCGCGACCCGGTGCACCCCGTCCAAGGCTGGGACGAGGCCAAGAAGCGCTGGGTCCCGTACGCCCGGCTGCTGCTCACCATTGCTGCCTCCGGCGCCACTCCGACCCACCGAGAGGAAACGGATCGGACCGGCACAATGGCGGCGGAAACCCGCTACGAGGCCGAACGGCAGATCAGGTCACTGCTCTACCAGGTCCGGGACCGCCCTACCCTGTTGCTCGCCAACAGTGGCAACCTGCGCAAGGTCTGGCCTGGCCTGAGCAATGGCCAACTGGTCAAGGACAGCCTGGTCTTCGACGGAGAGCGCCCCGCCCGGCTCTCACTGTTCGGCACCGACCTGCGCGTGGTCCTGCTCCGGGACGCTAACAGCCGCGAGGAGACCGCCGAGTGGTACGCCCCAGGGGCCCAGGAGGACGACACCCCGGGGGTGTCCATCGGACTGTGGGCGCCGCAGGACGCCGATCCGGACAACCGGGTCTTCACCAGCACGGTCGGGAAGCCGCCGACCGCCGGAACGGTCCGTACTGACCTGCGCAAGATCGTCCCGACCACGCGCTGGCCACACGGCCCCGCAGCCACTGCCTGGAACCCGCAGGCACTTGAGCTCACCGTGCTCGGCTGCCTCTCCGAACAGGCTCTGGAGCAGACCCGTCGGACCGACTGGCCCGCGGACCGGACCGCGCTTTTGGCCGCCGCCGTGCATCAGTTGCGTCTCCACGACGAGTACCATCCGCTCTCCCGGCCGCTGCCGCTCCATCTCGCCAAGCTGGCCGAGCAGTACGTCCTGCCTCTCGCCGCAGAGGCGATGCCGACGGCCGAGGCGGCAACCAGCGACGACGTCGAAGCCGGTAGTCCGTCAGTGGAGCAATAACACCAACCGGTCCGTCACCGTCCCTGCTTCTGGCCAACCGCCCTGCGGGCAGCCGGAAGCAGGGGACCGCGCTTGCCTTGATGCGCGGATGAATGCGGCATAGGTCCCCTCCTGTTCCGCCTGGCACCCACTGGGTGAACTTCAGGCATAAGGATCGCGAAGCGGCCGCGGTTCCCGTACACCTCGAACGATGGCTTCGGGAAGGTCCGAGCCAGCGGTGTAGTAGCGCCCCTGGGCTTCACCCCTGGCTGTAAGCCAGCCTGTGCGGACGAGTTCGCGAATGTCGCGTTGGGCCTGCTGCTCGCTGAGCTCGGCGTCGGCCTGGTAGGTCGCGCGGCGCAGGCGGTTGCCCATGGCCGCGGGGTAGAGGGCGTAGAGCATGCGGTCGGGCCAGCCGCGCTGCTCGACGGCTTCATCGAGGGCGGTCCAGACCTCGCGGGTGGTGTTCACCTGGCGCTCGACGCTCTGGGCCTGCTGGTGGTGGGCGCGCAGGCAGAACCGGATCCAGGGCAGGGTGTCGCGGTCGGGGGTCCAAACGGGGCCGCCGACGTCGGCGAGGATGTCGTAGTAGCGGTAGGTGTTGCGGGCCCGGCCGAGCCATTCCTCGATGCTGGAGAACTCCGGCGCCATGATCCCCTCACGGGCCAGGACCAGGGTGTGCAGGGCGCGGGACATCCGCCCGTTGCCGTCCGACCACGGATGGATCGCCACCAGGTTCAGGTGCGCCATAGAGGCCCGCACCAGTCCCGGCGCGTTCAGGTCGCCCTCGTTCAGCCACTCGACCAGCTCGTCAGTCAGTACTGCCAGCTGCTGGGCATCAGGGGCGGTGTACGCGGCGATGGTCGGGTCTTCGGCGGAGGTGACGTACACCGGCCCGGTACGCCACCAGCCGGGCCGTTTGATCAGGTGGTGGCCCTGCATCATGAAGTGCAGCGCGTTGAGCAGGCCCTTGCTGTAGGCGAAGTCGTCGCCCGCTTCGGCGAGGCGTTGGATGTAGGTCATCGCCTGCCGATAACCCTCGATCTCGGCCGTGACGGTGTCGTTCGCCTCGATCGGCGCTTCGCCGACCATGATGTCCTCAACGTCCGACACGCTCGCGGCGTAGCCCTCGATCGTGTTCGATCCGGCGATCGCCCGCGCCGTGAGGTTACGCCGCAGCTGCCCTTCCCAGCGACGTGAAGTGCGCAGATGGAGACGCAGCCGGTCGCGCATCTCGTCGATCTCCGCGAGGACGGACTGGTCGATGTCCTGCAGCGATGGCACACCATAGAGCATGAAGCAATGACACCATGACGGCATCAAACAAGCAAGGTGAATCGGCGCAACCATGGTGCATGAGTACTTCAACGCACCCCTGGAAATCAGCCACCCCGGACCCGTTCAGCGAGATCACCACCGCCGCCCCTCCCGCTCCGCCGAGTGCCCTGCGCTCGCAATACCGCACTTCACCACTCACCAACCTCCGCCCGCCGGCCAGCCAGGCCACCCCGGCGCAGACGCAGGCATGGGCCAGCTTCCTGGCAGGGGCCGTCCACAATGGACTCGACCCGACACTGGTCACCCAATGGCTGACCATCCTGGCCGACGCCACCGGCAGCCCCGTCCTCCCGTCTTTGGCCTCCATGCCGTTGGGCGACTATGTCAACCTCCGCCTCCCGGTCATCCTGACCGGCCTGGAAAGCACCACACACGCCCCCTACCTCGCCGGCTGTCACCTGCGGATCGAGCCCGAGCTCGGGCAGCTCCCCCTCCGCCTGATCACCACCGCTCTCATCACTGCGGCGGTTCTCGGCTGGATCGCCGATGGCTGCGGCCGCTCCACGATCAAGAACACCCTCGCCATGCTCTCCCGCATCTTCGAGCAGGCCATCGTGGACGGCATCCTCGAACGCAACACCGCCCACATCACCGGCTGGCAGCGCGAATACCAGCAGGTCGAAGACGAACTGCGGGACCCCCGCTCCCTTGCCCTGCGCAACTGGGACGCCCTCACCGAACTCGCCGATGCCCTGGTCGCGGCCTCATACAACCGCTATCGCGGATGGGGTGATGTCGTCGTCCACAGCGCCTGCACTGCCACACGGATCGGCGAGGTCTCCGGAGTCCGGGCCCGCGACGTCGATACCGACAAGTGGCTCCTGACCTGCCGCCGACAGACCACCCCCGCTCCCGGCGGCCTGGTCGACAAGCACACCAAGGGTAGGGTCGCCCGCCTCATCCCGATCATCGAACCATTGCGCCCACTCATCATCAGGCGGCTCCAAGCGACGCGAGGCGACCCGGACGCCCGCCTCTACACCGGCCCGCGCGGCGGTCGCATCAGCACCGCTGTCCTGCGCGACGCCACCCACTGGGACGACGTCACCCGGAACCTCGGCTATGAACACCTGCGCCACACCGGCCTGACCTGGATGGCCGACGCCGGCATCCTTCCGCACATCCTCAAGGAGATCGCAGGCCACCGGCTCATCACCACCACCCAGCGCTACTTCCACCCCGACGCGCTCCGGATCCTGGAAGCCGGCCAAGCCCTCACTCATCACCTCGAGAAGCTCCAACGCGACGGCCAGATCACCCGCCGCTGGTAACACGCCGTAACTGCCATCGCCTCGAAAATGGCCGCTGACAAGCCGCTTCGATGCTGCCCGAGTCACACCACGGCAAGCAGTAGGCGCCAGAAAGGCCTTAGAAATGCCCCGATATGAACCAGTTTTACCCACTTGACCCGCGACCGACGCACTTGACCGAAGGTCAAGTGCGCCGCCACGCCTCGCTCCAGCAAAACGACAGGAGATCTCTCACTTCACCTTGAGATCGAAGAACAATCCACACACCAGCCACCCGAGCAACGGGTGGCGACGGACCTGCGGCCAAACCTGGGGACCATTTTGGGACCGCCCGGGATCAAGAAACGGGCCCCAAAAACCAGTAAGAGCGGGCCCTTGGTTTCCCAAGTACCCGCTCCCACAACCGACTTCACAGTCGGGACGACAGGATTTGAACCTGCGACCCCTTGACCCCCAGTCAAGTGCGCTACCAAGCTGCGCCACGTCCCGTGGTCTCGGCACCTGAAGCGAGAGCCTGAGGGGCTCTGCTGTGGGCTTCTCGACCTTGTCTCCGGTGTCCCGGCGACGTGGAAAACAATACAGCACGTCGGGGGGTGCTCGCTGCCAGGTTCGGGGTGGTGGGTCAGGGGGTCGGGTGGCGGGCGTCGTAGGCGAGGAAGGCGGGGCGGCGGGCGGCGAGGAGGAGGACGGCGGCGACGCAGGCGAGGCCGCCGGTGATCACAGAGGTGGCGGGATTGGAGAGGGCCGCGACGGTGCCGGACTCGAAGTCGCCGAGGCGGGGGCCGCCGGCGACCACGACGATGAAGATCCCCTGGAGGCGGCCGCGCATCTCGTCGGGGGCCGCGACCTGCATCATCGTGTTGCGGAAGATCATGCTGACGGTGTCGGCGCAGCCCGCGACCGCGAGCAGCAGGAGACCGAGCCAGAGGTTGTGGAGGGCGCCGAAGGCCGCGATGGCCAGGCCCCAGGCGGCGACCGCGGCGAGGATGGCGATGCCCTGGCGGCGCACGCGGCCGACCCAACCGGAGAACAGCGCTCCGACCAGGGCGCCGACGGCCGGGGCGGAGGCCAGCAGGCCGACGGTGCCGGCGTCGCCGCCGTAGAAGGTGACCGCGATGGCCGGGAAGAGGGCGCGCGGCATGCCGAAGACCATCGCGGCCAGGTCGGCGAGGAAGCTGGTGCGCAGGTTGGGCTGCTCGCGCAGGAATCGGAGGCCGTCGAGGACGGAGGCGCGGCCCTTGCGATCGCCGAGCGGCCGCATGGCGGGCAGGCGCCACATCGCGTAGAGGGTGGCGGTGAAGGCGACGGTGTCGATCAGGTAGGCGGCCTGGACGCCGTACGCGCCGATGAGGACGCCGCCGAGCATCGGGCCCACGGTGAGGCCGAGGTTCATGCTGACGGTGTTCAGGGCGTTCGCCGCCGGCAGCTGGTGGCTCGGCACCAGCCTGGGGATCATCGCGGAGCGGGCGGGCGAGCTGAGTGCGAAGAAGCCGGCCTGGACGGCGACGGCGGCGTACAGGACGGCGACCAGGCCGAGGCCGGCGAGCGCCTGCGCGGCCAGGACGGCCGAGACGGCTGCCAGGCCGGCGGAGCCGATCAGGCCCAGCCGGCGTCGGTCGACGGTGTCGGCGATCGCGCCGCCGTAGAGGCCGAAGACGACGAGTGGGACGAGCGAGAAGATGCCGACCAGGCCGGTCGCGAAGGCGGAGCCGGTCAGATCGTAGACCTGGACGGAGACGGCGACGGCCGTCATCTGCTGGCCTATGGAGGAGACGGCCTGCCCGGCCCAGACCCGACGGTAGTCGGGGTGGTCGCGCAGCGGGCTGAGGTCGGCGAACGCCCGGCGGTACCAGGGTGAGTCGGGGACGGCCCCCGGTTCTGACCCGTCCCCCGGTCCGGGATCGGATTCGGGCTCGGCGGAGGAGGATGCGGGGAGGGCGGAGGGCGAAGGAGGCGTGGACGGCGAAGGGACGGCGGACGGGGTGGACGCGGGGGACGGGGTGGAATGTTGATTGTTCGACATAGTCCCCCATGCTCCGCTCCGCTCCGCCCCCGACCCGCCTCGCACCGGCCCCGGGACCTCCGGCCCACCTCCCGCCGACCACCCGCCCGGCGCCCTGCGCCCTGCGCCGCGTGACCGGGCCGCCGTCCCCCGCGCAGGGGGACCGCGCCCGCAGCCGCTACCGGCTCAGCACCTGCTTCTCCCCCGCCTCCACCGCGAAGTCCAGCCGGTTGCCCGGCGGCGGAAACGGGCAGATGAAGAAGTCCGAGAAAGCGCACGGCGGCAGGTAGGCCCGGTTGAGGTCGAGGACGGTGCGGCCCTCCGCGTCCGGCGCCGGCAGGGTGATGAAGCGGAAGCGGTAGGTGTCGATGCCGCTGGTCCTGTCCGCGATCACACCGCTGAGCAGCTCGCCCGACCGGCTGACGGTCAGCGTGCGGTGCTCACCCGCCACGGTGAAGGCGACCTGCCCGGTGACGGCCAGCGGGCGATCCCGGCCGTCGGCGTTCGGGACCACGACGGACCGCGTGTCGCCGTCCTCGAACGGGGTGAACACGGCGGGAACGGCCCACTCGGGCGCGTACGGGTAGGCAGAGATGCCCGCGAAGGCACCCCGGCGCGGCGCGGCCGGGTCGAAGACCCGCAGGGCCAGCTCGCCCTCGCGCTCGATCGGGACGAGCAGCAGGTCGCCCAGGGTGGCCGTGTCGGCGGCCGGGTCACTGTCCGGACGGAGCAGCACGTCCCCGTCCACCGGTGTACCGGCACCGTCGACCGTGATGCCGGCACCAGCCGCCGCCCGGACCCGGACGCCCTCGGCGTCGGCCCACCATCGCCCGGGCAGGCCGGGGATCTCGGTGGGCTTGGGCTCCAGCCAGTGCGTGCCGGTGAGTGCGAGCTGGCCGTGCGGCGCGCTCACCGACGCCGCCCGGCCGTCACTCCAGTGCTTCCAGTCCTCCGCGGCCGTCGCCGTCATCGGTCCACCCTCCCGGTCTGTCCGCGGACGGCCCGCCGTTCGGACCGCCCGTCTCGATCATCCACAACGCCGTCCGTGCGGACGGATCATTCCCGTCGGCCCGAAGCCGCCGAAACTGCAACACGGCGGCAACGCACCGACACGGGACACAACACTGGGCACACCACGGGCCACGGACTCGCCTACCCGTCGCGCCGCTTCAGCGGCCGGAAGAGGCCCTCCTGCACCACCGACACCACCAGCTGCCCGTTCCGGTCGAAGATCTGCCCACGCGCCAGACCGCGCGCGCCGTGGGCGATCGGGGACTCCTGCTGGTAGAGCAGCCAGTCGTCCGTCCGGAACGGCTGGTGGAACCACATCGCGTGGTCGAGCGAGGCCATGTCGAAGTTGCGCTCGCCCCACAGCGGCTCGACCGGGGCGCGGACGGCGTCCAGCAGCGTCATGTCACTGGCGTAGGTGAGTGCGCACACGTGGATCAGCGGGTCGTCCGGCAGCGAACCGTTGGTGCGCAGCCACACGCCGCTACGTGCCTCGACGCCCGCCAGTTCCTCCTTCGTCCAGCGCAGCCGGTCGACGTAGCGGATGTCGAAGGGCTGGCGGCGGCTGATGAACGGGGGCAGCTCGCCGAGCCGGGAGCCGACTTCGTCCAGGGCACTGGGCAGGTCTTCGGGGGCGGCGACGGACGGCATCGGGAACTGGTGCTCGATGCCGCCCTCCTCGGGCCGGTGGAAGTCGGCGGTGAGCGCGAAGATCGACCGGCCGCCCTGGATCCCGAGCACCCGGCGGGTGGTGAAGGAGCGGCCGTCCCTGATCCGGTCGACCTGGTAGACGATCGGCAGGCCCGGCGTCCCGGGGCGCAGGAAGTACGCGTGCAGCGAGTGGACGGGGCGCGCGTCGTCCACCGTGCGCCCCGCCGCGACCAGTGCCTGCCCCGCGACCTGGCCGCCGAACGTCCGTTGCAGCGCTTCCTCGGGGCTTCGCCCACGGAAGATGTTGAGTTCGATCTGCTCAAGGTCGAGCAGATCGACAAGGTCGTCGACGGGGGTACCCATGCGCACGCTTCCTCTCCGGACTCCGAACGAATTCTCCAGCTCACTCGAATCCTCTGGCGACCCGGGTCATTCCCGCGCAGCACGCCGGAACTCCTAGTTCACTCGAACGAGTAGTCGAGTCAGCGAACAGATGACGGACGGAACGAGAGCACGGCGATGGACGGAAGAGCGGCGAAGGGCGCCTCCGGCTACGCGCCCAGCCCCGACTCCCGCACCGTGATGTTGAGCCGCCCGACCAGTCCCAGCGCCGGGTCCGCCGTCCCCGGCAGCGTCCGCACCACCCCGTGGTACGCGAACCGGGCCGGTCCGCCGAACACCAGCAGGTCCCCGCTGCGCAGTTCCAGGTCGGTCCACGGCCTGGTCCTGGTCTCGGTGTTCCCGAGCCGGAAGACACAGCCGTCACCGAGCGAGAGCGAGACCACCGGGGCGTCCGCCCGCTCGTCGCGGTCCTGGTGGAGGCCCATCTTCGCGCCGTGCGCGTAGTGGTTGACGATCGCGATGTCCGGCTCGTACGACGCCGCACCCGCGACCTCCCCCAGCGCGGGCCCGTACGCCTCGGCGACGGCCCGGTGCGCAAGCGTCCCGAGCAGCGACGGGAACGGCTTGACCGGCGCACCGTCCTCGGCGACCCGCCGGTACCCGTAGGGGTACCAGTGCAGGCCGAGGCTCACCATCCGTACGGACATCATCCCGCCGGTGGGCATCCGCACGGTGTGCAGGCCGGCCGGCGGGCGGGCCCACTCCCGACAGGCGGCGACCAGGCGGCGTTGCGCGTCGAGGTCCAGCCAGCCGGGGAGCAGGACGGCGCCGGGGGCCGGCTCGGAGCGCTCGCGCGCACCCGCGGACCCGCTCGGGTCACCGAACAGCTCTCCCTGGATCACCCCACCATCCTCGCGCACCGCCCTGCCCCGGGCCCAGCCCCACCGCCGCGAGCGGACGGCACTCCGGGCGCCCGGCCGAACGCCGCGGATCGCTGCGAAACACCGCGAGACGCCGACGGCCGCTCCCCCGTCCGGCGGAAACCCGCGTGACGGTGGAGCGGCCGTGGCAGCCGAGCACGTCGGTGCCCGCTCGGGGCACCGGAACGGTGAGGGCCGAGCAGCCGATGTCAGCTGCGCAGGAGGCCTCGGGCGTCCGGGAAACCTCAGATGCTGAGGGTCTGGCCCGGGAGGATCAGGTCCGGGTTGCCACCGATGACCTTGGCGTTGTTCTGGTACAGGTCGTGCCAGTCCAGGCCCTGCGCGGCGGCGATGGAGCTCAGGGTGTCACCGGCCTTGACGGTGTAGTCGCCCTTGGCGGCCGGCTTGGCGTCGTTCGAGCGGTTCCAGGACTTGGCGCCCTGGTCGGCCTTCGGCGCGGACTTCTGGGCGTCGGCCTTCTTCTGGACATCGGCCTTCGGCGCGGCGGCCTTGGGCGCGGCGTCGTTCTTCGGCGTGGCCTGGGCCTTGGGGGCGGCCTTCGGGGCCTCGGCCGGCTTCGCGGCCGGAGCCGCCGGCTTCGGGGTCTGCGCCGGCTTGGCGGCGGTCGAACCGGTGCCGGCACCGGTGGTGGAGCCCGCCGAGGTGTCGACGGCGGCCGGGGTGCCGCCCTTGGTCAGGCCGGCCTTGACGGAGCAGACGGGCCAGGCGCCCGGGCCCTGCGAGGCGAGGACCTTCTCGGCGACGGCGATCTGCTGCGCCTTGGTGGCCTGGTTGGCCTGCTGGGCGTAGGCGGTGCCACCGAAGGCTGCCCAGGTGCTGGAGGTGAACTGGAGACCGCCGTAGAAACCGTTGCCGGTGTTGATGGCCCAGTTGCCGCCGCTCTCGCACTGGGCGACGGCGTCCCAGGTGGAGACGGATGCGGCGGAGGCCGAGGTGGCCGTGACGAGGCCGGCCACCGGCAGGGCCGCGACAGCGGCGCCCGCCACGACAGCCATCCGGACGCGGTTGCGCTTGGTGGCGGTGGAGGTGGTGGCAGCGGCGTTCTCGTTACGGAAGGTCATGAGGTTCCTCTCGACAGCCCCGGGCGGACATGCGGAACCAGGCCCTGGAAAGGGCCGCGATCGCTTGCCGCGTCCGTCGGGCGGCCGTGCACGTGTCGGACGTGCCGCTGCCGCCCCTGGCCACCCAGCCGCTCGCCGACGACCTGTTCGAGCGTTCGCGTCGGCGGGCACCTGCCACGCCCGGCGGGCCGGGGGGCGGTGCGTCGGGGGTGAACCCGGGTGGCGCTCGTTGCGCCGACCAAGAAGCTACGAGCCGTTCGGCGGCGAAGCCAAAACTCCGGCGGTCTGCCCAGCTCAGCCAAGGGTTACCGGCGGTAAGACCCACGTAAACATGTCCGAAATGTCGGACTTAGCCATCGATTCCTAGATCAAACATCCAGTTCACGTGACTCACCTCACCGTTCCAATCCGGCAGTCCCGACACGAACATCGACAGATTGCGACCACGGGAACACGCCTCGCGGTCGGATCCGGGGCAATTCCCGTCAGCATCGACGGGCACCCGTGACGCCTGACACAGGTGCCCGTTGGGCATGGCGACCTCCCCGCGTCCGCCCCCGAACCCCATCCGCACCCATCCGAGGAGACCCCTGTGCCGCGCATGCTCGACGTCAGCGACGAGGTCCGGTCCGAGATCGGCGACGACGAGGCCGACCGCCTGCTCGGCGGCGACCGCGCCCCCGACAGCTACGAGTGCACCTCCTGCCGGACTCCCGGCGACACGCACGTGGAGCCCACCAGCACCGTGCTGTTCGTCGGCGAGGAGACCGCCGTCCTCGCCTTCGCCCACGCCCGCTGCATCCCCTCCCAGGTCGTACCGGTCTCCGAGGAGCAACTGGTCGGCGCCGTCCGAAGCATCAGCCAGTCCCAGTCCGGTGCCCAGGACCTCGCCGTCCCCACCGCCGTGCCGGCGGCCCCGGCTCCATCGCCCGCCACCCCCGCCGGCCCCGCCCGCACCCAGCCGACCGCCCCCGGCCAGGCCGCCATCCTCGGCATCACCTGCGGGCTGGTCCTGCACGGCAAGGCCGGGCACGCCTCGCTGGTGGTCGAGCCCACCGGACCGGTCGGCCGTCCCGGCAGCACCTCGGGCGAGGACGAGTTCCTCGACCTGCTCCAGGACGCCGGCTTCCAGCCCGTCACCGACCTGGACGAGACCCCGGAGCAGCTGCCCGGCTGGTCGGTCCTGGTCGCGATGGGCAAGCTGCACGCGGTCCTCCAGCCCTCCGCGACCGGCGGCAGCACCGGCTGGTGGCAGGCACACCAGCCGCTCCAGGTCACCGACGCCTGGCGAATGGCGGCGAGCCAGCTCTCCGAGGTGACGATGTACGCCGTGCCGGCCGGGCTGGTCGGGCGCCAACCGCGCGAGGACCTGCTGCGCCAGGCCCTGGAGCGGGCGGTGGCACTGGGCCAGGTGGTCGCCGCGTCCCTGCCGCTCGCCGGCACCTGATCCACCTCCGTGCCCACGACGCGCCGGAAGGCGGCCGCCCACCCCACGGCCACCTTCCGGCGTCCCACGTCGGCCCCTGCCCCGGCGTCACACATCGACCGCACCCCGGCGTGCCGGCGCGCCCGCCCGCCTCGCGCTCCGGCGCGTCGACGCACCCACGCCCCCACGCCCCGCATCCCCCGCCCCTCTCGCTCGTTGGCCCCTACGTGTACAGCTACGACGTCTCCGCGTCCCCCGGCCGGTCCGCCACCGCTTCCCGCTCGATCCCGGGCATGCGTCCGTCGTACGACGCCGAACACCCGCACTCGGCCACGCCGATCTACGACGAGCTGTACTCGGAGTACCGGCGCCTCTTCCGCGCCCTGCCCGGCGACCGCTCGGGCGAGGAGGACCTGAAGTTCACCGGCTTCGCGGTCCGCGACGGCTACCCGCTGCCCGGCGAGCAGCGCCCGTACCCGCCCCAGCAGCAGGCGTTCCACACCCTCGCGGGCCAGGTGCCAGGCCTCCCCCAGTTCATGCCGGGCTCCCAGCACCATGGCTCCGGCCCCACCGGCGGCCAACAGCACGGCCATTCCGGCAGCCACCTCGGGGCCCATGCCGGCGCCCACGCCGGCAGTCACGCCGCGGGGGCCCACGGCGGCGGGGCGCACACCGGAGGGCCGCACGGCGGAGGAACGCACAGCACCGGTTCGCACGGAACCGGTCACCACCGCGGTCACACCGCCGGCCACGCCGAGCCCGTCGCCTCCACCGGCGACGCCCTCGGCCACGGCACCGCGGCCCCTTCTCCGGCCCAGCCCGCGGTCCCAGCCGCCCAGTTCACCAACGGCCACGGCTGGGTGGCGGCCGGCTATCTCGGCGCCGCCCCGCACCCGATGCCGGTACCCGCGCCCGCACCGCCCGCGCCACCCGCGCCCTCCCCGGTGATGGGTACGGTCACCGGTCTCACCACCACCCGGCCCACCGGCGGCCGCCACCGCCAGATGCTCTCCCTGCCTCCGGGCCCGACCGGCGACCACCGCTGACCCCTCGGGCGACCACCGGCGCCCCCGCCGAACGCAGGGAGGGCCCCGCCATGGTGGCGAGGCCCTCCGGTCGCCGGTCAGAGGACCGGCCACTCCTGTCTACTTCTTCTTGCGCTTCTCCCGGACCCGCACCGAGATCGAGATCGGCGTCCCCACGAAGCCGAACTCCTCACGCAGCCGGCGCTCGACGAAGCGCCGGTAGCCGGCCTCCAGGAAGCCCGAGGCGAACAGCACGAAGCGCGGCGGACGGATGCCCGCCTGGGTGCCGAACAGGATGCGCGGCTGCTTGCCGCCCCGGATCGGGTGCGGGTGGGCGGCGACCAGCTCGCCGAGGAAGGCGTTCAGGCGCGCGGTCGGGATACGGGTCTCCCAGCCCTCCAGCGCGGTCTCGATCGCCGGGACGAGCTTCTCCATGTGCCGGCCGGTCATGGCCGAGACGTTGACCCGCGGGGCCCACTGCACCTGGACGAGGTCGCGCTCGATCTCGCGCTCCAGGTAGTAGCGGCGCTCCTCGTCCATCTGGTCCCACTTGTTGTAGGCGATGACGACGGCGCGCCCGGCCTCGACGGCCATCGAGATGATCCGGGTGTCCTGCTCGGCGAGGGTCTCGCTGGCGTCGATCAGGACGACCGCGATCTCCGCCTTGTCCAGCGCGGCCGAGGTGCGCAGCGAGGCGTAGTAGTCCGCGCCGGCGGTCAGGTGGACCCGGCGGCGGATACCGGCGGTGTCCACGAACTTCCAGGTCTTGCCGCCGAGTTCGATCATCTCGTCGACCGGGTCGCGGGTGGTGCCGGCCAGCTCGTTGACGACGACGCGCTCCTCGCCGGCGACCTTGTTCAGCAGGCTGGACTTGCCGACGTTCGGCCGGCCGATCAGCGCGACGCGGCGCGGGCCGCCGGGGGCGGCGTCGCCGAAGGTCTGCGGCGGGGCCTCGGGCAGCGCGTCCATGACGGCGTCCAACAGGTCGCCCGAGCCGCGGCCGTGCAGGGCGGAGACCGGGAACGGCTCGCCGAGGCCGAGCGACCACAGGTAGGCGGCCTCGGCCTCGGTGGACGGGCCGTCGACCTTGTTGGCGCACAGGACGGTCGGCTTGCCCGCCCGGCGGATGATCTTGATCAGGGCTTCGTCGGTGTCGGTGGCGCCGACCGTGGCGTCCACCACGAACATCACCGCGTCGGCCTGCTCGATGCCCAGCTCGGCCTGGGCGGCGACCATCGCGTCGATGCCGAGGACGTCGATCTCCCAGCCACCGGTGTCGACCACCTTGAAGCGGCGGCCGTTCCAGGTGGCCTCGTAGGTGACCCGGTCACGGGTGACGCCCGGCTTGTCCTCGACGACGGCCTCGCGGCGGCCGATGATGCGGTTCACCAGGGTCGACTTGCCGACGTTCGGGCGGCCGACGACGGCCAGCACCGGCAGCCGGACGTGCTCGGCGCCGTCCGCGCCGTCGATGCCGTCGAGGTCGAAGCCCTCTTCGGCGGCGAGCGCCATGAACTCGGCGTAGTCGGCGGCGTCCAGCTCGCCGTGGTCGGCGGCGGAGTGCTCTGCGGTCATGTTCGTCTGTTCCGTTTCCCGGCCCGGCCCTTCCCAGGGGCGTGCCGTGCGTACCTGCCCCGCTCGGGGCAGCGCGATGGTTGTCTCCGCGGCACCTCGACGGCCCGCGGTTCGCTCGATGGTCGGCCCGACCGGCGGTCGGACCTGTTCTGCCGGTTCGGCTACGGCCGGGCCGGCTGTGGCCCGTCCGACTGCGGTCGAACCCGCCCGGACGGCCCGACGCCGGTCGCACCGGCGCCGGCCTGCTCCACGGCGGTCAGACCGAGGACAGCCCGGCCCGCTCCTCCACCAGCCCGGCGATCCGGTCGATCACCTGCTCCAGGGTAAGGGCACTGGTGTCCACCAGGACCGCGTCCGCGGCCTGGGTCAGCGGGGCCGTCTTCCGGGAGGAGTCGGCGGCGTCGCGGCGGGCGAGGTCGGCGGCCATCGCGGTGATGGTCGCCTCGTCCACGCCCTTGGCGCGCAGCTCGGTCGCCCGGCGCGCGGCCCTGGCTTCCTCGGAGGCGGTCAGGAAGACCTTGACGGTGGCGTCCGGGAACACCACGGTCCCCATGTCCCGGCCCTCGGCGACGATGCCGCGCTCGGCGACCTCGGCGCAGCCGCGCTGCAGCTCCACCAGCCGGGACCGTACGGCCGGCACCGCGGCCACGGCGCTGACCTGCGAGGTCACCTCGGGGCCGCGGATCGGGCCGGACACGTCCTGGCCGTCCACCGTGATGGTGGGGCCGTCGGCGTCGGTGCCCGAGACGATCACCGGCTTGCCGCACGCGACGGCCACCGCCTCCGCGTCGTCGATGTCGACCTCGTTGGCCAGCATCCACCAGGTCATCGCCCGGTACATGGCGCCGGTGTCCAGGAAGCTCAGGCCCAGCCGGGCGGCGACCGCCCGCGAGACGGTCGACTTGCCGGAGCCGGAGGGTCCGTCGATGGCGACGACGACCGGGGCGTGCGCTCGGTCGGCAGTGTCCACGGGCGAACCTCTCTCTGAGCATGGGAGCCGGAGCCTGGGCAGGCGAACGGCCGGGGAGTGTCTCTCTCAAGGTTAATGGACCGCCGACGTGACACATTCCGCGCCGTCCGGCTCGACCGGTCGATCCTGATCAGTCGGCCCCGAACAGTCAGTCTCGACTGGTTGACTCCAACTAGTCGACATCGACCAATTGCCACTGACCATCCGCCCGGCCTCGGCGTCGGCCCTGCCGCTACTCCACCCTCTCCAGCACCGCGGTCCCCAGCCGCGGCCTCAGATACTCCCCGTCCCGCTCGATCCCGAGCACCCCGCCGACCAGCACCATCGGCACCTCCCGTCCGAGCACCTCCCACACGAACGGCACCTTGGACACGTGCGAGGGGAAGTCGTTCACCTCGAACGCCTCCTGGTGGTACTCGCGGCCCGCCGCCTCCCGCCAGTCGAAGGAGCGCCGCAGCCTGGGACCGTCCGGTGTCTGGGTGTGGGCGAGGAAGGCGGTGAGCCAGCCGGTCACCCGGGGCCCTCCGGACATCGAGCGCCACTTGAACAGCGAGCGCCAGAAGTCCTCGTCCACCGGCCCGCCGCCCGCCGTCGCGGCGATCTCGTCCACCACCGGCCGCAGCTGCGCGAACCACGGCGCCAACCAGCCGAACCGCTGTGCCAGTGCACCCACCCCGGCCGCCAGCCGCGCCCAGTCCCCGGCCGTGCCCTCCAGCCGGACTCTCGGGATGCCGCAGCGGGTCTCCCAGCGGAAGTCGTAGTACGGGCTGACCACGTCCATCAGCGCCACCAGGGCCGAGGAGATGTCGTCCGGCGTCGTGGTGGAGAAGTCCGGCCGGAAGAGGTCGACCAGTTCCGCGCCGACGGCCGCCACGAGCGGCTCCCGCACCAGCCGGACCGAGCGCGACCAGTCCGACCCCACCCCGACCGCCGGCCCCGACCAGTCCGGCCCCGCCCCGACCGGTCCCGACCAGACCGCCGCCGCCCCCGCCAGGCCGTCGTCCCGCACCACGATCGGCGCCCGGCGCCCGCCGACCGCGCGGAACAGCGCCCGGTACCGCGGCGGGTACATCCGCACGTGCACCGCGACCTCGTGCACCACCGCGTACCAGAGCACGTCCGGGGACAGGCTCAACGGCAGGTGCTCGGCGAAGGCGGCACGGGCCGCCCGCAGCAGCAGGCTGACGGTCGGCTCGGGCTCGGCGAACTCCGGGTACAGCGGTACGGGCCTGGGCCGCTCGTACATCGCCTCGACGCTGCGGTGTCGGAGCAGGAAGCGCTCGCCCAGCACCGCCCGCAGGAACCGCTCGTTCCCGAAGTCCACCGGATCACCGGCGAACCCGTGCCTGGTCTCCCCCAACGGCAAGTCGATGATCACACCCGCCCCCTCCCCTGGCCGCCCGCCCGGACCGCCGCCCGAGGCCTCGGCCAAGGCCCCCTCGGACCTCAGTCCCGGACGCTCCAGCCGCTCGCCCGCAGCGCCTTGGTCAGTCGCTTCACCGCCGTCGGCGCCACCGACAGCTGGACGAAGCCGACCTGCTGCCCGGTCGAGTGCTCGATGACGACGTCCTCGATGTTGACCCCGGCCTCGCCGACCTCCCCGAACAGCCGGCCCAGCTCGCCCGGCTGGTCGCCCAGCACGACCGCCACGGTCTCGTACCGGGTGGGCGGCGCGCCGTGCTTGCCGGGGATGCGGGACTGGCCGGTGTTGCCGCGCCGCATGACCGCCTCGATCCCGGCCGCGCCCACCCGGCGCTCGTCCTCCTCCACGGCCTCCATGGCGCGCAGCGCGGTGACGGTCTCGCCGAGGTCGCGGGCGACCGCCTCCAGGACGTCGGCGACCGCGCCCGCGTTGGCGGAGAGGATGTCGACCCACATGCCGGGGTTGGAGGCGGCGATCCTGGTGACGTCGCGCACGCCCTGGCCGGAGAGCCTTATGGCGGTCTCGTCGGCGTTCTCCAGTCGGGCCGCGACCAGCGAGGACACCAGCTGGGGGGCGTGCGAGACCAGGGCGACGGCCCGGTCGTGCTCGGCGGCGTTCATCACGATCGGGACCGCGCCGCAGAGCGCGACCAGCTCCAGCGCCGCGTTGAGCGTCTCGGTGTTGGTGTCCGCGGTCGGGGTGAGCACCCAGGGGCGGCCCTCGAAGATGTCGGCGCGGGCGGCCAGCGGGCCGGAGCGCTCGCGGCCGGCCATCGGGTGACTACCGATGTAGTGGACGGTGTCGCAGCCGAGTTCGGCGATCTCGCTGCCGGGGCCGGCCTTCACACTGGCGACGTCCGTGTACCAGTGCGCCAGGTTGCGGTGCTGGCAGTCGGCCAGCACCTTGCCGACCAGAGCGGGCGGGACGGCGATGATCGCCAGATCCACCTGGCCGTCGACCGGGTCGGTGGTGCCCGCGCCGAGTGACTCGGCGGTGCGGGCGGCGTCCGGGTCCGCGTCCTCCAGGTGGACGGTCAGCCCGCGGGCGGTCAGCGCGAGCGCGGCGGAGGTGCCGATCAGTCCGGTGCCGACGACGACGGCAGTGCGCATGGCGGGTCGCTCTCCTCATCACGATTCTCGACAGGTGCCGGGACCGTCCGGGAGCACCCGCGCCCCATCCTCCCTCATCCGCCCGGCCCAAGTCCCCACCTCTCGCCCGGCAACCGGAACGACACCTCCGGCAGCTTCCGGCGCCGGCAACCGCGCCGGGCCCGCCCCCGTCCCACACAGTGCACACGCCGCACCCGCGAATCCGGGGACGCCCGCCCCGAATCCGGGCAGACTGGCCGCCCGGGAACGGGGAAGGCGCGGGCAGCGCGACACACGGCATACGGCACACGGCACACGGCAGGCGAGCGGACACGACAGTCGGGCCAACGGAGCAGAGACGCGCGGGCGACCCGGAAGCCCGCGAAGTACCGGCACCACCAGCGCCGTACAGCGGGTGGGACGCGGCACGCACCGCACAGCGGGCGCCACACGAACGAAGGGGTTGCGCATGGACGATCAGCACAGCGGCCGGAACGGGCAGTCGAAACCACCGGCCGTACCGGCCCACCCGTCGGTCCTGGAGTCCGTCGTGGTGTACGCCGAGGGCGCGGTGTGCCGACGACGGGCCACCGTCCCGGTCCCGCCCGGCGGACGACTGCGGCTGACCGGTCTGCCCGCCGCCGTGGACGGCCGCTCGCTGCGCGCCCGAGTGCTCACCGGACCGGCCGGAACCGCGGTCACCGAGGCCCGGCTGGAACTGCTCGCCGAACTCCGTGAGCCGGAGGAACTCCACGACCTGAAGCGGGCGCTGGACGAGGCCACCGAGCACCGCAGCACGCTCGCCGAGCGCCGGCGGCTGGTCCTGGCCGCGATCGCCGAGACCACCGCGCTGCGCGCCGTCCCGCCGCAGCGCCGCCGCGAGGAGCCGCTGCGCCGCACGCCCGCCGACGCCTGGCTGGAGCTCGCCGACTTCGTCGACGAGCGGCTGACCCGGCTCCAGGAGCGCGCCGAAGAGCTCACCCAACAGCTCGAACTAGCGGACCACGAACGAGATTTGGCTGCCGACCGACTGGAGCGGGCGTCCACCGCCGACCTGGCCGAGCCGATCGGGACCAGCACCACCGTCCTGCTCACGCTCACCACCGGAACCACCCCGGAACGCAGCCTTGAGGACAACACCGGGGACAACACCGGGGACACCGCCGAGGAAAGCCCCGAGAGCGCCTCCGACGGCACCCACCCCGGCCTGGAACTGGAACTGGAGTACGGCGTCCCCGCCGCCCGTTGGGTGCCCGCCTACCGTCTGTCCTACCGGACCGGCGCCGACACCGCCCACCTGGTCCTGCGTGCCGCCGTCGCCCAGCGCACCGGCGAGGACTGGACGGGCGTGCGCCTCGCCCTGTCCACCGCGGACCTCGACCGCCGCACCGACCTGCCCCGGCTCGCCTCGCTGCGGATCGGCCGCAGCCAGCCCGCCCCGGCCCCGTCCGGCTGGCGCGAGCCCCCGGCCGGCCTGACCGACCTCTTCACCGGTTACGACGCGGCCGGCGCCGGCCGC
>NZ_MSJQ01000456.1 GCF_014596515.1 Streptomyces sp. CBMA156
CTCCGCGCCGTGCGGGAAGACGCGCAGGTGGCGCGCCCCGAGGTCGGCGGCCAGCCGCAGGTGGTCGGTCAGGGCGGCGACCAGCCGGTCGTCGTCGCCGGGCGCGGCGACCCCGAGGTAGGAGGCGACGGCGAGCGGGGTGATCCCGTGGGCGGCGAACTCCCTTCGGGCGCTCCGCAGTTCGCCGGCCGTCATGGCGGGGTGCACGGGTTCGCCGGGCGCGCACCGCAGTTCGAGTCCCTGCCAGTGGTGCTCGGCCGCCAGCCGGAGCACCTCGGCGAGCGGGAGGCCCGGCAGGCCGAGGGTGGAGAGGGCGAGTCGCATGGTGGTCAGTCCTCCCGGTGGACGGTGACGGAGCCGGTGGCGAGCAGGGCGGTGTGCCGCCCGCCGTCCGGCCAGCGGACGTGGAGGCGGTGGCCCTCGGGCACCCGCTCGGTCCGGATCTCGACGGCCGTGAGGGGCGGGTGTGCCGTGCCCCGGGAGAGCCGCGCGGTGCTGACGAACAGCGTGGCCGTGCCGGTGGTCCGCCCGGTGACGCGGGGCACCGCGCCGACGGCGCCGAACGCGGTGCCCGAGGGCAGCGGGTCGGTGGCGGCCGTGGTGAAGCCGTCCGCGTGGCTCAGCAGCGAGACGAGCCGTCCGCCGTCGGGACCGGTGGCGGTGGCGGTGGCGAGCGGTCCGGCCACGGAGGTCCCGACGCGGTCGCCCGCCACCGCCCACCCGCTGTGCCGGACCTCGGTACCGGGTTCGGCCCCGGTGACCAGGTGGGCGTGCACCTCCTCGGCCCCGGCGGCGAGGACGAGCGAGGTCACGACGGCCCCGGGGAGCTCCGCGCCGCCCGTCCGGGGCCGGTGTTCGGAGGCGGCCCAGCCGGCGCCGGCGCCGAGCGGCCGGATCGGGCCGCGCTCGGTGAGCGCGCCGCCGACCACCAGCCCGAGGTGGTTGTCCGGCGGACCGTCCAGCACCGGCCCGGTCGCGGTGGAGTGGGCGAGGCGCGCGTAGAGCGGGTCGTCGGGCAGCACCTCGTCCGCGGGCTGGTCGTCGCTGCCGTGGTTGTGCAGCCGGACGAGGCCGTCGGCGGCGGTGGACTGGATCAGCCAGCCGGGGCGGGGGAGCGGCCGGACGGCGTCGCCGAGTTCGGCGGGCCCGGGCTCCTCGACGGCCGTCCACACCGGGTGGTCCGGCGGGAGCAGCAGTCCGAGGAAGCCCTTGCTGGCCCAGTACGGCGAGGCGGGTCCCGAGTACGGCTGCACCATCGGCGGGTACGGCCCGTGCCAGCCGGAGGTGAGCAGGCCCTCGGCGTCGAGCGCGCCGTGGTCGAGGAAGTACCGCAGGGCACCGGAGGCGAGGCGGCGGGTGGTGCCCGCGGACAGTGGGGTGTGCCCGGACAGCGCCCCGGCCCACAGCGGGGCCGCGGCAGCGAAGCGGTAGGTGAGCGAGCGGCCCTGGTGGACGGGGGCGCCGTCGGCGCCGAAGGCGTGCGCGCAGGCGTCGAGGTGGGCGGCGAGCCGGCCGCCGTACAGGTCGAGCAGCCGCCGGTCGCCGCCCAGATGGGCGTGGAGGACGGGGTAGAGGTGGAAGGCCCAGCCGTTGTAGTGGTCGAAGGCGCGCGGGCGCCCGTCGGTGTACCAGCCGTCGCCCCGGTACCAGGACTCGATCCTCGCGAGGCCGCGCTCCACGGCCTGTTCCGCGGCCGCGTCGTCGATGCCCGCCTCGGCGAGGAAGCCGCCGACGGTCAGCGGGAAGAGCCACCAGTTGTTGTCCACCGGGGCCCGGTGGAGGGCGCCGGCCAGCCAGGCGCCGGCCCGTTCGCGCACGTCGTGGTCCAGCCGGTCCCAGAGCCAGGGGCGGGTGATCCGCAGGGCCAGGGCGATCGAGGCGGC
Organism: Streptomyces sp. CBMA156; assembly: GCF_014596515.1. Taxonomy (GTDB): domain Bacteria; phylum Actinomycetota; class Actinomycetes; order Streptomycetales; family Streptomycetaceae; genus Kitasatospora. The sequence continues at coordinate 1,884 of NZ_MSJQ01000456.1, forward strand.
CTCGACCATGGCCTGGCCCCGGTCGGTGATCACCGGCCAGGAGGCGGGGTCGGCGTCGGTGCGGGCGCGTTCGGTGGTCGGGCGGCGGGTGCCGGCGGCGAGCCCTTCCGCGTAGGCGGGGAGCAGCCCGTGGGGGTCGTCGCCGCCGGCGCCCGCGACGCGGAAGGCGGCCAGCAGGAAGGTCCTGGCGTACCCCTCCAGCCCGTCCGAGCGGGGGCCCGACCAGCTGGGGCGGTCGCCCGGCAGCCCGATCAGCGCGTGTCCGGGGCCCGCGTGGCGGCGGACGGCGGCCAGCAGGCCGTCGGCGGCGGCCTCCCAGTGGGCCCTGGTCCAGCCGGTGACGGGGCTGAGCGTGCGGTCTTCGGGCGGTAGCTCGATCGGGGGCATGCGGGGCTCCTCGGCCGGGTCGGGGGGACCGGATCCGGGAACAACCCCAGATCGATCGTCCATCGTATTGATCAAATGATCCGCGCGGACGGGGGTGAACATCACGGAAAGGGTGCATTCCCGTAAAGAAGCCTGAACGTTGCCGGGTATGTCAGATCGAAGAGGATCATTTGATCAGAAAGTCTTGACTTCGATCGGAGCGCGGTCCCAGGATGGCCACACCCCTCGCACCCCTCCGACAGGAGACGAGCCATGCCCACCACCCCCACCCCGGTCCGCAGAGCCCCCCGTCTGGCCGCGGCCCTCGTCGCGTCCGCCCTCTGCGTGACGTCCCTCGCGGCCTGCGGCAGCGGTTCTTCGAGCGGTTCGTCGAGCGGTGGTTCCGACGACGGCAAGCCCACCACCCTCACCTTCTGGGGCTGGGCCAAGGGCACCAAGGAGGTCGTGGCCGCCTTCAACGCCTCCCACCCGGACATCCAGGTGACCTACGAGGAGATCCCCGCCGGGGTCGCCGGCGGCTACGCGAAGATCTCCAACGCGGTCAAGGCGGGCAACGCGCCCGACGTGTTCAACGTCGAGTACTCGCAGCTGCCGGACTTCGTCAGCCAGGGGGCCGTCCAGGACCTCGGCAAGTTCGTCACGGACGACGTCAAGTCCAAGTACCTGAACCAGGCCCTGGACCTGACCACCCTCGGCGGCAGCACCTGGGCCCTGCCGCTGGACGCCTCCCCGCAGGCCTTCTACTACCGCAAGGACCTCCTCGACCAGGCCGGCGTCACCGCGCCGAAGACCTGGGACGAGTTCCGCACCGCCGCCCAGAAGCTGAAGGAGGCCAAGCCGGACGCCCGGATCGCCACCTTCTTCCCCGACGACCCGACCACCTTCGAGGCCATGGCCTGGCAGGCCGACGCCCACTGGTTCAAGAGCTCGGGCGACTCCTGGAAGGTCGACGCCACCGGCGCGGAGACCAAGAAGGTCAGCGACTACTGGCAGCAGCTGATCAACGACGACCTCGTCCGGGTCATGCCGTCCTTCAGTCAGCAGTGGACGGCCTCCCTGCAGAAGGGCGAGACGGCCGGCTACCTCGGCGCCTCCTGGGGCGGCGGAGTGCTCAAGGGCACCGTCCCCGACGCCTCCGGCAAGTGGGCCGTCGCCCCCGTCCCCACCTGGGACGGCACCCCCGCCAGCGGCATGGTCGGCGGCACCACCTTCGCGGTCTCCAAGAACAGCAAGAAGGCCAAGGCCGCGGTGGAGTTCGCCACCTGGGCCACCACCACGCCCGAGGGCTTCAGCGCCCGCATCGCCTCCGGCACCTCCTCCGCCTACCCGGCCGCGCCGGCCCTGGTGCCCGTCGCCCAGGGCGCGTTCAAGACGGACTTCTACGGCGGCCAGGACGTCTACGCGATCTACGCCGACGCCGCCAAGTCCATCAAGCCCGGCTGGCAGTGGGGCCCGGCCATGGGCGCCACCAACACCTCCCTCAAGGACGCCTTCGGCAAGCTCACCCAGGGCGGCACCGTCCAGTCCTCCGTGGACGCCGCGCAGCAGGCCACCGTCGCCGAGCTGAAGAACCGCGGAATCAAGGTCGCCCAGTGACCACCGCTCCAACCGACCGCGCCGCCCGTACCGCGCCCGCCCGCCCCACCCGCGGGCGGCGCCGGTACGGACGGTACGGCGCGCCCGCCCTGCTCCTCGCGCCGTTCCTGATCCTCTTCACCGCCTGCACCCTCGTCCCGATCGGGTACGCCGTCCACCTCAGCCTCTACACGGAGCACCGCTCCGGCCTCGGCTTCGGCGGCATCGAGACGGTCTTCACCGGCCTCGGCAACTACACCCGCGCCCTCGGCGACCAGGCCTTCCGCGAGGGCTTCTGGACCACGGCCCTGTACTGCCTGCTGTACATCCCGCTGATGGTCGGCCTGTCCCTGACGTTCGCGCTGCTCCTGGACTCCACGCTGGCCCGCGCCCGGCGCTTCTTCCAGCTCGCGCTGTTCCTGCCGCACGCGGTGCCCGGCATCATCGCCGCCCTGATCTGGATGTACCTGTACACCCCCGGCATCAGCCCGGTCATCGAGGCGCTGAACTCCGTCGGGAGCAGCCCCGACCTGCTGGGCAACCCGCTGCCCGCGGTGGTCAACATCGCGCTCTGGGAGTGGGTCGGCTACAACACCGTCATCTTCTACGCCGCGCTCCAGGCCGTCCCGCGCGAGGTGCTGGAGGCCGCCGTCGTGGACGGCGCCGGCCCGCTGCGCACCGTCCTCAGCATCAAGATCCCGCTGATCCGCGCCTCGATCGTGATGGTCGGCCTGTTCACCGTGATCGGCTCCCTCCAGCTGTTCACCGAACCGATGATCCTGCACGGCGCCTCACCCGGCGTCGTCAGCACCTGGACTCCCAACATGTACGCCTACACCGCCGCCTTCGACCGCGGCGACTACGGCCTCGCCGCCGCCTCCTCGGTGCTGCTCGCCATCACCGCGGCCGTCCTGTCCTTCCTCGTCACCTGGGCGACCCGCACCCGCCCCGCCCGCCGCACGGAGGACTCGGCATGACCACCCTCGCCCCCGAACGCGACACCCGCAGGCGCCCGCGCGCGCCCAAGGCCGGCCGCGACCGCGCCCCGCGCACGCCCTGGACGCTCTCCAAGGCCGCCGTCAACGGCGCCCTCGTGCTGGCCGCCGCCTACACGCTGCTGCCGCTCGGCTGGCTGCTCACCGCCGCCGCCAAGAACACCGGCGACCTCCTGGGCGGCCACGGCCTCACGCCGTCCAACTGGCACCTCGGCGACAACCTGCACGCCCTCGCCACCACCGGCGACGGCATCTACTTCCGCTGGTACCTCAACTCGCTGCTCTACGCGGGCATCGGGGCCGTGCTCTGCGCCCTCGTCTGCGTCTGCGCCGGCTACGCCTTCCACGTGTACGAGTTCCGGGGCAAGGAGAAGCTGTTCGGGCTGGTCCTGCTCGGCGTGCTGGTGCCGACCACGGCCCTGGCCCTGCCGATGTACCTGCTCGCCTCCGAGCTCGGCCTCGCCAACACCTTCTGGGCGGTCTTCCTGCCCTCCCTGGTGAACCCCTTCGGGGTCTACCTCTCCCGGGTGTTCTGCGCCGGCTACATCCCCGGCGAGGTGCTGGAGGCCGCCCGCACGGACGGCGCGAGCGAGCTGCGCACCTTCTGGTCGATCGGGCTCAGGATGGTCATGCCCGGCTTCGTCACGGTGTTCCTGTTCCAGTTCACCGCGATCTGGAACAACTTCTTCCTGCCGCTGGTGATGCTCTCCGACAACCGGCTCTTCCCGGTCAGCCTCGGCCTCTACTCGTGGAACACCCAGACCCACGCCTTCCCCGAGTTCTACCCGCTGGTCGTCACCGGCTCGCTGCTGGCCGTCGTGCCGCTGGTCGTCGCGTTCGTCGGCCTCCAGCGCCACTGGAAGGCCGGCCTGACCGCGGGAAGCGTCAAGTGACCCACCAGACAGCAGACTCCACGACCGCGCCGGAGAACCACGTGTCCAACCCGCCGAACCCGACCGCCGCGCACGGGAGTTCACCCGCCTCGCCGCGACGGCGCCCGCGCGCCCTGCTGGCCATGACCCCGGACCTCGTCGGCCGGCTGGTCGACGACGAGACCATGGACCGGCTCACCACCCTCGCCGAGCTCGACCCCGTGTTCGTCGTCGACGACTTCACCTCCCCCGAGGCGGCCGCCGTGCTCGCCGAGACCGAGGTGATCGTCAGCAGCTGGGGCTGCCCGCCGCTCGACGAGGCCGTCCTCGCCGCCGCGCCCCGGCTGCGCGCCGTCGTCCACGCCGCCGGATCGGTCAAGCACCACGTCACCGCGGCCTGCTGGGAGCGCGGCATCCAGGTCTCCTCGGCCGCCTGGGCCAACGCCCTGCCCGTCGCCGAGTACACCGTCGCCAACGTGCTGTTCGCCAACAAGCAGGTGCTCAGGCTCAGCGCCGACTACCGCGCCCGGCGGGCCCCGCACGACTGGCAGGCCGCCTACCCCGCGGCCGGCAACTACCGGCGCACCACGGGCATCGTCGGCGCCTCCCGGATCGGCCGCCGCGTCCTCGAACTGCTCCGCCCCTTCGACCTGGAGCTGCTGCTCCACGACCCGTACGTGGACGAGGCCGAGGCCGCCGCGCTGGGCGCCCGCTCGGTGACGCTCGACGAACTGTGCGAGCGCAGCGACGTGGTGAGCGTGCACGCGCCCGAACTGCCCGGCACCCGGCACATGATCGACCGCCGCAGGCTCGCCCTGATGCGCGACGGGACGACGCTGGTGAACACCTCCCGCGGGTCGCTGATCGACCAGGACGCCCTGGTCGAGGAACTGGTCACGGGCCGCCTCGGCGCCGTTCTGGACGTCACCGTCCCGGAGGTGCTGCCCGCCGACTCGCCGCTGTACGACCTGCCCAACGTGCTGCTCACCCCGCACGTGGCCGGCTCGCTCGGCGGTGAGCTGTGGCGGATGGCGGCCGCGGCGGCGGACGAGCTGGCCCGCTACGCGGACGGCAGCCCCTTCGCCCACCCGGTGCTGCGCGGCGACCTGGACCGTACCGCCTGACCGGGGGAGAGCCCCCGTCCGGCGGTGCGCCGAGGGCCGCAGGAGTCACCCGACTCCTGCGGCCCTCGGGCGTTTCGCGGTGGAATCCCCGGTGCCGGCTTCTCGCCCCCGCTTCCGGACAGCGGTCGGCGGCCGTGCTCCCAGGAGGGGGCACGGCCGCCGGTGTGCGGGCTCCCGCGAGTTTCCCCGGGCTCAGTACTCGGAGCTGGGGGCGGCGGCGAGCGGCCCGAGGTCGGGCCGGTCGCGGAGCTCGATCTCCTCCCCGTGGCCGTCCAGTTCGAGCAGGACGAGCTCGTTGACGCCCGCCCGCCAGAGCGGAGCCGGGGCGTAGAGGGTCTGCTGCGGTCCCTGGGCGGAGTAGCGGCCGAGCAGGAAGCCGTTCAGCCAGAGGAGCCCGCGGGTCCAGCCGGGCAGGGCGACGAAGGCGTCGGCGGGCTCGGTGAGCGAGGCCTCGAAGCGGTGGAAGGCCGGGTCCGCGTCGCCCGCCGGGTCCGGGTCCTCGTAGCGCAGGTGCCCCAGGTCGGAGAGCGGCAGCGGACGGATCTCCCAGTCGAACAGCCGCTGGTGGCCGTGCGAGACGCCGCGGGTGATGCCCTTGCGGTCGTCCAGCAGGGGGCCGTAGTTCACCCGGCCGAGCGCCTCGACCAGGATGTCCAGCACGACGCCCTCGGGGCCGACCTCCAGCGGCAGGGTCTCCGCCGGGGCGTCGCGGTGCAGGACGCCGAGCGGCCGGCCGTCCGCGAACACGTGGGCGCGGTCGCCGATTCCGTCGATGCGCAGCGGCATGGACGGCCGCGGGCCGGAGATCCGGGTGCGGTAGTGGATGAGGCCGAGGGACTGGCCGACCTTCTCCATCGGCTCGGGCACCGGGCTGCGCACCGGCTCGGACAGGGCGTCGAGGTTCGCCAGGAGCCGGGCCGAGGCGGCGCGGCGCCGGACCCGCTGGGGAGCGACGCGGGGGTCGGGCTCGGGCAGCTCGCCCTCGGGCAGGGGCAGGTACTTGCCGATGACGGCGCGGAAGGCGTGGAACTTCTCGGTGAGTTCGCCGGCCTCGCCGATCGGCGCGTCGTAGTCGTAGCTGGTGACGGTCGGCTGGAACCCGGTGTCGGACGGGAGGGTGCCGGTGTGGTTGGCGCCGGCCCAGAAGCCGAAGTTGGTGCCGCCGTGGGCCATGTAGAGGTTGACGGAGCCTCCGGCGGCGAGGAGGTCGTCCAGCGCCCGGGCGGACTCGGCGGCGTCCCGTACGTGGTGCGGCTCGCCCCAGTGGTCGAACCAGCCGATCCAGAACTCCATCGCCGTCATCGGGCCCTCGGGCTGGTAGCGCCGCAGCACCTCGAAGCGCTCGGCGGGCCGGGAACCGAACGTCGCGGTGGCGAGGTGACCGGGAACGCCGCCGCCCTGCTGCATCGCGTCCTCGGCCCCGTCCGCCGTGAACAGCAGGCAGTCGACGCCGCGGGCGAGCAGGCCGTCGCGCAGGTGGCGGAGGTAGGCGGCGTCGTTGCCGTAGCTGCCGTACTCGTTCTCGATCTGCACCGCCACCACCGGGCCGCCCCGGCCGGCCAGGAGCGGCAGGATCTCGGGCACGACGGCGTCGAACCAGCCGTCCACCTCGGCCAGGTAGGCCGGGTCGGCGCAGCGCAGCCGCATCCCGTCGGTGGCGAGCAGCCGGGCGGGCAGGCCGCCGAACTCCCACTCCGCGCAGATGTAGGGGCCGGGCCGCAGGATGACGTCGAGGCCCATCTCCCCCGCGGTGCGGCAGAAGCGGGCCAGGTCGCGCCAGCCGGTGAAGTCGAAGGCGCCGGTCGGCAGTTCGTGGAAGTTCCAGGGGATGTAGGTGTCGACGGTGTTGGCACCCATCGCGCGCAGCCGGCGCAGGCGGTCCTCCCAGAGGTCGGGATGGACGCGGAAGTAGTGCAGGGCACCGGAGACGACGCGGTGCGGCACTCCGTCGCGGAGGTACCCGGTTTCGTCGTGGTCGAGCATCAGGGGCCAGCTTTCGGAGGGCTTCGGGGAGGGTGCGGCCGTCGGACGGCCAGTCCCGCCGGCCGGTGGCCTGGGGCGCGGCACGCTGCGGGAGGGGAGGCAGGGGGCCTGCCATGGTGATCGAGACTACCCAGTTCGAGGCCGCTTGGAAAGCGCTTTCCGTGAAGGGTGGCCGGTTGCGCGCGACGGGTGGTGGGGGCGGCCGGGGACGCGCCGTCAGACATGGCGAGTGCGCCCTGCCGGACCCGGTCCGGCAGGGCGCACTCGCGGCGAGCGGGGCCGGTCAGGAACCGGCGAGCAGGGCGTCCAGCTTCTGGTAGCCCTCGATGACGCCCTTCTCCATGCCGCTGGCCAGGATGGCGTCGCGGATCGTCATGCTGTCGACCACCGACAGCACGGTGACGCGGGTGCGGCCGTCCCCGGCGGGCTCGAACGTCGCGGTGTCCAGCGAGACGCCGTCCGGCATGCCCTCGTAGGTGAAGGTCTGGACGAGCCGGGTGGCCGGCCGGACCTCGTGGAAGGAACCGTAGAAGGCCGCGATCTCCTGGCCCTCGTGGTGCATCGAGTAGCGGTAGTGCCCGCCGGTGCGGCCCTCCCAGGTGTCGATCTTCGTGTCGTGGTTCTTCGGGCCGATCCAGCGGGCGACCAGCTCGGGCTCGATCCAGGCCCGGAACACCCGCTCCTGCGGTGCGTCGAACTCACGGACGATCCGGATGGTGGGCAGCTGGGGGTCTGCCTCGATGCGGGTCTCGGGGCCGTTGGTGGAAGTCATGACGGGGCTCCTTCGCTCTGCTCGGGTCGGTGGTTCTCTTCGGTCTCTTCGGTCCGCCGGGTTTCCGGGGTGAGGCCTGGGCGTCCGTCGTTGCTCTCGTCGTCGGCCATCTCGGCGAGCAGGGCGTCCAGTCGCCCGAACCGCTCCTCCGCCCGGCGCCGGTACCGTTCGATCCAGCTCGTCATCAGGTCGAACACCTGCGGCTCCAGATGGCACGGCCGCCGCTGCCCGTCCCGGCTGCGACTCACCAGCCCGGCCTCCTCCAGCACCTTCAGGTGCTTGGAGACAGCCTGCATGGACATCGCGTAGGACTCCGCCAACTCGCCGACGCTCGCATCGCGGATCGCCAGCCGGGCCACGATGTCCCGCCGGGTCGGATCGCCCAGCGCCACGAACGCCCGGGACAGCTCGTCGACAGCCACCGCACACCCCTGTTCGTTCTCAACCGATTGGTTGAGAACAACGCTACGCCGCCGGACGGCCTTATTCAACCGATCGGTTGAGAGTCTTCGTGCGGACTGCGCGGCCGGCGGTGGTGGAGGTCGCGGTGAGGCCGGCGCCTCCTTTCGCCGACTCGCCGGAGGCCGTTTGCGGGAGGATGTCGGCCACGTCCCGTCCTACGCCAGGAGTGCCCTCATGCGCCGCGCTTTCGCGACCGCCACCTGTGTGGCGGCAGCCCTGACTACCGTGGCCGCGCTGGCCGGATGTTCGTCCCCCGCCGGAGAGCAGGGCCGCAGTGCGGACGCTGAAGTGATCATGTGTACGTCGGAGGGTGTCGATCCCGCTTCGGGCGGTCGGGTGCAGTGGGGGCGGTGCGCGATCTCGGTCGACAACCCGGCCTCCTCCATACGCGCCTACACGATCGACCTCGCCTGCACCGACGGTGGGCGCCCCGCCTTCAACGCCGGCCGCATGGTCTACTACGTGCCGACCGGGCGGCACATCATCGCCGGCGCCGGCATCGCGGGCAGCCCGACCGGCCGTAGCCTGGCCTGTCACATCGGCTCCGCCACCGTCCGGGAGTTGACTCCGGAGGACGGCAGGCCGCAGCCGGACCCGTCGCCCACGGGCGCGCTGGCTGCCGCCCTCGCCGCGAAGGGGGCGGGCGGCACCCATGATTCGGCGGTCGCGGAGGCGACCGCGTCGGCCGCCGCGGCGTCGGCATCAGCATCGGCATCAGCATCGGCATCCGTGTCTGCTTCCGCGTCCGCCGCGTCCGGTGGTGCGGTTGCCCGGCAGCAAGCGCTTGCCCGCACCTACACGACCGGCGGGTACAGCGTGGTCCTGAGCCAGGCCAACCCGGTGAACACCACGACCATTGACCTCCTCCTCGACGTGACCTCGCACGACCCGAACACCGCCCTCGCCAGGCAGTTCGGAATCGTCGTCACACTCCTGAACGCGGACGGCTCCGTCAACGCGAGCGGGACGGTGTGCGGCCAACTCCTGGGCGGCGACTCCCAGCGGCTTGAGTTCACGCCGCGGGAGGGCGGAACGAACTGGACGGCGATCCGCATCTCCGGGGGGTCGGGTTCGGCCTGTTGATGGCCATGGCGCACACCGCTACGTTCGCCCCGTGACCCGCACCACGCCCTCAGGGCGGTCAACGCGTCGCGCCGCCCTCACCGTCCTTGCCGCCTGCAGTGCCGCTGGCGCAGCCGTTCGGGGTACGGGCCGGCCGCGGAGTGAGAGCGGTCCGTCGAGGCTGCGGCCGCCGATGCGAAGCGGATACGCATCTGGTGGCGCAGCACCTGACCCGCCGGTCGAGGCGGCCTGACCTTGCTCGCACCACCACGCCGAGGGCTGTCCTCGTAGGAGGAAGTCACCCTCGGTATTCAGTCGGGCGTGTAGCGACATATCGGGATTAAAGTGGTAGCAGGACCCGGGATTGATTTCCCGGCCCTGGCTGAGGAGCGCTGCGATGCGGGAACTGCCACGTGACGAGATCTCCAAGGTCCCGACCCTGAGGTCCTTTTCCGATGTCGCGGGGATCGCCAGGGAGGAGGCTTTCGACGGCAACGGCCTGTGGGCCGGATTCGTGAGGATCGAGAAGGGCTCCACGTCGGGATGGCACACGCATCCCGCGTGGGAATCGGTCGCCCACATCGTCTCGGGGTCGGTGCGGCTCGACTACGGGCCCGGCGGCGCGAAGTCGGTCGAGGCGGGTCCGGGGGACTGGCTCTACGAGCCGGCCGGGATCGTCCACCGGAAGGCGGCTCTCGAATCCGACGTTCTGGCTGTGGTCTTCCGCTACGGACACGGTCCGATCGTGCAGAACGTGGACGGGCCCGAGGAGGAAGGATGAGCATCCCGCAGTCCACGGACGTCCTCGTGATCGGTGGCGGACCGGCGGGCTCCAGCACCGCCACCCTGCTCGCCCGCGCGGGCCTGTCGGTGACCCTCCTCGAAAGGGAGTCCTTCCCCCGTTACCACATCGGGGAGTCGCTCCTGCCGTCGTGCCCGGAGTTCCTGGAACTCCTCGGAGCGAGGGGGAAGGTCGAGGACTTCGGGTTCCAGCGCAAGTACGGCGGGTTCTTCGACTGGGGCGACGAGGAGTGGCAGGTCCACTTCCGGGACATCACCACCTTCGGACACGCGGGCTACAGCTGGCAGGTGAGCCGCGCGGAGTTCGACCTCCTCATGCTGGAGCACTCGAGGAGCCAGGGAGTCGACGTGCACGAGGGGGTGTCCGTCGAGTCGGTCGCCTTCGAGGACGGCCGCGCCGTCGCCGCGCGATGGGTGGGCCCGGAGCGGTCCGGCAGGATCGCCTTCCGCCACGTCGTCGACGCCTCGGGGCGCCACGGGGTCCTGGGACGGCGGCACTTCAGGATGCGCCGGTACCACGAGGTCTTCAAGAACATCGGGGTATGGGGGTACTGGAAGGACTACGGCCCGCTCCCGGACGGCAGCCCCGAGGGCGCCACCAGCAACGTCTCGCTCCCGTACGGCTGGCTCTGGGGCATCCCCCTGCGCAACGGCACCCTCAGCGTCGGACTGGTCACCAGCACGCAGGACTTCCAACGGCTTCTGGCCGGTCACCGGTCCATGGAGGAGGTCTACCTCGCGGCCCTCCGGGAATCGGCCATGGCCGGCCGTCTGGAGGGCGCCGCGCTGGTCTCGGAGGTCCGGGCCGAGTCGGACTACTCGTACGTGGCCGACCGGTTCTGCGGGCCGGGCTGGTTCCTCGCCGGTGACGCGGCCTGCTTCCTCGACCCCCTCCTGTCCACCGGGGTCCACCTCGCGATGTTCAGCGCCCTGCTGGCGGCTTCCACGATCGCGTCCCTGTCCCGTGGAGAGGTCCCGGAAGAAGACGCCTCGGCCTTCTACCAGGCCGCCTACCGGCACGTCTACGAGCGGTTCCTGGTACTGGTCTCGGTCGTGTACGAGAGCTCCCTGGGCCGGGACACCTACTTCTTCCAGGCGCAGCGGCTCACGGCCGGGGAGGTGGACCGCCTCGACCTCCACCAGTCCTTCGTCAGCATCGTCTCGGGAGTCGAGGACCTCGACGACATCCGGACCCTGGCCTTCGGAGGAACGGATCCGATGAAGTTCGGGACACGCCACCGGCATGCCGTGTCCTCGATGGTCCACAACTGGGACGGCTTCATCCAGATGCCCCGGTCGCTCGTCGACTCGGGCCTGTCACTCCGGACCGAGCCCGGCATCGGAATCGCGAGAGAACCATGACCACAACAGACTTCCGGATGGACCTGAAATTCCACCGCCACCCCGTCATCGACCCCGGCATCGAGGAATACTCTGCGGCCTTCTCCACCGACACCAGCGAGGAGCTGAAGAACCTGGCCGCCCGGACGGCCATGACCTGCCCCGAATGGGCCGAGATGGCCTCCTCACCGGAACAGGTTTCCGTCCTCGGCTCCCTCGTCGCCTTCGGGCGGTGCCGTCGCGTGCTGGAGATCGGAACGTTCACCGGCTACTCCGCACTCGCCATGGCCGCCGCCCTCCCCCCGGACGGGGAACTGATCACCTGCGACAACTACGCGGTGGACAGCCGGGCCAGGGCCGTGGCCATGGAGGCGTTCGCCGCCAGTCCGCACGGCTCCAAGGTGATCCCCCGGACCGAAGACGCCGCGGACTGCCTGCGGGCCGTCGACGGGCCCTTCGACCTCATCTTCATCGACGCCGACAAACCGAGCTACGTCGGATACTTCGAGACCGTCATGGACCGAGAGCTGCTCGCCCCCCACGGCCTGATGCTCGTGGACAACACCCTGTGGGGCGGAACCGTCCTCCACCTCGACGAACTGCCCCGAACACCTCCGGACGACGCCAAGGACGGCCAGGAGTGGCTCGAACTGCTGATCGCCAGATGGGCCGAGCACGTCCACGCCTTCAACCTCAAGGTCGCGACGGACCCCCGCGTGGTGGCCACGATCCTCACCATCCGTGACGGCCTGACGATGATCCGCCGCCAACGGTGACCGAGAATTCTCGGCCTGCCCCGGCCTGCATCGGCATGATCAACTTGTTGATGACCGGCTGACCCCCGCGGGTGCGGGGAGGACCCGGTCTGCGCGCGGAACTCGGGTGAGGCGAACGGCTGACCCCCGCGGGTGCGGGGAGGACGGGCAGATGTGTGTGCGGACGGCCGCGAGGATCGGCTGACCCCCGCGGGTGCGGGGAGGACGCCGCCGAGGTCACCGCCACCCGCGACCTGACCGGCTGACCCCCGCGGGTGCGGGGAGGACGACCTCATCCCGGCCAGCCTCGACATGTTCTTCGGCTGACCCCCGCGGGTGCGGGGAGGACCACGACCCGCGACTGAGGAGCCCCCCGATGACCGGCTGACCCCCGCGGGTGCGGGGAGGACCTTCGCGACCTGGGGCTGCGTGGCGGCTTTGCGGTTTCTTTGCTAACCCCGCTGCGATGCAGCGCCGTTGGTCTGTTGACGTGTCAAGGTGCCGGGGACATCGTGCCATGTGCCGGCGGTGTCGCGGCGGGGGATGCCCATGGTGGGGATCCCCACCGTGGGCACCGTCCGGTAGATTCTGCGGCCAGTTGATCGGCACACGAAGCGGGTGTGCGCCACTGAGTGAGGTAGGGGGCGACGGGGTGGGGCGTGGGGACCGGCGGGTGGGGGATCTGCTGGAGTGCTGGCGGGCGGTCGAGTTGTTCGGTCCGCCGTCGATTCCGGAGGTGCCGCGCAAGCGGCGCGGCGGCCGGCCCCGGGCCTCGGACACCGTCGTCGTGGACGTCACGCCGGCCGCGGGTCAGGCGGCGGCGCTGCTGCCGTGGGCGTCCGAGCATCCGGAGACGGCCGCCGGGCGGGCGCCGCGCGGGATGGTGTGGCGGCACGAGGTGTACGGCGGGGTGTTCGATCTGGAGCGGCTGCGCCAGGCGATGATCGCGGTGCTGCCCAAGGGCACCGACCCCAACCCCGGGGTGCCGGACGAGGAACTGGTGCTGCCGGGGAAGAGCGCGATGTTCGCGCTGGTCCTGGACGAGCACGGGCGGCCGGTCGAGGACACGTCGGTGGTCTCCGCGTGCGCCTGGGCGACCGGACGGCTCTTCGATCCGGGGCCGTCGGCGCCCGGGTGGCTGGACGGCTTCGAGGAGTTGGGCGAGGCGTTCGAGGTCGCGGTGGGGCGGCTGACCGCCACGCCGGTCCCGTACGCGCCGATACCCGGCGGGCTGCCGGACCCGCTGCCCGTACCGGGGGAGGAGGCCGCCCGTGGGTGGCGGCAGCTGCTCGCGGAGATCCTGGGTGGCGCGGCCGTCGTGGCGGTCGGTGCGCTGTTCGGCGAGGTCGCAGGGGCCGCGGTGCAGGGGGCGACGGAACCGCTGGTGCGGCGCGTCGCCGCGTGGACGGCGGTCCGCCGTCCGGAGACGGAGGGTGTGGGCACCGCCGGCACGGATGCCGTGCCCGCGGGGACGGAGCCGGTCGGCGAGGAGCCGGAGGCCGACACAGGACCGCGTCCGGTCACGCTCGCGGACCTGGTCGCGCTGACCGCCCAGATCGCCCACCTCTGCGGCGTCGAGGAGCACCTCGACCCGCGGGTGATCCGGGTCCAGAGCCGGCTGGTGCACCGCCCGCGCGATCCGAAGGCGAAGCCCGCCTCCACGCAGCCGTTCCTCAACAGCCTCCTCCCGCCCGACCTCGCCCGGGTCCGCGCCGCACTCGACGGCGACGGTGACGGTAAGGGACGCGGCCTCGGCCCCGCCCTGGAGGCCTACCTGACCGACCGCCGGGCCATCTCCGTCGGCGCCCGCACCGACCTGCGCGGGGACCGCCTCACCGTGCTGGAGGGCGTCGACCCGGCGCTCGTCCCCGCCGGGCGGTGGCCCGCCAAGGCGCGGTACCCGCTCGCGCTCAGCCAGCAGTTCGCGGTCAACCGCATGCTCGCCGACCGTGCGGGAGCCCCGAGTACCACCGCGGGCGCCACCGCAACCGCCACCGCCGCCACGAGCAGCGACGCCGGCGGCCTGTTCTCCGTCAACGGTCCGCCCGGCACCGGCAAGACCACCATGCTGCGCGACCTGGTCGCCGCCCTCGTGGTCGAACGCGCCGCCGTGATGGCCGGCTACCGGCGGCCCGAGGAGGCGTTCGTCGGCCGGGCCTGGCGCGGCAAGGACCGCCAGGGCGTCCACGTCCGCTTCGTCTCCGGGCTCGACCCGCGGCTCACCGGCCGCGAGATCGTGGTGACCTCCTCCAACAACGGCGCTGTGGAGAACATCACCGCCGAACTCCCCGGCGCCGACGCCCTCGACGAGCACTGGCAGGACGGGCCGGACCACTTCTCCGACCTCGCCTCCGCCCTGCTCGGCGGCGCGCCCGCCTGGGGGCTGGTCGCCGCCGTGCTCGGCAACAAGACCAACCGGACGAGGTTCACCGAGCGCTTCTGGTGGGGCCGTCTGCCCGAGGACGAGACCGCTGCCCGCACGGATGCCGGCCTTCCGCCGCTGCGCGGGATGAACGCCGTCCTGGGCGACTGGGTCCCGCCCCGGGCGCCCAGGCCCGCCCCCGGTGCCCCGCGCGGCGGCCGTACGGACCCGGCCCCCGCCGGCGAGGCCCAGGCCCCCGCCGA
>NZ_MSJQ01000457.1 GCF_014596515.1 Streptomyces sp. CBMA156
GTGCGCGGCCGGGGCGAGCGCCAGCGCGAGGCCGACGGTGAGCAGGGCGGCGGTGGCGGTGGCGGCTGCGGTGGCGGTGGTCCGACGGCGGCTCTTGGTCTCGGTCATGGTCGCCCTCACGCGCCGATCCGGTACAGGGAGTGGGTCCACGAGAACGTGCTGTTGTTCACGTAGTACCGGTAATCCGCCCAGTTGTAGCGGTAGTTGGAGGGCCATGGGTCGCCCCAGTAGACCCAGTTGTTCGCGGTGTCGTAGCCGTACAGGACGTGCATGTGCCCGCCGCCCGAGCTCCACTGGATGCGCGTCTCGACCGGGCGGTCGGCGTTCACCTCGGACTGCACGGTGCCGTAGTTCAGGTACCCGTTGACGTACGAACCCGGGGTGATGCCGACCCGGCTCAGCCCGTTCTGCACATCGCCCAGCGTGGCCTGGCTGTTGGGGCAGCCGGAGTCGGCGGAGCGGCCGAACGAGACGTTGCAGAACTGGTTCTGGCTGTAGTTGTAGCCGTACCAGGTGGCGATGGTGTTCCCGCTCGCCGCCCAGCACCAGTTGGTCTGCTGTTGCTGCTGCATGGTGATGTTGAGCTTCTTGTACGTGCCGGCCAGGTCGGCCGTGCTGCCGGGCGCGGCGGCCCGGCGGACCTGGTGCACGGCCCGGTCCTGGGCCTGGCCCTGGGCGGGAGCGGCGATCGCGGGCGCCGCCGCCGCGGCGGTGAGCGCCGGGCCCAGCACGCCGAGGGCGAGCAGTGAGACCGCACGGCGCAGCCGTATCCGTGGAACTGGCATGGGGGGATGCCTCCTTGCACGAGTGGAGCGAGGTGCTGTGTGGGGGGCGCGGTCCGGATCGCGCCCCGAGCATCGCGCCTCGTCAGGGGCGGGTCAACGGCCCTCGGCGGGGCCGGGACCGAGGTGTGAACGGGCCGACCCGGATGTGAACGGCACCCGGGAAACCCCCGCGTGGCAGGCCGGAACCGGTGACAAACCGCCACACCGATGTGAATATTCACGGTCAAACACCGGTCCGTCCGAGCGGTCCGTCCGGGCGATCCGTCCGGGCGATCCGTCCCGGCGGTCCGGGCGCCGGACCGCCCGCCCCCAGGAGGCCGCCATCCACCGGAGCGACCCAGCCGACCTCGCCGCCGCCCTGCGCACCGGCCCGTTCCACCTCGCCCTGCGCACCGCGATCTCCGCCCGGGGCCTCGCCCTGCACCGCATCCGCCGCCACCTCGCCCTGCGCGGCGTCACCGTCGGCCTCACCAGCCTCAGTTACTGGCAGCAGGGCCGCCGCCGTCCCGAACGCACCGAGTCACTGCGCGCCGTCGCCGCCCTCGAAGAGGTCCTCGACCTCCCCGAGCACTCCCTCACCCGGCTGCTCGGCCCCCGCCGCGTCGCCGAGCCCGCCCCGGCCGGCCCGCCCGTACTCCCGTACCGCGACCTCATCTCCCCGGCCGTCGCCGTCGACGGCCTGCTCGCCACCCTGGCCGGCCCGCGCGACACCGGGCTGCACACCATCACCCACATCGAACGCGTCCGGATCGGCCCCGACCGCCGGCTCACCCGCCGCGACTCCCAGCACGCACTGCGCGCCCACCGCGACGGCATCGACCGCTACCTCGCCCTCTACCAGGGCGACCCGGGCAGCGACATCACCCGCGTCGGCGTCCGCGCCGAGGAGAACTGCCGCCCCGGCCGCATCCGCCGCGACCAGGCCCACCACCTGCTCGCCGCCGAACTCCTCCTCGACCGCCGACTACGCGCCGGCGACACCCACCTGCTCGGCTACGGCTTCGACGACGCCCCCTCCCCCGGCCCCAGCTGCGAGTACGTCCGCGGCTTCAACTCCGGCGCCGGCCAGTACGTCCTCCAGATCGCCTTCCACCCCGCCGCCCTCCCCGTCCGGTGCCACCGTTTCGCCCTCCACTCCCCCGGCGAGCTCCCGTACGAGACCGAGGAACTCACCCTCGACGGCCGCCGCTGCGTCCACCTGGTCGCCACGGCACTGCGGCCGTGCCTCCTGGGCATCCGGTGGGACTGGGAGTGACGGACGGCCGGGCCCGCGGCGGCCGTCGGCCGGTGCGGGCCCGCCCGCCGCGGCACCTCTAGGCCGTGCCGAAGTCCACGGTCAGGGCGTCCTCCACCGGCAGGTAACCGATCTGCTGGTAGATGGAGTTGCTGGTCGGATTGGCGAGGTCCGTGTAGAGCAGGACCTCGGTGGCACCGCGGGCGAGGAGGTGGGCCGAGGTGGCGGCCGTGACGGCGGTGCCGTAGCCGCGGCCGCGGCTCTCGGCGGGGGTGTAGACCGGGCCGACGCGGGACATGCCGACGAGGATCGGGCTGCTGCCGGCCAGGGCGACCGGGCGGCCTTCGTCCTCCCACAGGTGCAGGCAGCCGGCCGCGGTCCGCTCGTCCACCGCCCTTGGCACGTCGGGGAGTTCGACCCCGGCCTCGACCAGGAACTCCTCGTACCAGCGGATCGCCAGCTCGCGGTCGGCCGGTTCGGCCAGCCGGTGGCGGCCCGCGGGCGGGCGCGGCGGGTCGGCCAACTCACCGAGCCGGTAGAGCCGTTCGTCGAAGCGGACGGACTGCCCGGCGCCGGTGGCCGCCGTCCAGGCCCCGGCGAAGGCGCGGACCGCTTCGGAGCCCCCGCCCACCCCGGTGACCGTGGTGAACTCCGGCCCCGCGGCGGCCAGTTCGACCGCCAGCTCGGCGGCCGCGGCCGGCGGCATGAAGGAGAGCCGGGGGGCGAACGGCGGCGTCTGGAGGAAGGCGCCGCCGACCGGACCGTCCTCCTCGGCCCGCCACCAGCCGAAGACCGGCCGGTCACCGAACACGGTCAAACCGGACTCGGCCAGTCGGTGCGCGATGGTGAGCAGGACGGTGTTCTCGGCGGGGCGGGCGGCCAGGAAGGCGCCCGCCTCCTCCCGGAACTCGTCGAGGGAGGTGGTGAAAGTCCAGGTCATGACCCATGATGACGCCGGCCGGGGTTCGCTCGCAAACGATATTTCGACCAATCTCGAAGTACCGCGAACGTCCGCCGGCCGTCGGGCCGCCGCTCTACTCGACCGCCGCGCCCAGCTTCTCCGCCAGCACCGCCGGATCGGTGGTCGGGGCGTCGCAGGCGAAGTGCCGGCAGACGTACGCCGCGGGCGCCCCGCCGACCAGCGGCCGGTCTGCCAGCAGTGGCACCTCGGCCTCCCCCGGCGCACCGACCGCGACGACCGTCCCCGGCGCCGTACCGAGCAGCGCGG
>NZ_MSJQ01000458.1 GCF_014596515.1 Streptomyces sp. CBMA156
CGCCGACCAGCGGCCCGGCCGCCGCCGCGAGCCCGATGGCGGCGGTGCGGACCGCGATCGGCCCGGACAACCGGTCGGCGGGCCAGGTGGCCCGCAGCATGCCCAGGGTGGCGGGTTGCAGCAGCGCGCCCGCCATGCCCTGGACCACGCGCAGCGCGATGACCCAGCCGATGCCGGGCGCGAGGGCGATCCCGAGCGAGCAGGCGGCGAAGCCCGTCACCCCGAGGGTGAACACCCGCCGGTGTCCGTAGCGGTCGCCCAGCCGGCCGGCGAAGACCAGCAGGGCGGCGACGGCGACCAGGTAGCCGGTGCCGGCCCACTGGACGGCCGCGACGGAGGCGTGCAGGTCGTGCTGGAGGGCGGGCCGGGCGACGGTCAGCGCGGTGCCGTCGACGGCGACCAGGGCGGCGCCGGTGATGCTCGCGGTGAGGACGAGCCCCCGGCGGTGCCGCGGCCTCACCGGGCGGCCGGGCCGAGATGCGCGTCCAGTACGGCGCTCAGCAGCGGCTCGACGGACTCGCTGCCGGTGATCAGCCGCAGGCTGCCCCAGGTGCGCAGCTGGGCGAGGCCGTGCAGGTTGGACCAGAGGGCCGCGGTGGCGGTGGTCGGATCGTCCGACCGCGGGTGCACCTCGGCGACCAGTCCGACGAAGGTCAGGAACAGCGGCAGGGTGGTCCGGCGCAGCTCGGCGCCGCTGCCCTCCAGCAGGTCGTGACGGAACATCAGCTCGAACATGCCGGGGTTGGCGGCCGCGAAGCCGAGGTACGCGCGGGCGAGCCCGTCGAGGCGGGTGCGCGCGTCGCCGCCGGTGCCGGCGGCCAGCGCGTCGGCGCCCGCGAGGGTGTCGGTGAGCCTGCCGAAGCCCTGCTGGGCGATGGCGGCGAGCAGCTCGCGGTGGGTGGGGAAGTAGCGGCGGGGCGCGCCGTGCGAGACCCCGGCGCGGCGGGCGATCTCGCGCAGGCCGAGCGCCTGGACGCCGCCCTCGGCCACCAGCTCCACGCCGGCGGCCACCAGTCGGGCCCGCAGGTCCTGCTCCTGTTCGGTCATGAAGACACTGTCTACCAGGCGGACGTAGACAGTGTCTACTCGCGCTCGCGAGGGTGCCCCGGCAGAATCGACGGCATGGACGAAGGCGGCGAGCCGGCCTGCTGGCTGGACCGGGTGTGCCCGGAGTGCGGACGGCTGCGCGAGCGGCCGGGCCCGGGCCCCTGCGAGAGCTGCGGGACGGGCGACGAGGGCGCCGGCCGTGACGGCGCCGACGGCGGGAGCACTGCCGGGAACGGTGTCGGGAGCCGCCCCGGGGAGCCGGACCCCGGGAGCCCCGAAGCCTGACCCCGGCCCGGCCGGGCGGCCGGGCCGGGACGGAGAACCGGGGTGGAGAGCCCGGACGGTGGAGCGGCCGGGCGCGCCGGTGGCGGCGCCGGTCGAGCCCGTTACTGCTGCGACGGCGGCTGGTCGCGGAACTGGTTCTTCAGCTGTTCCTGGGCGGAGTCCACCTGACCGCTGTACTTGCCCTGAGTGCGCTGGTCGACGGCGTCGCCCGCCTTGTCGACGGCCTTGTCGGCCTGGTCCTCGTGGCCCTTCAGCAGGTTCTTGAGCTTATCCATCATGGACATCTGGTCACACTCCTGGATGAGACGCCCCCACTCCTCCAATATCGCCGCGCGAGCGGGAGTCCGCATCCCGCAAGGTGTGCGTAAAGGCTTGGCAACACGATTCCGATCATGTCAAATCATGACCTCACGGCCCGTCGGAAGGAGTTGCCTTGATGCTGCGCACCCGTCGCTCCACTTCCCCGCTCGACCGTTCCACCCCGTACGACCGCGTCACGCCGACCGGACGCCCGCGAACCGCCGTCACCCGGCGAGGCGCGGGCGCCGCGTTGACCGTCGCCGCCCTGGTCGCCCCGCTGCTGCTGGCCGGCGCGGGCAGTGCCTCGGCCGACCCGGACCCGGCGCGCAAGGGTGCCAGGCTGGCCTCCCGGCTGGTCGAGGCCAGCAGCGCCCGCGACGCCCGGGCCACCCTGGCCGCGCTCCAGCGGATCGCGGACCGCAACGGCGGTACCCGGGTGGCCGGTTCGAAGGGGCACGACCAGTCCGTGGACTACGTCTACGAGCAGGCCCGGCGGGCCGGACTGAAGGTGTCCAAGCAGGAATTCGTGTACACCTTCTTCGAGGCCCGCTCGGAGCGCCTCGACGTGGTGTCCCCGAAGGCCGAGTCGGTGCCGGTGGTCGCGATGACGTACTCGGTGAGCGGCCCGGACGCGGGCCTGACCGCGGACCTGGCGGTCGCTCCGGTCGGCGCCACCACCGGCTGCACCCCCGCCGACTACCCGGCGGGCGCGTTCACCGGGAAGATCGCCCTGATCCGCCGCGGCGGATGCAGCTTCGCCGAGAAGCAGGCCGCCGCGGCCGCCGCGGGCGCGTCCGGGGCGATCGTCTACAACAACATCGAGGGCAGCCTCAACGGGACGCTCGGCGAGCCGACGGCCGGGAAGATCCCGACCGGCGGGATCACCATGGCCGCGGGCGAGGCGCTGGCCGCGCAGGCAGCCGCCGGGCCCGTCCGGGTGACCCTGGACATCCGCACCTTCATGGAACAGCGCAGGACCTGGAACGTCCTCGCCGAGACCCGCGGCGGAGACCCGGACAACACCGTGATGGTCGGCGCGCACCTCGACTCCGTCCCCGAGGGACCGGGCATCAACGACAACGGCTCCGGCACGGCCGGTGTCCTGGAGGTCGCCAAGAACCTCGGCGCCCACCCGGTGAAGAACAAGGTCAGGTTCGCCTGGTGGTCGGCCGAGGAGTTCGGCCTCAAGGGTGCCGAGGCGTACGTCAACTCCCTCTCCGACGCGGAGAAGAAGAAGGTCAGCCTCTACCTCAACTTCGACATGATCGCATCCCCCAACTACGCGCAGTTCGTCTACAACGGCTCCGGCAGCGCCGGTGGCGACGCCGGACCCGAGGGCTCGGCGCAGCTGGAGCGGGACATCAACGGCTACCTGGACGGCCGGCGCCTGCCGCACGACCCGACCGCCTTCGACGGCCGCTCCGACTACGGTCCGTTCATCGACGCGGGCATCCCGGCCGGCGGCACCGACACCGGCGCCGAGAAGTTCAAGTCCCCCGAGCAGGCGGCCCGTTACGGCGGCACGGCCGGACTCGCGTACGACTCGTGCTACCACAAGGCCTGCGACAACCTGGGCAACATCGACATGCGCGTCTTCGACGTCAACATCGACGTGATCGCGAACGCCGTCGGCACCTACGCCTGGGACCTGTCCTCGCTCCGCAAGCCCGTCCCGGCCAAGCCCCCGGCGGCCAAGGCGGCGCCCGGCGGCGCGACGGGTATCAGCGGCCCGAGCGGAGGCAGCTCCCACAACGTGACGGCCTGACGCCCGGGTGGGCCCGCAGCCGCTTCCGGCCGGCGGGCCCACCCGACCGCCGTACGCGACGACTCCATCCGGGACCTCCCTCCGGCATCGCTCCTGGTGGGTGCGGGTGCGGCCAACGTAGCGGAGACCACTGACAATCCGGCCCGGGGCCGGTACGGTGCCGCGCGGTGCGCATCCGCCGGGACCCGATGGGTGCGCCGAGCCCGGTCCTGACACCATGGGACCGAGATCACGACACCGTGACACCCTCGGAGGAGTCAGCAACATGAGCACGCACTACGACGTCGTCGTCCTCGGCGCGGGCCCCGGCGGCTACACCGCCGCCGTCCGCTCGGCCCAGCTGGGTCTGAAGGTCGCGGTCATCGAGGCCAAGTACTGGGGCGGCGTCTGCCTCAACGTCGGCTGCATCCCCTCCAAGGCCCTGCTGCGCAACGCCGAGCTCGCCCACATCTTCACCAAGGAGGCCAAGACCTTCGGCATCAAGGTCGAGGGCCAGGTGACCTTCGACTTCGGCGAGGCCTTCCGGCGCAGCCGCTCGGTGGCCGACGGCCGGGTCAAGGGCGTCCACTACCTGATGAAGAAGAACGGCATCACCGAGTACGACGGCTGGGGCACCTTCGTCGACGACCACACCCTCCAGGTCGCGCTGAGCGGTGGCGGCTTCGACGTCGTCACCTTCGACCACTGCGTCATCGCCGCCGGTGCCACCACCCGCCTGCTGCCCGGCACCAGCCTGAGCGACCGCGTGGTCACCTACGAGGAGCAGATCCTCACCGAGCAGCTGCCGGAGAGCATCATCATCGCGGGCGCCGGCGCGATCGGCGTCGAGTTCGCCTACGTCCTGCACAACTACGGCGTGAAGGTCACCATCGTCGAGTTCCTGGACCGCGTGGTGCCGCTGGAGGACGTCGAGGTCTCCACTGAACTCGCCAAGCAGTACCGCAAGCTGGGCATCGAGGTGCTGACCTCCACCCGGGTCGAGTCGATCGACGACAGCGACCCGAACGCCAAGGTCAGGGTCACCGTCACGAAGGACGGCGAGCAGAAGGTGCTGGAGGCCGACAAGGTGCTCCAGGCCATCGGCTTCGCACCGCGGGTCAACGGCTACGGCCTGGAGAACACCGGGGTCAAGCTCACCGACCGCAACGCCATCGCGGTGGACGGCCGCGGCCGCACCAGCGTCGAGCACATCTTCGCGATCGGCGACGTGACCGCCAAGCTGATGCTCGCGCACGCCGCCGAGGCGATGGCCGTGATCGCTGCCGAGACCATCGGCGGGGCGGAGACCATGGAGGTCGACTTCGTGATGATCCCGCGCGCCACCTACTGCCAGCCGCAGATCGCCTCCTTCGGCTACACCGAGGCGCAGGCCCGCGAGCTGGGCCATGACGTCAAGGTCGCCAAGTTCCCGTTCACCGCGAACGGCAAGGCGCACGGCCTCGGCCACCCGATCGGCTTCGTCAAGGTCATCAGCGACGGCAAGCACGGCGAGCTGCTCGGCGCCCACCTGATCGGG
The DNA here is from genome assembly GCF_014596515.1 of Streptomyces sp. CBMA156. Lineage (GTDB taxonomy): Bacteria > Actinomycetota > Actinomycetes > Streptomycetales > Streptomycetaceae > Kitasatospora. The sequence continues at coordinate 4,914 of NZ_MSJQ01000458.1, forward strand.
CCCGAGGTCACCGAGCTGCTGCCGGAGCTGACGCTGGCCCAGCAGTGGGACCTGACCGTCCACGAGGTCGCCCGCAACGTGCACGCCCACCCGACCCTGGGCGAGGCGGTCAAGGAGGCCATCCACGGCCTCGCCGGGCACATGATCAACATGTGACGTTCGCTGCCCCGGGCGCCCGCCGCGCCCCCGTCGAGCCGTCGCTCGGCGGGGGCGCGGTGGTGTCCCGGCGGTGGTGTTCGCGCGGAGGTGGAAGAGGCGCCCGTCGGCCCTCAGACGCGCCCCGAGATCAGGCCGAGCCCGCCGTCGAAGCGGCGGTAGAGCACCCGGCCGCGCCCGCTCGCGGGGTGCGCGAAGAACAGGAACGGCAGCTCCGCGGCCGCCAGTCGGCCCACGGCCTGCGCCTCCGTCAGCCGGGGCGCGCCGTACGGGCTGAGGGTGATCGGCGAGGTCCGGCGGCCGGCCGGACCGGCGGCGACGGTACGGGCGAGACGGTAGCCGGTCGGCCCGACCCGGTAGACCACGGCGTCGGTCTCGGTCGCCGGATCGGTGAACAGGTGGATGTCGTAGTCCATCGCGTCCATGGTCCGGGCGGCGGCCTCCGGCGAACACCACACCAGCGAGGGCTCCTTGCGCCGGACCACGGTGAGTTCGGACTCCCCGGACTCCCCGGCCGGCCCGGCGGGCGCCGCCGCACGGTGGCCGGGCCAGGGGCGCGGTGCCCAGGCCCCGGTGACGGCCCTGATCCTGCCGCGCAGCGCCTCGCTGACCCGGTCGAGGGAGTCACCGGGCCCGGCCGCGGCCGCCTGGACGCGCACCCGCCGGCCGTCCACCTCGGCGTTCACCTGCGCCAGCACACCCCCGGCCACGGCCGCGAGCCTGATCCGCAGTGCCTCCACCAGTGTCCCGACCCCCGGAGCGGCCGCCGCGGCGGCCACCCGGGCCCGTGCCTCGGCCAGCACCTCGCCAGGCACCCCGTCGAACGCCCTCACCATGACCAACTCGCCCATCACCAGGCCCTTCCACTCCCAGTCGGCGCAATCCGGCGACCAGGATCTCGGCCCCACGGCCCCCGGCCAAGGGCCCAACGACCCCACCTCGGGGCCGGGTGAACCAGTCGGACGGGCCAGTCGGACGGGCCGGACGGGCCAGGGGTGGGCGGTGCCCCGGGCCCGTCCCAGCCGGGCGGGTCAGTACCGCGGGGAGTGTCAGTACAGCTGGGTGCGCAGCCAGCCCTTGACCTCCGGGGTCACCGGGTCGGTGATGTCGCCGAACTCCTCGTGCTTCAGCAGGAACTTGGCGACGTACGGGCAGATCGGCACGATCCGCTTCCCGGCCGCGCGCACGTCGGTGAGGGCCTCCTGCACCAGGCGCGAGGCGAGGCCCTGGCCGGCGAAGGCCTCGTCGATCTCGGTGTGGAAGAAGACGCGCTGGGCGTCGTGGTCCCGGTACTCGGTGAAGCCGGCGAGCTTGCCGTCGACGAGGATCTCGTACCGGTTCCGGTCGTCCGCCCGCTCGACGACGACGGTGGTGGGAGTGGTCACGGGGTGGTCCTTCGGTTGCGGGGAGTGCCGATCGGAGAGCCACCGAGCGGCCCCCGCGACACCGGTCAGCGGGAATCCTGCCAGGTCAGCCGGTCCCCGGCCATCCCGGACCCGGCCGCCCCGCCCGCGTCACGGACCGCCGGGCGGGGCGGCGCCGACGCCAGCTCATCCGCCGGGCCGGCCCTCCTCGCGCCGGCTCGGGCGCCGGCCCTCGT
>NZ_MSJQ01000046.1 GCF_014596515.1 Streptomyces sp. CBMA156
GTGCACGGGTCGGTGGCCCACCTGCTGCACGCCGCGCTGCGGCACGCCCCCGGCGAGGACTGGGGGGCGCTCGCGCGGGCGTTGCGCGAGACCTGTACGGCGCCGACCGAGCGGGCCGCACTGGAGCGGCTGTCCCGGGCCGAGCGGGAGTGGGGGCCGGGCCACCGCGAGGTGTTCCGGGTCTGGCGGTCGGCCTGGCCGCTGCTGTCCCCCGGTTTCCGGTTCGGGCCCGAGGCGCGGCGCCTGCTGACGGGCGGGGGCGCGCTGGAGCGGTTGCACGCCCGGCTGCGCCGGATCGAGCAGGCCTCGGGCCGGGTGCAGGACGAGCGGGCCGCACTCAAGCGCGCCTACCTGGCGACCCTCGCCCTGGAGTCGCCGGCCGGAGCCGGACGGCCGTGGGTGGAGGACTGGCCCGCCGTCCGGGAGGACCTGCTCCGGGGCTCGGATCCCGGCGCGGCGGAGTGACCGCCTCCACCGTCCGCCGTCGCCGCTCCGCGCTGGTCCCCCACCACTGATCTGACAGAGCCAGGTGTGCTTTGGATCGCTTCTGTCTGCGTTTGACATCATCTGCCCGGGCTTCCGGTTCCCGCATTGCGTGTTCACGATCACAACCAGAGCTTCCAAGCCCGTTTGGGCCTTCGGCAGGATGCGGGGCAGAGCGAAGAGGGCAGACCGCCCTCCTCAGGAAGAGGATGTCGCGATGACCAACCCTGCCGTTCGCATCCACAAGATGCTCGGGATTCTCGCCGTTCTGCTGACCGCCGTGGTGGGCCTCCAACTCCAGCTCCACACCCAGCCGCACCCGGCCGCGGGCTTCGTCACCGCCGTCGCCGGGCCGCAGGCCGACTCCGGCTGGGGTCCGTGAGCCGAGGCTCCGGCCCGCTCCTCCGCTCCGTCTCTCCACCGTGCCGCCGCTCAGCCCCTGTCCCGCAGTGCTCCGAACAGAGAGGAACCCCGACCATGGCGAACCCGTTCGAGGACGCCGAGGCCAGCTACCTCGTCCTGGTGAACGACGAGGGGCAGCACTCGCTCTGGCCGGCCTTCAGCCCGGTGCCCGCCGGCTGGCAGCAGGTCTTCGGCACCGCCGGACGGCAGGACTGTCTCGACTACGTCGAGCGGAACTGGCAGGACCTGCGGCCGAAGAGCCTGATCGCGCACCTGGCCGAGAGCTGATCCCGGCCGCCGCGCACCGCCCGCCGGTCCGCCGGCACCACCGCGCTGCCGTCCCCCGGCCCTGAGCCGCGAGGCCGCTCACCCGGCCGTTCCCGCTCCGGCACGGAACGGCACGGCACGTCCCGGCGCAGCCCCACTCACCCGGAGCCCGCCGGCACCGGCACGCCACCGCACCACCCACGCCACCGCAGTGCCCACACCTCCGCAGCACCCCACGCCGCGCGGCCGCACCGTCACGCCGCCGGCGTCGTCCCGTGCCCCGCGTCTACGCGCGTGCATCGGCCGGCACCGTCGCGCCCCGCCGCCACCCGGCACCGTCGGCACCGTCCTGCCCGCACCACCCCGGCACCGGCACCACCGCACAGCACACCACCGCACCACGACCAGAACATCGCTCCGCCGACCACCGGGCCGACCGCCCCGAGGTCAACCCAGCCAGCCACTCCCGCCACCGCGGGGGCCAGCCGCACGAGGGAGAGAGTCACATGTCCGGGGTCCAGCAGACGCACAGAGCCGACCAGCGGCCGAATCCGGCCGAGGTGCTGTGCCGACTGTTCGCGGAGGTGCTCGGCCGCGAGTCGGTCGACCCCGCGGCGGACTTCCACCACCTGGGCGGTGACCGGGCCGCCGCCGAACGGCTGCTGGACCGCGTGCACGCCGGGTTCGGCGTCCGCCTGACGCCGTCCGCCCTGCTGGACGCGCCCTCCCCGACCGCCCTGGCCGCCCGCCTGGCCAGGGCGGGGACGGCCCGTCCCGACGCCCGTCCGACCCTCACCGAGCTGGTCGACGCCCAGGTCGCCCGCACCCCGGACGCCCCCGCGCTGTACGCCGAGGACACCACCCTCAGCTACGCCGATCTGGACGCCCGCGCCAACCGGCTGGCCCGGGTGCTCGCCGCCCGCGGCCTGGGCACCGAGGACGTCGTCGCGCTGGCCCTGCCCAAGTCCCCCGAGGCGGTCGCCGCGATCCTCGCCGTCGCCAAGACCGGCGCCGCCTGGCTGCCCGCCGACCCGGCCTACCCGGCCGAGCGGCTGCGCCACATGCTGACCGACTCCGGGGCCGACCTGGTGCTCACCACCGCCGAGGCCGCCGGGCAGCTGCCCGGGACCGGCACCCCCCGGCTGCTGCTGGACTCCGCCGAGCACCGCGCCGAGCTCGAAGCCCGCCCCGGCACGCCCTTCACCGCCGCCGAGCGGGTCCGGCCGGTGAGCGCCCTGAACACCGCGTACGTCATCTACACCTCCGGCTCCACCGGCCGGCCCAAGGGGGTGGCCGTCACCCACACCGGGCTGCCCGGCATGGTCGCCACCCAGGTCGCCGCGACCGGGGTCGGCCCCGGCAGCCGGGTGCTCCAGGCCTCCTCGCTCAGCTTCGACGTCTCGGTCTCCGACCTGTCCGTGGCGCTCACCACCGGCGCCGCGCTCGTCCTGCCGCGCGAGCAGAGCGAGCTGGTCGGCGAGCCGCTGGCCGCCCTGATCGACCGGTACGGCGTCACCCACGCCGACATCGCCACCGCGATGATCTCCACCCTGCCCGACCTGCCGATGCCCTCGCTGCGCACCCTGATCGGCGGTGGCGAGGCGGTCTCCCGCGAGCTGGCCGCCCGCTGCGGCCGCGGCCGGCTGATGCTCAACAGCTACGGGCCGACCGAGGCCACCGTCATCGTCAGCATGAGCGAGCCGCTCACCGGTGCCGAGCAGCCCCCGATCGGCCACCCCTGCCGGGACGTACGGATCCATGTGCTGGACGAGCGGCTGCGCCCGGTCGAACCGGGCACCGTCGGCGAGCTGTACGTGTCGGGACCGCATCTGGCGCGCGGCTACCTGGGCCGGCCCGGCCTGACCGCCGAGCGCTTCGTGGCCTGCCCGTTCGGCGAACCCGGGAGCCGGATGTACCGCACCGGCGACCTCGGCCGCCTCCGCCCGGACGGCCAACTGGACTTCCTCGGCCGGGCCGACGACCAGGTGAAGATCCGCGGCTTCCGGGTGGAGCCCGGCGAGATCGAGCAGACCCTCTCCGCCCACCCCGGGGTGCGCCAGGCCGTGGTGCTGGTGCGCGAGGACCGCCCGGGCGAGCGCCGGCTGGTCGGCTACACGGTGGGCGCCGCCGATCCGGCCGAGCTGCGGGCGCACTGCGCCGAGCGGCTGCCCGACCACATGGTGCCGACCGTCGTGGTGCTCGACCGGCTGCCGCTCACGCCCAACGGCAAGGTGGACAGGCGCGCCCTGCCCGTGCCGGCGTTCGGCACCGGAGAGGAGGGCGGCCGGGCCCCCGCCGGGGAGCGGGAGCACACCCTGGTCCGGCTGTTCGCCGAGGTGCTGGGCCTGCCCAGGGTCGGTGTCACGGACTCCTTCTTCGAGCTGGGCGGCGACTCCATCGTGGCCATCCAGCTGGTCTCCCGGGCCCGGCGGGCGGGCCTGCGGCTGACCCCGCGCGCGGTGTTCCTCGCCCCGACCGTCGAGGCGCTGGCACGGATCGCCCGTCCGCTGGAGGGGCCGGCGGCCGTCGAGCCCGCCGGGGCGGGCCTGGGCGAGGTGCCGCCGACGCCGATCGTGCACTGGCTGGCCGCCCAGCACGGCGCGGTGGAGAGCTTCTACCAGTCCACCCTGCTCACCCTGCCCGCCGGCACGCCCGGGGAGCACCTGACCGCCGCCGTCCAGGCACTGCTCGACCACCACGACCTGTTCCGCGCCCGCACCTCCCCGCTCGCCGAGCGTCCCTGGACGCTGCACGTGCCCAAGCCCGGCGCCGTCCCGGCCGCCGACGTGCTGACCGGGGTCGAGGGCCCGGCCACCGCCGAGGCGCTGCGCGCCGAAACCGCGGCCGCCCGCGAGCGCCTGTCGCCCGAGGACGGCCGGATGGTCCGGGCCGTACACTTCGACGCCGGTCCCGAACTTCCCTCGCGGCTGCTGCTGGTGATCCACCACCTGGTGGTGGACGGCGTCACCTGGCGCATCGTCGAGGAGGACCTGCTCGGCGCGCTCGCCGCCCTGCGCGAGGGCCGCGCCGTCGAGCTCGCGCCGGTGCCCACCTCCTTCCGCCGCTGGGCCCAGCGGCTCACCACCGAGGCCCGGAGCGGCCGCCGGGCCGCCGAACTCCCGCTCTGGGAGGCCGCGTTGGCCACCCCGGACCCGCTGCTCGGCGACCGCCCGCTGGACCCGGCGCGGGACACCTACGCCACCGAGGGCGTGCTGCGCCTCGTGCTGCCCGCCGGGACCACCGGGGCGCTGCTCACCAAGGTCACCGCCGCGTACCACGCCCAGGTCAACGACGTGCTGCTGACCGGCCTGGCGCTGGCCCTCGGCCACTGGCGCGGCCTGGAGACCACCGGCCCCGACGGCGCCGTGCTGGTCACTGTGGAGGGCCACGGCCGCGAGGAGGTCGTCGACGGCGTCGACCTGCACCGCACCGCGGGCTGGTTCACCTCCGTCCACCCCGTCCGGCTCGCCCCCGGGGCGCCGGCCTGGTCCGAGGTCACCGCGGCCGGCCCCGAGCTGGGCCGGGCCCTCGGCCGGGTGAAGGAGCAGCTGCGCGCCGTCCCGGACAACGGCATCGGCTTCGGCCTGCTGCGCCACCTCAACCCGGACACCGCCGGCGTCCTCGCCGGGTACGCCGACCCGCAGGTCGAGTTCAACTACCTGGGCCGCTTCGCGCCCGAGGGCGTCACCGCCGAGGACGTGCTCGCCGGCAGCGAGGCGATGACCGAGGGCGCCGCGACCGGCCTCGCGCTCGGCCGGGTGCTCGGCCTGGACGCCACCACCGTGGACACCCCGCAGGGCCCGCTGCTGGTCGCCCAGTGGTCGTACGCGGCCGGGCTGCTCTCCGAGGAGCGGGTGCGCGCCCTCGCCGAGGCCTGGTTCACCGCGCTGGGCGCGCTCGCCGAGCACGCCGAACGGCCGGACGCCGGCGGGCACACCCCCTCCGACTTCCCGCTGGCCGCCCTCACCCAGGGCGAGCTGGACGGGCTGGCCGCCCACCACGCCCCCGCCCGCCTGGCCGACGTCTGGCCGACCTCGCCGCTCCAGCAGGGCATGGCCTTCCACTCGGCGTACGACGCCGACGGCGCGGACGTCTACACCTCGGTCGTCACCTTCGACCTCACCGGCCCGCTGGACGCCGACCGGCTGCGCGCCGCCGCCGAGGCGCTGCTGGTACGCCAGCCGAACCTGCGGGCCGCGTTCCACCAGCGGCCCGACGGCCCTCCGGTGCAGGCCGTCCCGGACGGCGTCGACCTGCCCTTCACCGTCGTCGACCTGAGCACCCACGCCGACCCGGAGGCGGAGGCCGCCCGGACCGCCGCCGCCGAGTACGGCCGCCGCTTCGACCTCGCCCGGCCACCGCTGCTGCGCTACACCCTCCTCAGGCTCGCCCCCGGACGCCACCGGCTGATCGCCTCCGCGCACCACATCCTGCTGGACGGTTGGTCCACCCCGCTGTTCGCCGAGGAGCTGTGGGGCCTGTACTTCGAGCGGCCGATGGCCCCGGCGGCCCCGTACCGCGACTACCTGCACTGGCTCACCCGGCGCGACGGCACGGCCGCCCACGCCGCCTGGGCACAGGCGCTGGCCGGCGCCGACGAACCCACCCTGCTGGCCCCCGCCCGTTCCGCCGCCGCCCCGCAGCTGCCGCTGCGCCTGCACACCGGCCTCTCCCCGGAGACCACCGAGGCCCTCGCCCGCACCGCCCGCCGGTACGGCGTCACCCTCAACACCCTGGTCCAGGCGGCCTGGGGCGTGCTGCTGGCCCGGCTGACCGGGCGCGAGGACGTGCTGTTCGGCACCACCGTCTCCGGCCGGCCGCACGACCTGCCCGGCGTGGAGCGGATGATGGGCCTGCTGATCAACACCGTGCCGGTGCGGGTGCGCCTGGATTCGGCGGAGAGCTGGGGGCAGCTGCTGCTGCGCCTCCAGCACGAGCAGTCCGCCCTGCTGGACCACCAGCACCTCAGCCTCACCGAGATCCAGCAACTCGCCGGTATGGGCAGCCTGTTCGACACCGTCACGGTGTACGGCAACTACCCGGACCCGTCCGCCCTGGACGCCGCCGACCCGAGCGGCGCCACCCGTGTCACCCTGGTCGAGGACGTCGACAGCGCCCACTACCCGCTGGTGCTGGCCCTCACCCCCGGCGACGGCCTCCAGCTGCGCCTGGACCACCGGCCTGACGCCTTCACCGCCGACGAGGCCCGAGCCCTGCTGGACCGCTTCCTCGCCCTGCTCGACCGGATCGTCGCCGACCCGGCCGAACTCGTCGGCACCGTCGAGGTGTTGACAGCGGCCGAGCGCACCCGGCTGATCGGGTGGAGCGGCACCAGCGCGCCCCTGCCGGCCGGCTCGCTGCCCGGGCTGTTCGAGGCGCGGGCCGCCGAGACCCCGGACGCGCCCGCGCTCACCGCCGAGGACGCCGAGCTGACGTACGCCCGGCTCAACGCCCGCGCCAACGGGCTGGCGCTGCGGCTGGTCGAGGCCGGGGCCGGGACCGAGACGCCGGTCGCGCTGATGATCGACCGCTCGGCCGCCCAGGTGGTGGCGATCCTGGCCGTGCTCAAGGCCGGCGGCTGCTACGTACCGCTGGACGACGCCCAGCCCGCCGACCGGCTACGGACCGTCCTCGCGGACACCGGCGCCCGGCTGGTACTGGCCGACGCCGCGCACCGCGACCACCCCGCGCTGGCCGGGCTGACGGTGCTCGACCCGCACGCGGACGAGCACCCCGAGAACCTCGGACTGCCGCTGGACGCCGAGCAGTTGGCGTACGTGATGCACACCTCGGGATCGACCGGCAGACCCAAGGGCATCGCCGTCACCCACCGCTCCGTGGTGGACCTCGCGCTCGGCGGCACCTTCACCGGGGGCGGCCACGAGCGGCTGCCGGTGCACGCCCCCTCCGCCTTCGACGCCTCCACCTACGAGATCTGGACGCCGCTGCTCTCCGGCGGACAGCTGGTGATCGCCCCGGCCGGCCGGCTCGGGATCGCCGAGCTGGCGGCGGTGATCGGCCAGGAACGGACCACCTCCGCCTGGATCAGCGTCGGCCTCTTCAACGTGCTGGCCGCCGAGGCCCCGGAGACCTTCGCCGGACTCCAGGAGGTGTGGACCGGCGGCGACATCGCCTCGCCGGCCGCCATGCGGCGGGTGCTGGACAGCTGCCCCGGGCTGCGGCTGGTCAACGTCTACGGGCCGACCGAGACCACCACCTTCGCGACCCGCTTCCCGATGGCCTCCGCCGCCGAGGTGCCCGACGTGGTGCCGATCGGCCGCCCGCTGCCCAACACCCGGCTGTACGTGCTGGACGCCGGGCTGCGCCCGGTGCCGGCCGGCGTGGCCGGCGAGCTGTACATCGGCGGGTCCGGCCTGGCCCGCGGCTACGTCGGCCGCCCCGGCCTGACCGCCGAACGCTTCGTCGCCTGCCCGTTCGGCGAGAGCGGCGGCAGGATGTACCGCACCGGCGACGTGGTGCGCTGGACCCCCACCGGCGAAGTGGAGTTCGTCGGGCGGGCGGACGACCAGGTCAAGCTGCGCGGTTTCCGGATCGAACTCGGCGAGGTGGAGGCGGCGTTCAGCGCCCACCCGGCGGTCGGCCAGGTCTGCGCGGCGGTCCGCCAGGACCAGCCGGGCGACCGGCGCCTGGTCGCGTACGTCACCGGCGAGGTGCGGGCCGGCGAACTGCGCGCCTTCGTCACCGACCGGCTGCCCGGCTACATGCTGCCGGCCGCGATCGTCGTCCTCGACGCGCTGCCGGTGAACCCCAACGGCAAGGTGGACCGCAAGGCCCTGCCCGCGCCCGACTACCACGGCGCCGACGGCGGACGCGAGCCGCGCGACGCCACCGAGCGGGCCCTGTGCGCGCTGTTCGCCGAGGTCCTCGGGCTGGCCGGGACCGGCATCGACGACAACTTCTTCGACCGCGGCGGGCACTCGCTGCTCGCCACCCGGCTGATCAGCCGCATCCGGGCCGGGCTCGGCGCCGAACTGCCGATCCGCGCGCTCTTCGACAACCCGACGGTGGCCCTGCTGGCCGCCGCGCTGCCCGACTCCGCGGCGGCCCGCCCGCCCCTGCGCCGCGCCGAGCGGCCCGAGCGCGTACCGCTCTCCTCCGCCCAGCAACGCCTCTGGTTCATCGAGCAGTTCGAGGGGCCGAGCGCGCTCTACAACACCCCCGTCGCGGTCCGGCTGACCGGCGCCGTCGACGCCCCCGCCCTGGAGCGGGCCGTCCGGGACGTGGTGGAGCGGCACGAGGTGCTGCGCACCGTCTTCCCGACCACCGACGGGCAGCCGCGGCAACTGGTGGCCGAAGCAGGCGAGTTGGCTCTTCGGCAGGTCACGGTGGCCGACGAGGAGGAGCTGCGGACCGCGCTGCTCGCGGCCGGCGGGGAGCTCTTCGACCTCGCCCACGACCTGCCGGTGCGCGCCACCCTGATCTCGCTGCCGCACGACGAGCACGTCCTGCTGGTGCTGATGCACCACATCGCCGGCGACGGCTGGTCCGTCGCCCCGCTGTTCCGCGACCTCGCCGAGGCCTACCGGGCCCGATCCGCCGGCACCGCACCGCAGCGGGAACCGCTGCCGGTCCAGTACGCCGACTACACCCTCTGGCAGCGCGAACTGCTCGGCACCGACGAACGGCCCAGTGCCCTGCTGAGCGAGCAACTCGCCTACTGGCAGCAGACCCTGGCCGACGCCCCGGAGGAACTGGCGCTCCCGTACGACCGCGCCCGCCCGGCCGTGCCGGGGCACCGGGGCGGCCTGGTGGAGGTCACCGTCGACGCCGGACTGCACGGCGCGCTCACCGCGTTGGCGACGGCACGGAACGCCAGCCTGTTCATGGCCCTCCAGGCCGCGGTCGCCACCCTCTACACCCACCTCGGCGCCGGCACCGACCTCCCCCTGGGCACCCCCGTCGCCGGCCGCACCGACGAAGCCCTCGACGACCTCGTCGGCTTCTTCGTCAACACCCTCCCCCTGCGCACCGACACCAGCGGCGACCCCACCTTCCACCAACTCCTCGACCGGATCCGCCGCACCGACCTGGACGCCTACGACCACCAGGACATCCCCTTCGAACGCCTCGTCGAACACCTCAACCCCACCCGCACCCCCGCCCGCCACCCCCTCTTCCAGACCCTGGTCGCGCTGGAGAGCCGGGCCACGGTGCCCGCCGCGTTCGGCGACCTGGGCTGCGCGGAGCACCCCTTCGAACTGGACGTGGCCAAGTTCGACCTGTCGTTCCGCTTCACCGAGCAGGGCCCCGGGGCGGGCCTGACGGTGGCGGTCGAGTACGCCGTCGACCTCTTCGACCACGCCACCGCGACCGCCCTCGGCGAGCGGCTGCTGCGGGTCCTGCGCGCCGCCGCGGCCACCCCGGACGCGCCGATCGGCGCCATCGACATCCTCGGCCCGGCCGAGCGCGAGCAGCTGCTCACCGGCTGGAACGACACCGCCTCGCCCGTCCCGGACGCGACCCTCCCCGAGCTGTTCGAGGCCCAGGCCGCCGCCACCCCCGACGCACCCGCGGTGGTCTCCGAGGACGGCACCCTCAGCTACGCCGAACTGGACTCCAGGGCCGAGCACCTGGCCGCCCGCCTGGCCGCCGCCGGGGTCGGCGCCGAGGCGCCGGTGGTCCTGCTGATGGACCGCTCCGCCGACCTGCTCACCGCGATCCTCGCGGTGGCCAAGGCGGGCGGCTGCTACGTCCCGCTGGACGACCGGCACCCGGCCGAGCGGCTGCGGCGGATCACCGCCGACACCGGCGCGGCACTCGTCCTGGTCGACCCGGCGCACCGGAGCCACCTGCTGGCCACCGACGCCCCCTGCCCCGTCCTGCCGCTCACCGCGGGCTGGTCCGACGGTCCGCGCGAACGGCGCGCCCACCGCACCGCGCCGCACCCGGAGCAGCTCGCGTACGTGATGTTCACCTCCGGCTCCACCGGGGAGCCCAAGGGCATCGCGATCAGCCACCGGGACGTGGTGCAGCTCGCCACCGACCCGTGCTGGCGGCCCGACGAGGGCCTGCGGGTGCTGTTCCACGCGCCGCACGCCTTCGACGCCTCCACCTACGAGATCTGGGTGCCGCTGCTCTCCGGCGGCCAAGTGGTCGTGGCACCGCGGGGCGACCTGGACGCGGCCGCGATCCGCGAGCTGGTCCGGGTCCACGCGCTCACTCATGTGCACGTCACCGCCGGTCTGTTCCGGGTCATCGCGGAGGAGGACCCGGGCATCTTCGCCGGCGTGCGCGAGGTGCTGACCGGCGGTGACGTGGTCTCCGCCCCGGCCGTTCGCCGGGTGCTGGAGGCCGTCCCCGGCATCGCGGTGCGGGCCCTCTACGGGCCGACCGAGACCACCCTGTGCGCGACCCAGTACCCGATGCCGCTCGCCGCGGCGGTGCCGGACACGGTGCCGATCGGCCGCCCGCTCGCGAACACCAGGCTGTACGTGCTGGACGCCGGGCTGCGCCCGCTGCCGGCCGGCGTCGCGGGCGAGCTGTACATCGCCGGAGCCGGGCTGGCCCGCGGCTACGTCGGCCGCCCCGGCCTGACCGCCGAACGCTTCGTCGCCTGCCCGTTCGGCGAGAGCGGAAGCCGGATGTACCGCACCGGCGACCTCGCCCGCTGGACCGCCGACGGCGTGCTGGAGTTCCTCGGCCGCGCCGACGACCAGGTCAAGATCCGCGGCTTCCGGATCGAACTCGGCGAAGTGGAGGCCGCGTTCACCGCCCACGAGCAGGTCGGCCAGGCGCTCGCGGTGGTCCGCGAGGACCAGCCGGGCGACAAGCGCCTCGTGGTGTACGCCACCGGCAAGGCCACGCCCGGCGAACTGCGCGCCTTCGTCGCGGACCGCCTCGCCACCTACCTGCTCCCGGCCGCGGTGGTCGTCCTGGACGGCCTGCCGGTCACCGCCAACGGCAAGGTCGACCGCCGCGCCCTGCCCGCGCCCGAGTACACCGGGGCGCCCGAGGGCCGGGCCCCGCGCACCGAGCGCGAGCGGGAGCTCTGCGCCCTGTTCGCCGAGGTGCTGGGCGTGCCGGCGGTCAGCATCGACGACCGGTTCTTCGACCTCGGCGGCCACTCCCTGCTCGCCACCCGGCTGGTCAGCCGCATCCGCGCCACCCTCGGCGCGGAGTTGCCGATCCGCACGCTGTTCGACGCGCCCACGGTCGCGGCCCTCGCGGCCGTGCTGCCCGGCGGCGAGCGGGCGCCCGCGCCGAAGAAGGCCCGCCCGGCCCTGCGGCCGATGC